>JANOAF010000245.1:0-2328 GCA_031411015.1 Opitutaceae bacterium | reverse complement strand
GTGGACGTGGCAAATTTCAACAGCCCCGGCCAGATCGTGCTCTCAGGCGACGAGTCGAAAATCGAGGCTCTTCTCGAAGTCGCGCGCGATCGCGGAGTCCGCAAATGCGCAAAGCTGAACGTCGCCGGCGCGTATCATTCCCGGCTCATGCGCGGCGCCGCTGACCAGCTCGTGCTGAAGCTCGCGAAGACGCCGATGCAGCAGCCCTCATTTCCCGTGGTCGCAAACGTCACCGCGCGCCCCGTCGCCGATCCCGCGGAAATCCGCAACACACTCGCCGCGCAGGTCACCGGCTCGGTGCGCTGGACGGAGACGATCGAGTTCCTCGTGGATGTCGAGAAGGTGGAGCTTTTCCTCGAGCTCGGCCCCGGCGGCGTGCTCGCCGGACTCGTGAAGCGCACGCGCAAAGACACGCCCGTGCTCAGTATCACCGACTGCGCATCCCTCGCCGCCGCACTCGAAGCGCTGCGCAGCTAGTGTAGTGGCCTGTTAATAGCTTTACATAGGACTGCGGTGTGGCTGTAATACACCCATGCCTCGATCCGCCACCCCCGTCGTGCTTGACCGCCAGCAACGCGCCGCCCTCACCGGTTTGGTGCGCGCCGATTCGACTCCGCAGAAGCTCGCGTGGCGCGCGCGGATCGTCCTGGCCTGCGCGGATGGTCTCGACGACACCGCCGCGGCCCGGCGCGAACGCACCAGCCGCGTGAGCGTCGGCTTGTGGCGCAGGCGTTTCCTTTGCCAGGGGATCGCGGGGCTCAACGACCAGCCGCGCCCCGGCCGTCCGGCGGTGCTCCCGCCGACGAAAATCAACACGGTGCTCACCGCCGTGGTCCAGCCGCCCAAGGGCCGCTCCCGCTGGAGCATCCGTTCGATGGCGCGGCACGCGGGTGTCTCCAAGACGCGCGTCCAGCAACTCTGGGCGAGCAACGACCTCAAGCCCCATCTCACCCGCACCTTCAAGCTCTCGCGCGATCCCCACTTTGAGCCGAAGTTCTGGGACGTGATCGGGCTCTGCCTGCAGCCGCCCCACAAGGCGCTGGTGCTTTGCTGCGACGAAAAGAGCCAGTGCCAGGCGCTCGAACGCACCCAGCCCGGCCTGCCCTTGGGCGTGGGCCACATCCGCACCCGCACCCACGACTACACCCGCCACGGGACGGTGACGCTCTTCGCCGCGCTCAATTACCTGGACGGCAAAATCTACAGCACCACCGCCGCCCGCCACACCCACGCCGAGTGGCTGGCCTTTCTCAAACAGATCGAGAAGCAGACCCCGCGCGAACTGGCCCTCCACCTCATCGTGGACAACTACGCCACGCACAAGCACCCCGCGGTGCGCGCCTGGCTCGCCAAGCATCCGCGCATGCAGCTCCACTTCACGCCCACGGGCTCCTCCTGGCTGAATCTGGTGGAGCGTTTTTTCCGCGACCTCACCGTGGACGTCGTCCGCGAGGGCAGTTTCGGCAGCGTGGGCGCTTTGACCCAGGCCATCGAGGCTTACCTTGCCACCCGCAACCTCTCTCCAAAGCCCTACCGCTGGCGTGCCGAGGGCGCGGAAATCCTCCGCAAAATCAACGCCGCCCGCGCCAAGCTAGTATGTAAAGACATTAAAGGGTCAGAACACTAGGGCTTCGAAGCCGTCTTCTTCTCCGGCGCGAGGATGTTCACCGTGAGGCCGAAAAGTTTCCACTGCGCCGCCTCGCGGACGTATTCGAGCATGAAGACGACCCGCCTCGGGCTGCCGGGGATGCTGGCCTGGAACACTGCCGCCTCGAACGTGCCGTTCAGCACCAGCACGCCGTCGGAATTCACTCGCGCAGGCTCGGAGAGGATCATTTTTTTCCCTTGGATCGGAGAGATGTCCACCCTGGCCAGGATCGCCGCCTCAAACGCCTTGCGGAGCGCGCCGATCGTCAGCCGGTTGTCATTGTTGTAGGGATCCAGTTTTGCATCACGCCCACGATACTTCCAGCGGTCGGATGCGGCGGCATACAGCCCGGAAAAATCACCGTCATTCTGGATGGCTTCATTGAAGAGCAGCAGCGTGTCCTCCGCGAGCTGCCGCAGTTGTGATTCCGGCGGGATCTCCGTGTCATTCGGCTCGAGGATTTCCACCGAGCGCGCGCTCAGGGTATCCGACGTCCGCGCTGCGACCGCGAAGACATCCTCCGCGATGCCCGCCCCGGGTGCCGGCGCCGAGCGGGCCTCCAGAAGCCGCCATCCTCCATCCTCCATGCCAAATATAAATTTCAGCGGCAGGGTGCTGTCGTCCTTCAGCGTGAAGGTTCCACGCACCGTCGCCAGCTTCCCGTTCCTCTCCTCATTCTC
>JANOAF010000244.1:0-11698 GCA_031411015.1 Opitutaceae bacterium | reverse complement strand
TGCAAGAATACGGCAAGGACGATCCGTCGTCGCGTTACTACCTGCTCCAACATGGCCGCATCACGCATGGCATCCAGTTTGCCGACCCAAATCGCGCGCGGGCGATCACTTCGTATTTCGGGCCGAAGAGCGGGCTGGGTTTGGCGCTGCGGAATTTCCCGCGGCAGCAGAACCAGCGCATCGGCCTGCTCGGCCTGGGTGTCGGCACGATCGCCGCCTACGGCAAACCCGGCGACTACCTCCGTATCTACGAGATCGATCCCGAGGTGAAGCGCGTCGCGGAAAAGCCCTTCAGCTACCTCGCGACGAGCGACGCCAAGATCGAGGTCGTGATGGGCGACGGCCGGCTCTCGATGGAGCGCGAAGCGCCGCAGAACCTGGATTTTCTCATCATGGACGCGTTCAGCAGCGACGCCGTCCCTGTGCACCTGCTCACGAAGGAAGCCTTCGAGATTTACCAGCGCCACCTGAAATCCGACGGCGTGATCCTCGTGAATATTTCCAACCGCTACCTCGACCTGCGCCCCGTGGTGGAGAACGCCGCGCGCGCCTTCGGGTTCCCTGCATATCAAATCGAGAGCGAAGACGGCGGTGGCGACGACGAGGAGGGCGCGTGGTGGTTCTACGCCTCGACGTGGATGATCCTCAGCAAGAATCAGGAATTCATGTCCCGCCCCCAAATCCGCAATGCCGCGAGCCCGACCGCGCCTCGCAACAACATCCCGCTCTGGACGGACGACTACACGAGCATGTTTCGGGTGCTGCAGTAGGAAGAACGCGCCCCGAGCGGTGGCAGTCCAATCGCCATGCCTGTTCGCCTCGACGCCTCGAAACGCATCGCACGGTTGAAACTTCGGCCACTGCACTACTGCTCATTTTCCCGATGGCTCATCCCTTGATTGAATCGCTCCCGGCTGCGATGGACCGTGGTGACTTTGCGCGAGTGCAGGCGCTCGTGGCGGCGAGCGGGCGGAAACTCGTCGTGCTCGACGATGATCCGACGGGCACACAGACGGTGCATGGCATTCCCGTGCTGACGGAGTGGTCGGTGGCATCGCTCGCGACCGCGCTGCGCGAAACGGGGCCTTGCTTCTACGTGCTGACGAACACCCGTGCGCTCACGCTGCCCGCGGCGGCGGCGCTGAACCGCGAGCTCGTGCACAATCTCGCGGCGGCGGCGCGCGCGACGGGCCGGCCGTTCACGGTCGTGAGCCGGGGGGATTCGACGCTGCGCGGACACTTTCCCGGCGAGGTCGATGCGCTCGTCTCCGCGCTCGGCGAACCGGTGGACGGCACGCTGCTCATCCCGGCGTTTTTCGAGGGCGGGCGTTACACGATTCATGGGGTGCACTATGTCGCCGATGGCGCGCGCCTCGTGCCGGCGGGCGAGACTGAATTCGCGCGCGACGCAACATTCGGCTACCGCAGCTCGGCGCTCGCTGACTGGGTCGAGGAAAAAACCGCCGGTCGCGTCCGCGCCGCCGACGTGGCGCACATCGCGATCGAGACGCTGCGGGGCGCGGATGGCGCGTTGGCGGTGTGCGCGCAGCTCCTCGCGCTCCCGCGCGGCAAAGTGATCGCCGTCGATGCGGCGGCGTATGCGGACCTTGAGGTTTTCGTGCATGGGCTCCTGCAAGCCGAGGCGGCGGGTCGGCGCTATGTCGCGCGGACGGCGGCGGGTTTCGTGCGCGTGCGGGCCGGCATCGCACCCCGGGCGCTGCTCAGCGCCGCGGAGATCGCGCCACCGTCGAGCACAGGCGGATTGATTGTGGTCGGCTCTTACGTCGCGAAGACGACGCAGCAGCTCGAAGCGGCTCTCGCCGCGCCCAACGTCGCCGCGACCGAGGTCCACGTCGATCGCCTGCTCGATCTTACCGCTCGAGCGGACGAGATCGCGCGCGCGGCGGCGGCGGCGGACGAAGCGATGCGGGCGGGGCGGCACGCATTGTTGTTTACGAGTCGGCAGCTGGTGAGCGCGGTGGGACGCGCAGGTGAGTTGGGCACGGCCCAGACTGTCTCCTCGGCGCTGGTGGCGATCGTGCAGGCGCTGTGCGAACGGCCGCGGTTTTTCATCGCGAAGGGCGGCATCACCTCCAGCGATCTCGCGACGCGGGGGCTCGGCGTGAAAAAGGCGCTCGTGCTCGGGCAGGCGGCGCCGGGGATTCCCGTGTGGCGGCTCGGGCCGGAGAGCCGATTTCCGGGCTTGGCCTACGTGGTGTTCCCGGGCAACGTCGGCGGACCCGATACCCTGCGCGAGCTCATCGCTCGACTCGGCTGAACTGTTGCTCGGGTTACGAAGAAAATCGAAACCCCGTCCACTCCCCAACGTCACGCGACTGTCCTACCATGCCGACCTTACCCCACGTTGTGAACCGCCGCTTCTTCCTGCGCGCCGCGGGGGTGTCGCTGGCGTTGCCGCTATTGGAGTCGCTCTCGCCGCGCGTGCTCGGCGCTGGTCTCGGGGTCGCGGGCAAGGCGGGCACAGCGGTCGGCGCGAAGCGCCCGACGCGCATGGTCTGCATCGGCAACATGCTCGGGTTTTATCAGCCGGAATTTTTCCCCAAGAACACGGGTCGCGGCTACGATCTGCCGTCGACGTTGCAGCCGATGGCACCGCACCAAGACGATTTTACGCTCTTCTCCGGCTTGGACCACGGAGTGAAGGGCGGGCACTTCGCGATTCACGCTTACCTCAGTGGCGTGCAACAGGTGGACGCAAAGGGCATGCCTGAGGGCAACATCACGCTCGACCAGCGCGCCGCGGAAACCATCGGGGGCGCGACGCGTTTTCCGGCGCTCACCATCGTATCGGAGGACGGGCTGCACGGTGGTTGTGTGATGAGCTGGAACCGCAGCGGCACGCGCGTGCCGCCGATTCCGGGACCGCGCGAACTCTTCCAAAAACTCTTCATCACGGACAGTGCCGCCGACCGTGCCCGCTCCGGGGATCGCTTTGCGCTCCAAGGCTCGATTCTTGATGCGGTGAACGGTGACGCGAAGTCGCTCCACCGCCACCTCGGCAAACGCGACCAGGAAAAGCTCGACGAGTATTTCAACTCGGTGCGCGACGTGGAAAAGCAGATGGAGCTCGGCCGGCGCTGGGCGGATGTGCCAAAGCCCAATCCCGGCATACCCGAGCCGACGAACACCGGTTTTGTCTCCGATCTGCCCATGCTCTACGATCTCATCGCGCTCGCGATCCAGACCGACTCGACGCGCATTGCCACGCTTGAGATCGCGGGTGGCTTCGAGGCCTCGGCGCTCGGCCTGCGCAAGGAATACCACGCGCTGTCCCACCACGGCCAGGTGCAGGAGAACATCGACGGGCTGCTGAAACTGGAGAAATACCAGATGGAACAGTTCGCGCGTTTTATCGCGAAACTGAAGTCACTCGAGGATGGCGATGGAAAACTGCTCGACCACACGATGGTGCTTTTTGGCAGTGGCATGGGCAACGCCAACGCCCACACCAATTTCAACCTCCCCATGATTTTCGCCGGCGGCGGCTACAAGCACGGTGAGCATCGCGCCTATCCCGCGAAGGGCGCCGGCCGCGTGCCGCTCTGCAATCTCTACCTGAGCATGCTCCAGCGCTTCGGCGTGGAGACGAGCCGCTTCGGCCTGAGCACGGGCACGCTGCGCGGATTGGAGCGGGCGTGAGGGCTGACGTGCGGGCGATGTTTTGCGGTGTTGGCCCGGCCGCGGCCCGGGCTCAACCGGCCCACGGCCGGTGCTATCACCGGGCGCCATGGCGTTGGCTCGCGGTCGTCGTGTCGCTGCTCGTGCCGCGCACGCTCGCTGCTGAACTGCCGCCCCACTCCGCGCAGAAATTTTTCGCCGACTACTGCGTCAAATGCCACGGCCCGGAGAAACAAAAGGCCGACCGGCGCTTCGACACATTGCCCATGACCGTGGAGAAACCCGGCACGTTGATCGAGTTTCAGGACATCATCGACCAACTGAACCTCGGAGAAATGCCGCCGGCGAAGGAGAAGCAACCGGAAGCGCAAGAGGTCCGCGAAGTGATCGCGCGACTCACGCAACTGGTGGCCGAGGGGCAGGCGCGGTTCGCCAGCACGGGCGGCCAGACGGTGCTGCGCCGGCTGAACCGCCGCGAATATCTCAACACCGTCGGCGATCTTTTTGGGATCAACCTGCTGATGTTTGATCCAACGACGAAGTTTCCGCGCGATCAGACGGCGCTGCACATGGACAACCTCGGCGACACGCTGCGCACCTCCGGCTACCTGCTTGCACAGTATCTCGACGCCGCGGACCAGGTCGTCGAAAAGGCGTTCGCGCTGAGCGAGCGGCCGCGCGAGCAGACGTGGCGGTTCACGGATGATTTTCGCCAGCAGCCCGAGCTGCGCCAGCATCGCGAGGCGAACGGCTTTCGTTTCATGGCCCTCTATGAGACGACGATGTCCGACAAACACGAGGGGGCCTACGGTCCCTTGCTGAACTTCGCGCAAGGCGTGCCGGCCGACGGTTTCTACGAGGTGCGCGTGAAGGCCGAGGCGAAGTTTCGCCGGAATCCCTACGATCCCAATTTCTTCGGCACCGATCTTTCGATGCCGCTGCGCCTCGGCGTGGTCGCGGGCAACGCGAAGGCGGGCGCGCTGCACCTGCCGCAGCCGATTGAGCCGCAGCTCGGCGAGGCAATTTTGAAGGACGACGAATCGGAATGGCACACGTTTCGCGTGTGGCTGGATCAGGGATTCGCCCCGCGCTTCACGTTTCCCAACGGAATGCTGAGCGTGCGCAGTGCGTATGCGCGGGTGATGCGCACCTACAACAAACTGTTTCCGGAGGAGGTCCGCGATGCGACGGGGATCGTCGCCCACCGCTTCGCCGTATTGCGCCACGGCCAGGTCCCGCAGATTCGGATTCACGAAGTGGAAATCCGCGGGCCACTCTTCGACGCTTGGCCGGTGGCAGGGGCGCAGGCGGTGTTGGGCGGTGCGTCCTTCGCGCCGGAGCGCACGCGGGAGATTTTGGAGAAATTTGCCGGCCGCGCCTACCGCCGACCCGCGCGCGCGGACGAAGTGGACCGGCTCATGGAGGTGGTCGCGGGCCGGCGGCAGCAGGGGAAGAGCGCGTTCGACGCGATGAAAGACGGACTGAAGGCCGCGCTGTGTTCGCCGGCGTTTCTCTATCTCGTCGACCCGGAGATCGTGCCGGCGAACGACCGGGCGCTGTCCGCCCACGCGGTGGCATCGCGGCTCTCGTATTTTCTTTGGTCGACTCTGCCCGACGCCGAGCTGCGCCGGCTCGCGGACAGCGGCGAGCTAGCGAAGCCCGAGGTGCTTCGCGCGCAGGTGAGGCGCTTGCTGGCGAGCCCGCGCGCGGAAGCATTTATCACGGGGTTCCTCGATGCATGGCTGAATCTGCGGAGCCTCGGCGACATGGCGCCGGAGCGCAGCACCTTCACCCGCTACTACGCGCAGAATCTCCAGCCGGCGATGAAGCGGGAGACACAACTCTTCACTCGTGATCTCATCGACCGCAATGAGAGCATCGCTCGCTTCCTCGACGCGGACTACACGTTCGCGAACCGCCCGCTCGCGCGCCTCTACGGGATGGAAAGCGCCGTGCCCGGTGCGAAGGGCCACGAGTTCCAGCGCATCAAATTCAATACGCCGTTGCGCGGCGGATTGCTCGGGCAGGGCAGCGTGCTGACCGTGAGCGCCAACGGCATCGAGACCTCGCCGGTCACGCGCGGCGTATGGGTGTTGGAAAATATTTTGGGCACGCCGCCCGCGCCGCCGCCGGACAACGTGCCGCCGATTGATCCGGATATTCGCGGCGCGAAGTCCATGCGCGAAATTCTCGCCAAGCACCGCGACAATCCCGCGTGCTTCGAGTGCCACCGGAAAATCGATCCGCTGGGCTTTGCGCTCGAGAGTTTCGATCCGATTGGCGCGCTGCGCACGAGCTACGAAAAGGGCGGGCCGATCGATACGGCGGGCGAGTTGCCGGGTGGGCAGCGGTTCGCGGATCTCGCGCAGCTGAAAAAAATCCTCGTCGGCCGGAAGGATCAATTTGCCCGGATGCTGACGGAGCGCCTGCTCACCTACGCGTGCGGCCGCCGGATCGAGGCGCTGGATCGGCCGGCGGTGGACCGGATTCTCGCCGCGGCGAAGGCGGACGACTACCGGTTTCGCGATTTGATCGAGCAGGTGGTCGCGAGCGAAATTTTCCGCTCAAAATAGCGGCTGCGCGCGCGAGGTGCGCACGTAGATGATCACGTGCGTGACGATGATCAGCGGGACCAGAAACGTCGGCAGCAGGCTGAGCGGCAGGTGCGTGAGCGCGCGGAGTTCGCCCGGAGCCGTGAGGTTGAGGCGCGCGGCGCTGGCAATCACGAGGAGAATGTCCACGAGGCCGACGGTGTTCCAAATCACAACCGCGCGGCGGCGCGGGCCTTCGTCCAACGGGGCAAACGCCACCGGCAGCGCCATGACGGCGACGACGATATCGCCGATTCCCGCCGGGACCGCGAACGCGTAGGGGAGTTCGCCGCGCTGGTGGAGAATGAGAAAGTAGATTCCGACAAAACGGGTAAGGTGCACGAGCACGAGTGCGCGGAGATCGAGCGCCATGATCCAAGCCCGCAGGACGGCCACGCGGAACAACGCATAGAGTAGGACGGCGACAAGACCGAAGATGAGCGCAGGGAGGGCGGCGGGAGGCAGGCGTTGCAGCAGCAGAAAATGGCCGGAGGCGAGAGCGCCGAAGAACCAGAGCCAGAAGAACGCGCGGACGAGGAGGGCGGCGGTCATGAGTGATACCAGCAGCAGAGCCAATTTAGGCTTTCATGGCGAGACGCGGAGCGACGGAAGCCTGCTGGATCGTCGAGGAGAGCCGCGTGCACCTGCGATGAATATGGTTTTGGAGGCAAGGCGACGTTATGCGCGGGCAAAAAAAATCCCTGCGCTGATGCGCAGGGATTTTGTCGCGGTCGACCCGTTACTGCGGGAGCTGAACGCGGAAGCGCTGGAGCGACGAGCCTTCCAAGCGGCCGAGTTCGGCGGCGGCGCGGCGCAGCGCGAGACGGGCGCTCAATTCCTGAAAGCGGTTGTTTTCCAAATCATCCTGCGCGAGAAGCACGAGGCGGCTGGTGGAGAGGCCGGCGTCGAACCGGGCTTTCTGCTGCTCGTATTGGCGTTGCGCCAGCTCGGTCGCCTTGGCGGCGATTTCGACGGCCTGAATGTTGGTCTCGACGGCGCGCACGGCAGTGCGGACGTTAACGAGGAGAGTCTGCTCCAACTGCTCCAGCTGCACCTTGCGCGACGCGAGCGAACTCTGCGCCGTGCGATAGCGGGCCTTGTCGGCGTGGCGGCCCCAAGGGGTCGAGTAAGTGAGCCCAAGGTTCCAGTTGTTACCGTGGTCGTTTGGGAGATTGGCGATGGCCTGGCCGTAGCCCTCGCTGGTCGTGCGGGCGCTATAGCCGAGGCCGGCGGTGAGATCGAGGGTGGGGAGCTTATTGCGCTTGGCGGTCTCAAGATCGATCTGGAGCTGCTTGATCGATTCCTCGGTCGAGAGCGTGTCGGGATAAAATTCGCGGGCGCGCTTGTAGGAGGCGGCAAAATTGGGCGCGCCGTCCTTATACTCGTTGAAGGCGACCGCGCCGACCTTCGCGTCAAAGTTCGGGAGATTGATCAGATTGAGGAGGCGGTCCTCGGCGTCGGCGACACTCTGCTGGGCCTGCACGATGCCGCGGCGGGCATTGGCGACACCCACCTCGGCCGACAACACGTCGAGATCGGTGGCGACACCGGTCGAGCGCCGGGCTTGGTTTTCCTCGAAGAGCTTTTGGTTGTAGTCGAACGTGAGCTGGCGGATGCGGAGCGTCTCGCGGGCGGCGACGAGGTTAAGATAGGCGTTTTCGGTGTCGCTGATGACGGTGAGGACGCGGCTCTTGTAGGTGATCGTGGCGATGGTGAGGCCGAGCTTGGAGCGATCGCGGGCGGAAGTGGCGGCCTGTCGGCCCGCTCCGTTCAGGAGGGGTTGGGTGAGGTTCGCGGAGATGCCGTTGCCAAAGCTCGGATTGATGAGCGAATTCACTGAGTTGGTGACACCGCGCGTGAGGTTGGCATTCAGGCTGACCGTGCCGTTGGTCGCGGTGAGGCGCGGGAGTGTGACGCCGAAGGTTGCCGAGGTATTGTCGGCGCGAGGACCGGTGGTGGCCGTGCCGTCGAGCCGGCTGGTGGTGGAGGCGGATTGCGAGACGTTGCGGCGCAGTGCGGCGTTGATCGTGGGATCGAAGGCGGCCTCCTGAATCGCGATCGCGTCCTTGGCATTTTCGACGGCGTAGGCCTGCACTTGCAGGTCGAAATTTTTCTTTAGCGCGAGGCCGATGGCGTCCTCCAGCGAGAAAGCGCTGCCGGTGGCTGCTGGCGTCTGGCCGAATGCGGTCAGGCTAAGGGTGAGGGCGAGGAGGGCGCGGACGAGGTAGCGTGGCATGACGTGAGGGAAAAGACGTAGATCAGCAAATGCGGGATACAACACTGAGGGCGAGCGAAAGTTACTGTTTTTCATACTCGCCCCCGGGGGTGCGTTTCAGAACGGTGAAGCCGGCCTGTCTGGCGCGCGAGACGGAAAGTGGTGCCGAAAGTTTCGGGGAATTTACGGAATTGGCCGCGGCGCGGCGCACATTCTGACCACATTTCGGACAAGCCGTGAGGTCGGGTGCAGCCGCTGCTTGCCGGTGCTCGAAGCCCGGCCCGCAAAGGCGGCACGGAAGCTTGAGCGGGGCGTAGAACCGAAGCGGCATGACAGAGGAAAAATCGTGGGCGCTTCCCCCACCAAAGGAAAGCCCGTGCTGCACAAGTGGCGGCACGGGCTTGGAAAAGCGTCGGTCAGAGGACCGCGGTTGTTACTGCGCTTTCGGCTCAGAGCGCTTGAGTTCTTTTTCGACCAATTCCGAAAGATAGGCACCAGCGCCGGCCCGGCCGCTGTAGCTCGCGATTTGTTTGCGCGTCTCGGCGAACTGCGGATTGGCGTCGGAGACGTCGGGGGCTTTCTTCTCGACGGCGTAAACAAAGATGCCCTTGTCCGCGCCCATCGACATGTCGGACAGCTGGCCTTTTTCCAGCCGCTCCAGCGTGCTGAGCACGGTGTAGTCGGCATCCTGGGGCCGACTGCGTAGCGTGAAGGGCGCGAGCGTCTTCGCTTCAATCTTGAGGCCGGAGGTCGTGGCGGCAGTCGCAGCGGCCACTTCGATCGTGTCGCCGGCCTTGAGCCGCGCTTCAATCTGGCTCTTCACGGACTTGCCGACTTCGACGAAGCGTTTGCGGCGCTCGCTCTCAAGGTAGTCGGTCGCGATCTTCTCGCGCGCTTCGGTGAAGGTGGGCTTCCGCGTGGGCTGCGTGTCCTTCCAAAAAAGAATGACGGCACCGGTGGGCGTGGTGAGCGCGTCCGAGACGAGCTTGTCCTTGTTCAGGCGAAACGCTTGCGCGGCCAGCTCGGGTGAACCGCTCAGTTCCAGCGGTGCGGCCTCGCGGGAGAAAGGCGCCAAATCCTTCGGCTTCAGCTGCAACTTCGCGAGCTGGGCATCGATCGCGGGCTGCGTGGTGGCCTTGGCTTCGTAGAGCGCGAGCGAAACGTCACTCGCGGCCTTGCTCGCGAGTTTCTGCGCCTTCTGCAGTTTCAAGGTCGATTCCACCTGCGCCCGCACCGCGATGAAATCCGCGGCCGGATCGGCGGCGGGAGGCGTGAGGAGCGGCGAGGGGAGGATGGGTTTCGGCGCGTTGGCCGGCTTGGGGAAGCTGGCGGGATTCGCATCGTAGTATGCGCGCACCTCGGCCTCGTTGACCTCGACCTTCGTGACGTAGTTGAGCGCGGGAAAATCGACGTAGCTGACGACGATCCGCGGGGGGATGTCGTAGCGCCCGCCCGATTGCTCGAAAAACGCGGTGAGCTCGGCGTCGGTCGGCTTGATCTCGGGCTTGTAGCCAGCGTAGTCGGCGCTCGCCGTGGCGAGGGTCCACGAGGTGTCGGCCTGCACCAGCTGGCGCTTGATTTCACCGGGGAGGACGTAGCCGGGACCGGCCAGCAGCTCCTGCACTTTTTCGGCGCGGACATCGTCGCTGATAATCCGCCGGATGTCGGCCTCAGTGCGGCCGCGGGGATTGGTTTTCAGGTTGTCGCGAAAAGTAGTGTAGGTCTTGGCGTCGAACTGGCCGTCCTGGCCGGCGAACATGCGCAACGTTTCGATTTGTTTTTTGATTTCGTCGTTGGTGGCTTCCGGGAGATGCCACGCATCGGCGAGGTGGAGCGTCGCCGCGCGCTGAAACGCGTAATTCTGGATCTGCTCATTTTCCAGCTGGGCGAAGGCTCCGACCCGCAATTGGGCGCTGAGGCCCGCGTCGCCGAAGAGCCGCTGTTGATCGGACTGGAGGGCGAGGTTGTAGCCGAAAAACTCCCGGTCGATCATGCGCCTGTCGGCTCGGCCGATGCCTGGGGCCGCACCGATGGTGAAGACGAACGAGATGATGATGACGCCCAGGAGGACGGCAAACATGACCTTGAAGTGCTGCTGAAAGTATTTCTGGATCCACGAAATCATAGGGGGAAAAGGTCGGAAGCTAGGTCGGGCGAGCCCGGTGGCAAGGGCGAATTCCGCCTCTGCCGCAGAGGGACGTAACAGGAAGTGAAGTTAAGGTTTGGAGTGGCACGGGCATTTTGCCCGTGGTTTTCAGCCCACGGGCGGGACGCGCGTGCCACCGCAAGCACCGGGCTGACCTTACTTCCGGTTACACCCGCCGCAGAGCTTCACGTGCCATCGCGCGGTTGTGCGACCGGACTTCGCTTCGCTGTGCTACTTCGCGCCGCGCTTTTCGCCAAAGGCAAACGGCGGGCGAGATTCGTCGAAAGGATGCTGCGCCAGCAACTGCTCGACGGTCTGTTTGAAAAATTCCTGCTCGCCGAGCTTGTCCAGCGCTGCCGTGTAGCGCGGCACCAGCGGATCGATGCGCTCGAGCGAGCTGCCGACCGGATCTTCGCCGAGGTTGTCATCGAGCGTTTTGAAATCGTAGAGCGTGATCCGGTTCAGGGGCCGGGCCGGTTGGTAGAGATAGTCGGTCGCGGTCCCGTGCACGTCCGGCCGCAGCGCGGTCACGAGTTGGAGGCTCACGAGGCGGTTGAGGCACTCGTTGAGGAGCTGCGCGGGCACCTTGAGGAGGGTGCCGAGCATCGAGACCGAGACCGGTGGCATGCATTCGTTGAAACGCCGGCAAATCGTGAGGAAAACCACGAGCGTCATCCGCTCGCGCATCGCCTCGGTCAACGAACCCCACGCCGCCTGACTGTTGCGGAAATGCACGTTCTGGATCGCGTAGCTCACGGTGCCGCCGGTGAGCACACACAGCCAGAAAACGTAGAGACCCGACATCACGACAAACGGGAGTGCGAGCGAACCGTAAAGGTCGCGTTCCAGAAACACCCGTTTGAGGTAGAGAAACGCGACCACGTTGTTCAGCACGAGCAGTCCGCCCACCACGAGCCCGCCGATAAAGGCTGCTTTCCAGAACACCCGGGTGTTGGGGATGACGCGGTAGAACAGCGTGAGCATCCCCGCGAGCAGCGAAAAGGAGAACGCCTGAATCAGCCAGCCGAGCGACTGCAGCTTCGCCGCGCCGCCCGGAAGTTTTTCCCAGAACACATTCAAAAAAGTGCCGGCGCCGAGCAGCGCCAC
>JANOAF010000243.1:0-14720 GCA_031411015.1 Opitutaceae bacterium | reverse complement strand
GGTGTCGCGGAGGCGCGAGCGAAGGCGAGCGGGTAATTTTTTGTAGGGCGGGGTCGCCGCACCCCGCCGGGTTTGAGGACGCGTTCACACGCTCCCGGAAGGCGGGGTGCGGCGACCCCGCCCTACATCGATCCGATCTGTTCCGACGTCGGTCAGGATTTTTTGTTGAGCAATCCGCGGGTGAACTCGAGGGACTGCTTCGCGCGTGGATCATTTGGGCGGATCCAGAGGGCACGTTCCAAAAAGGGGAGGGCCTCGGCGGGGCGCTGGAGGTTGGCGAGAATGGTGCCGTATTCGGTAAGGGCGTCAGGATTCCACGGCTCGGCGCGGGCGCGGACCTCGTAATGCGCGCGTCCCTCTTCAAGGCGGTTTTGTTTTAGGCGAATCTGGCCGAGTTCAAGGTGCGCGCTGGCGAGCTTGGGACTGAGCCGCAGCGCCTGTTCGAAGTGGGGCACGGCGTCGTCGGGCCGATTGAGACGCACGAAAAACGCCCCAAGGTTTTGGTGCAGGTTGGGATTCTTGGGTTCCGCGCGGATTGAGGCTTCGATGAGCTGGCGCGATTCGTCGAGCCGACCCTGACCAAGGGCGATGACGGCGAGCTGCGTCATGGCGTTGATGTAGTCGGGCCTGTGCTTGAGCGCGTGCTGGTATTGGGCGATCACCTCCGGCGCGGGGCGGCCGGCGGCTTGCAGAGAAACAGCGAGGAGGTAGCGGACGCCGGCGTTGTCCTCGCCGGCCGCGATGCTGCTTTCGTAGAGCGTGAGGCTGTTTTTCCAGGCGGGCACTTGTCGGACCGTGCTCAACGCGAGCGCGACCAGTGCGGCGATGCTCGCGGTCGCAAGCGGACGGCGCAGAGCGGGCCAGTGGGCCACGGCAGCCGCGCCCGACCACACCAGCATCGTGAACACGCCGAGAATCGGGAAATACATGTAGCGATCGGCCATCGACTGGGCGCCGACCTGCACGATGCCGATTACCGGGACGAGCGTGCCGAGAAACCACAGCCAGCCAAACGTGAGCCACGGCTGGGAGTGGCGCTGCCGCCAGACCCACCCGCTGAGCGCGAGCAGGAGTGCGATGGCTCCCACCACGGTGACGGTCGGCCAGTAACCGGGATGAAAATAGAGCGGCGAAAACGACTCGGGCCATACCGTCTTGCCGAGGTAGCGGGCGTAGGCCACGACGGCGTTGCCCAGTCGTGCGCCGAGCGAAAAGCGTTCACCGAAATTTGCCGCACCGGAGGCGCTCTGCACGAAAAACGTCAACACACTGTGCACGACCACGAGGGCGAACAGCGGGAGTTTTTCGACGACAAGTGCGCGCCAGCTCCGCGCCGGCCAGCGCGCGAGCGGCCAGAAATCGAGCAGTAGCAAGGTGCAGGGAAACGTCACCGCCATCGGTTTGGAGAGCAGGGCGAGAATCATCGCGCCGGCGACGAGCAGGTAGCGACCGAGGGTGGCGCGGCGCGCGTAACCTGCGTAAGCCCAGAGTCCGAGCAGCCAGAAAAACGCGCAGAGCACATCCTTCCGTTCCGAGATCCAGGCGACCGATTCCACGTGCAGCGGATGCAGGGCGAAGAGCGCCGCGACGAGCGCCGAGCGCCACAGCGCGCCGGTGAGCGCGCGCCACACGAGGAGGACGAGGACGCTGTTGAGCGCGTGCCAAAAGAGATTTTCCCAGTGCATCGGCGCGGGTTTCACGCCGAACAACTCGCAGTCGAGCTGGTGCGAGATCGTCGTGAGCGGGTGCCAGTTGCTGCTGTGCGAACCGGTGAAGGCCCACGCGAGGCCGGCGGAACGTAGACCTTGGTTGACCAACGGTTGTTGCTCCACGTAGGCGTCGTCGTCGAGGTTAACGAAGCCGCCTTCGCCAACCCGCCAATAGGCAAACAAGCTCGCGAGGGCGATGAGCGCCGCGAGGCCCAACGTGAGCAAACGCGGCGAACCCGCGGCGGCGGGGGAGGGCGGTTGGGACGCGGACGTAGTTGACATCGTTGGGCCAACAAAACTCCTCTGCTTGGATGCTACACGGCAAGAAAATCGTGGGCAATGCGCCGCCTCGGGGCGCAGCTCAGTTTCTTGCCAATCTTGATCGGGGCTTTCCGATTGTAGGGGCGCACACGAGGCACGCCCCTGCGTCCGCACGCAGGCCGCAAAAATTCCGTGGAAACAGATTTGCACGCCGCCGTCCCGCGCGTTCACTCCTCGGCCGTGACCAAGTCCAGCACCGCCACACAGCCGAAGGAGGAGACCCGCACCGAGCTCGCGCTCGGCCGTGTGTGGCGCGTCGTCGTGCTCAACGACCCGGTGAACCTGATGTCCTACGTGGTCCTCGTGTTTAAGAAAATCTTCGGCTTCGACGAGTCGACCGCGCGCCAGCGCATGCTGGAGGTGCACGAGCAGGGCCGCTCCATCGTGTGGACGGGGCACCGCGAAAAGGCCGAGGCCTACGTCTTCACTTTACAACAATGGCATCTCACCGCCGTCCTCGAGCCCGATGAAGCGCATTGAGGTCAAACTCGCCCTCCCGGTCGTCGCGCCCCTGCTCGACGTGATGAAGGAGCTGGCCGATGGCCTGCGCCAAAACCTCGCCGGCCCCGCCGGCCTGCCGGACCTCGACGAGGAGTTTCGGGGCGCATGGGTCGGCGACCTGCTCGTGACGCAAAACGACGACGTGCAAGCGCTGCTCGCACTCTTCGACGACGAATTTTTCAAGGAAGGCGTCGTCGCCTTCGACGAGGAAAACGCCGAGGTGCTCGTCCGCGCCGCCGCCGCGCTCCGCCTCCGCCTGCGCGAGCACAGCCTGAAAACACTCGACGACGAGGCCCTCGAAAGCGGCGAGATCGAAATGGAAAATCTCACCGAGCCCCTCCGCCGCGCCTTCATGTGCTACCTCTTCCTTGCGACCGTTCAGGAGCTGATTATCCAGCACTTGGACGAGGGGATTCTGGGCCCATGAATCTGTGCCGACGGGAAATCTAGTCGGTTTACTAGGGCCGCAGGCTTCCGGCTTCTTCGTGTTCTACGCTCAGCCTCAGAGCGCGTTGTGAAGTCATCGAGGCTACGTTGTCCGCCCAACCGCTGGAGCAGTTGGTTTCCCCGTTTGACCCGCAGCGTTCCTCGCTCGGAAAAAACCTCGCAACCGGCTGAATTCCCGAGCGTCAATCGGGTGATGAACCGACTGCCGACTCCGCTGTTTTTCGCCCGCAGCCGGACGGGCGTCGTGGTCGCCGCGGCGTTGGCCGGCAGTGGCGGGGTGGGAGCGTCGCTCATCGCGGCGGAGCCGGCAGCGGCGGTGAGCTTCCATCAGAAAATCGAGCCGCTCCTGACGAAGTATTGCTACGACTGCCATGGCAACGGGATCAGCAAGGGCAAGGTCTCGTTCGACTCGTTTGCGACGGACACGGAGCTGCTCGCCCAGCGCGAGATGTGGCTGGCGGCGTTGAAAAATGTCCGCTCCGGCCTGATGCCGCCGCGCGATGAGGACAATCTCCGGCCGAGCGACGCCGAAATCGACACGCTCGCGCGCTGGGTCAAATACGAGGCCTTTGCCATCGACCCCAAAAATCCTGATCCGGGCCGGGTGACGGCGCGGCGGCTTAACCGCGTCGAGTATCGCAACACGATTCGCGACCTGATGGGCTACGATTTCAACGCCGAGGCGGAGTTTCCGCCCGACGACAGTGGCAATGGTTTCGACAACAACGGCGACGTGCTCACGATCTCGCCGTTGCATTTGGAAAAGTATCTCGCCGCCGCCGAGTCGATCGTCGACCGCGCGGTGCCCAAGGTCGCGACGATCATGCGCGAGCGCAGCGCGTCGGGTAAGGATTTTCGCGGCGAGGGCGGTATCAACGGCGAAAACCTCAATGCGAAGCGGGCGGCCATCGTCACGCGCAATTTTACCGTCGAACGCGCGGAGAAATACCAAGTGGTGGCCGAGCTGGAGTCGCGCGGCTCCTTCGACTTTGACTCGAGCCACTGCAAACTCGTCTGCACGATAGACGGCAAGGTGGCTTTCACCGAAGATGTAGTCTGGGCGGAGCGCAAAACTCTCAAACACGAACTCGAATTGGCGTGGGAGGCGGGCAGCCATACCGTCGCTTTTGAAATCGTGCCGCTGCCGCCGGTCGCGACAGATGCCGCGGCGGTCGTTTCGGCCGAAAAGGCGCGCGTGCGCGAGGCGCGGCCGGGCAACACCAGCGTGACGGTGCGGGTGGCGTCGGTGCAGGTGCGCGGCCCGCTGAATCCGAAGCACTGGACCGTGCCGGAAAATCACGCGCGTTTTTTCCCCGCCGGACCCCCACCCGAGGAACCGGTTGCCCGCGACCGCTACGCGAGTGAGCTGCTAAAGAATTTCGCGCTGAAGGCCTATCGCCGTCCGATCGAAGAAGGGCGGTTGAAGCAACTCGTCGCACTCGCACGGCAGATGTATACGCAGCCGGGAAAAACTTTCGAGGAAGGAATCGGCCGCGCGATGATGGCGGTTCTCGGCTCGCCACGGTTTCTGTTTCGCGTCGAGGAGCCCCTGGCGAGTGCGGCGGGCCAGCCGTTTCCGCTCATCGACGAGTATGCACTCGCGTCGCGGCTCTCGTATTTTCTGTGGTCCACGATGCCGGACGAGGAGTTGTTTGGCCTCGCGAAGCGCGGTGAGCTGCGTGCCCAGCTGAGCCCGCAGGTCGCGCGGATGCTGGCGGACACGAAGGCACAGGCCTTCGTTCGCAACTTCACCGGCCAATGGCTGCAGGCACGCGACGTCGAGACCGTGCCGATTAACATGCGCGTGGTGATGGGTGCCAGCGCGCCGCGCAATCGCGAGGGCCGCACCGAATTCGACGGACCGTTCCGCCGGCTCATGCGCAGCGAGACGGAGATGTTTTTTGAGCACCTCATCCGCGAAGATCGCAGCGTGCTCGAACTCGTGGACAGCGACTACGCCTTTCTCAACGAGAAGCTCGCGACGCACTACGGCGTCCCGGGTGTCACGGGCGAGAACATGCGCCTTGTGAAGTTGCCCGCCGACAGCCCGCGCGGCGGTATTCTCACGCAGGGCACGGTGCTCGCCGTGACCTCGAATCCCACGCGCACCTCGCCGGTGAAGCGCGGGCTCTTCATTTTGGACAACATCCTCGGCACGCCGGCCCCGCCGCCGCCGCCCAACGTCCCGGACCTTGAGGAAGCGAAGAAAGACTTTAAGGGCCGCGAGCCGAAGCTCAGCGAGATGCTCGCGCTGCACCGCGCCGACAAAATTTGTAGCTCGTGCCATCAACGCATGGACCCGCTCGGCCTCGCGCTGGAGAATTTCAACGCCCTCGGCGCGTGGCGCGACACCGAGGCGAATCAACCCATCGATCCCTCGGGGCAGCTCGTCACCGGAGAGAAATTCGCCTCCGTGCGGGAGCTCAAGCGCGTGCTCGCCCAAGACCGCAAATTGGATGTTTTCCGCTGCGTGACCGAGAAGATGCTCACCTACGCCCTCGGCCGAGGTCTCGAATATTACGACGTGCACACGATCGACGACATCACCGCGCAGCTGACCCGTGACGGCGGCAAGATGTCGGTGCTCATCCGCGGCGTCGTGGAGTCGCCGGCATTTCAAAAACAACGCGCTCGCGTTGCCGCGCCCGCCACCGTAACTTACGCTCCGTCCGAACGCTTCATCCCCACGGAATCTCGCCCATGAAAACTCCCGATTCGCGCCCCGCCGACGCCGCTGCGCAGCGTCATTTCACCCTCGGTCGCCGCCAGTTTTTGCGTGGTCTCGGGGCCGCCGTGGCGCTCCCCGTGTTGCAGTCCGGCCTCCGGCCGATGGCGCGCGCGGCCAGCTCCACCCCGCTCGCGGCCGGTGGCATGGCGACCACCGCCACGGGTGCGCCGTTGCGCATGGCCTACGTTTACTTTCCCAACGGCGCGCTGCCGGGCAACTGGTGGCCCACGGGTGAAGGCACGGACTTCACGCTCGCGAAGACTTTGGAGCCACTCGCACCGCTGCAGCGTTCAGTTCAGCTGCTCGGGGGCCTCGACCACAAGAACGCGACGGCGGGCAACGATGGTGCGGGCGACCACGCGCGCGCCAACGCCACCTTCCTTACCGGTGCTCGGGCGCGCAAAACCGATAGCACTGATATCCAAGTCGGCGTCTCGATCGACCAGGTGGTCGCCCAACGCCTTGGCCACCTCACGCGCTTTCCCTCGCTTGAGCTTTCCTGCGACTCGATCCGCAAGTCGGGCCGCTGTGACTCGGGCTATTCCTGCGCTTACCAATACAACCTGTCCTGGGCTTCACCCACGACGCCGGTCGCTCCCGAGTCGAACCCGCGCCTTGTGTTCGAGCGTCTCTTCGGGGCCGGCGCGCCCAGCGAGCGCCAACGGAATTTCCAAATGCGGCAGGAGACGCAGCGCTCGCTCCTCGACTTCGTGATGGACGATGCCCGCTCGCTCCAGCGCGAGCTCGGCCGCACCGACAAGGAGAAACTCGACGAATACCTGACCGGCGTCCGCGAGATCGAACAGCGCATCCAACGCACCGAGAAATTCGGCGCGCTTCCTGATCCGCACTCGGACACGCCTTCCGGCATCCCGAGCAACTACGGCGATCACATGGACCTGATGTTCGATCTGCTCGCGATGGCCTTTGAGACCGATTCCACGCGTGTCTCGACCCTGCTCCTCGCCGGTGACGGTAGTAATCGCGCCTATCCGCAGATCGGGATTCCCGAGGGCCACCACTACTGTTCGCACCATCGCAACAACGAGGAGCTCATGGAAAAAGTCGGCCGCATCGATCGTTACTATATGGATCGCTTCGCCCGCTTCCTGAAAAAAATCGACGACAAGAAAGACGCCGACGGCCATTCGATCCTGCACAACTCGATGATCGTTTACGGCAGCGGCAACTCCGACGGCAACCGGCACACGCATCACAATCTCCCCATCGTGCTCGCCGGCGGCGGCGGTGGCACGCTTACGCCGGGACGCTACACGCAGCTCGGCGGCCAGCCGATGAGCAATCTCTTCCTCAGCATGTCCGATCGCATGGGCGTGAAGGGCTTGGATCGCATCGGTGATTCGAGCGGTCGCGTGAAAGCGGTGTGATGTTCGCCCCGGCTGGATCGGCGACTGGATCGCGGCGCGGCAAAATCGGACTGTGAGTCAAATTTCGAATCTACCGGAATTCCGGTAGTTTGGCTGGGTGCATTTCGCTCGCGGGCACACCAACTTGCTCGCGGAGGGTCGGATTTTGATGACGTGCAGGTTGGTCGGAAGGGGTTCCGTTCAAGGCTCGCGGCTCAAAGTTCGGCCCTCTTTTTTTGCGCGCGTTGATGGCGCGCTGAACTCCGGGCTCTCAGCCGACTCTGCGGCCAAGTTGTAGGGCGGGGCCGCGGAACCCCGCCGGGTTTGCTCACCCCTTTTCTTTGGTGTGCGTTTTTATCGGCGGGGTTCGGCGACCCCGCCCTACAGCGATTCGGTTGGGCATGTTCCGCTCGAGCGACTCCGAACAGAAGCGTTCCGGTTCAGAGACCCTGAGTATCGGCCAGCCACACGAGCGCCGCGAGAGCGGCGGCGCCGAGGTGGAGCTCGCGTGGGTTCACTGTGTCGATCGAGTCGGCCGTCGTGTGATGATAGTCAAAGTAGCGCTGCGAGTCGGGCGTGAGACCGGCGACGGGCACGCCTTGCGTGAGCAGCGAACTCACATCGGCGCCGCCCGTGCCTTTGACGAAAGTGTGCAAGCCATACGGTGCGAAGAGCCCAGCCCAGCGGGTATTCGCGCGGGTGTGGAGATCGCCCTGCGTGCTGCCGAGATTGAACCCGCGGGGTTGGAAGCCGCCGTTGTCGGTCTCGATGGCGAGAAGGTGCTTCTCGTTTTTCTGCTTCATGGCCGTGGCGTAGGCGATCGAACCGCGCAGGCCGTTTTCCTCGTTGGTGAAAAGGACGCAGCGCACCGTGTGGCGCGGTTTGATTCCGAGGACGCGGAAGAGCCGCAGCACCTCGATCGATTGCACGACACCCGAGCCGTTGTCGTGCGCGCCGGGTGCCACATCCCATGAGTCGAGATGGCCGCCGATGAGAATGATTTCGTCGGGAAACTCCGAGCCACGGATTTCGCCGATGACATTGTGCGAAGGCGCGTCGGGCAGCCAGCGCGAGTAGAGTTTGATGCCCACGCGGACGAGGGCGTCGTGCTTGAGGGCGGCGCTGAGTTTGTTGGCCGCGAGCGTCGAGATCGCGGCGGCGGGAATGCGCGGAGCGTCCGGCGCGTAGGTCATGCCGCCCGTGTGGGGCAAGTCGTCGAGCGCATGCGTCATCGAGCGCACGAGCACGGCGACGGCGCCTTGCCGTGCGGCGGCGGACGCGCCGCGACTGCGCTGGTCGACGGCGCGGCCGTAGGCCGTGCCGGGATTCACGGTCGTCGGATCCAGTGGCCGATTGTAGAACACGATTTTGCCGGCGATCTTTTCGCGCCCAAGCGTGGCGACTTCATCCAGTGACTGCACCTCGACGACTTCCGCGATGACGCCACCGGACGGCGTGGGCTCCGAGCCGCCGAGGGCAAGCGCGTTGAGCGCAACAATCGATCCGCCCGAGAGCATCGTGACGGCTTCCTTTCCGCCGCGCTCCCAGTGTGGCACCAGCACGTCCTGTTTGTAGACGCGGTCGAGGCCGAGAGCGCCGAGAGTTTTCTCGGCCCAGACCACGGCACCGACGAGATTCTTGGACCCGCTGAGCCGCCCCGGATGCTGGGAGACCAGCGCGCTGAGATTGCCGAAGGCTTGGCCGCGGGCGAGAGCCTCGCTGAAGAATGAGCGCAAAGCGGCTTCTTCCGCTGAGGGCGTCTGCGCGCGGACGAGGCAGCCCAACGAACTGAACGCCAAGGCGAGCCGGAGGACTGTGCGCATGGCCGGGAGAATTTCGTTGCCGGCGCGGCGACTCAAGCGGCGAATCCCCGACGCGCTTTCAGCCCATGAAGCTTTCCCCCCTCACCCTCGTCGGTCGCCACGTGCGGCTGGAGCCGCTCTCCTCCGCGCACCTCGGCGCGCTCACTCGCCACGGCGCGGACGCCGAACTGTGGCGCTGGATGCCCTCGATGCGCCCGGACCCGCGGGAGTCGGTGCGGGTGTGGAGCGAGACCGTCATGCCGATGCACGCACGCGGCGAGCTGGCGGCGTTTGCGATAATGGACCTCGCGCGCGGCGAAGCGGTGGGCGGGACGACCCTCTTCGACTATTCGGAGGTCCACCGCCGCGTGGAGATCGGCTACACGTGGCTGGCCAAATTTGCGTGGCGGAGCGCGATCAACACCGAGTGCAAGTATCTCCTGCTGCGCCACGCCTTCGACACCCTCGGGCTGAATCGCGTGCAGTTAAAAACCGACGCGCGCAACGAGCGCTCGCAGGCTGCGATCGCGCGGCTCGGCGCGGTGCGCGAAGGCGTGCTGCGTTCGCACATGATCATGCCCGACGGCTGGGTGCGCGACTCGGTGATGTTCTCGATCGTCGCCACCGAATGGCCGGCGGTTAAAGCGCGGTTGGAGAAGTTTCTCGCGCGAGTTTAGGGCGGGGTAGCCGGAACCCAGCCGGGATCGAAACGCAACCGCCAGCCTTCGGACGGTGGGGTTCAGCGACGGCCCCGCCAGCTCAGAACCATTTTTTCTTTTTCAGATAGATCACCATCAGCACCGTCGTGACCACGGTGGAACTGACCGCCCAAGGGTAGCCGTTTTCGAGTTCGGGCATGGTCTTGAAATTCATGCCGAACCACGTGCCGATCACCATGACAGGAATCGTCACGGCGGTGATGGCGGTGAGAAACTTGATGCCCTCGTTGGCCTCGAAGGCTGCCTTGTTCAGGTAAATATCGAAGGCCATCATCAGGCGCTCGTGGTAACTCGCGACCGTGTCCTCCAACCGCGCGAGGTTGTCGCGTAGATCGCGGAAGTAGGGGAGCAGTTTAGGGCGGATCAGTTTGCTGTCGCCCCGCGCGAGGCGCTCGATCACATCGCGCTGCGGGCGGACGATGGTGCGCAACCGGGTGAAATCACCGCGCACGTGGAGCAACTCGTTTACGAGCTTCTTTTGCAACGACTCCTTGGCGAGCACGTGCTCCTCCAGTTCCTCCAGCTCGGCCCGGAGCTCTTCAATCACCGGGGCGTAGTTATCAACCAGCAGATCGATCAACGTGTGTGCGATACGGTCGGGGCCGCGCGGGCCCACCACCGCACTCTTGGCGTAACGATCGATGAGTGTTGAGACCGAGCGCAGTGGCGCGGTGTGAAAAGTGACGAGGTAGTCCCGGCCCAGAAATAGATCGAGTTCGGTGGAATTGAATTTTTCGGTGCGGGTGAAATCGACCGCATGCGTGACGATGAACAGATAGTCTTCGTAGTCCTCGACCTTCGGCAGCGAGTTGGGTGCCACGCAGTCCTCGATGGCGAGAGGGTGAAACTGAAAAACGCCCTCTAGGATGGTTTTGATTTCCTCCGGCGTCGCATGGTCGAGATCGACCCAGAGGAGCAGGCCCTTGTCCGCCCGGACAAGCCGCAAGGCCTCAAGTTCAAGATCCTGCCCGACCAGTTTGCCGTCACTGAAGATGAAGGAGCGGATCATGAGCGCATGGATTCCGTTGATCGAAGCATGGTCCTATTCAGTTGGCCGATCGGGTCGTGTCGAATCCCAAGCGAGCGAAAATTGGCCGACGTGTGCCGAGTTGATCACAACGAATCTTCTTCGTTGCGGGATTGCACAGCTCAACGCCGGAGTCCTGCCTTCCGCTTCTGGATTGTTCGACCTTACAACCCTAGCTTCGCCTCGGCGGCAGCGATGGTGGCGATGAAGGCTTCGGGCGTCGGGGCGTTCAGGAAGCTCGCGCGGTCGGCCGGGTCCTTCAGAATTTTGCAAAGGGCACTGACGACGGCGAGGTAGTCGCCGGGTTTGATCTTGGGCGTGCCGAGCACGAAAAAGAGTTTCACGATTTCACCGTTGGCGTCGAAGGCGATGCCGGCGTCGGAGCGGCCCACGGCGAGGACGATTTGCTTCACGTGCTCGGTGCGGGCGTGCGGGAGGGCGACGGCGTTGCCGAGGCAGGTGGTGTCGAGGCGATCGCGCGCGAGGAGCTCGTCGTAGAAGCCGGCAAAATTGGCGACGTCGGGATGGCCGTCGAGGAGCCGCGCGATTTCATTGAGGGCCGCGGTGCGTTTGGTGCTCTGCACATGCAGAACAATGCGCGAAGGAGCGAGGAGCGAGGTGATGCGGCCGGGCATGCGAGGGACAGCGAATGCCGAACGGCAAAAGAGGAAAGGAGAAAAGCGCCGCAGCCCCGGCGAAAAATAATTTGCGCGATCACGGCTGCGCGCCGAGCGTCGCCCCATGCAACGCTGGATTCGGATCGCGAGTGTGGCGGGGATTTTCGCGCTGGTCTCGCGGGCGGCGGAAGACACGTTTTCCAAGGCGATTCCGACACAGGATTTCTCCGCCGCGGGTTTGGCCAAGCTTTCGCCCGAGGAACTGGCGCGACTTAATGCGCTCGTGCGCGACTTCAAGAGTGGCGCGCTCGAGGCAGCGCGCCGCGAGGCGGCGGTGGCGGGCGAAGCTCGCGAAAAAGCCGAGGCGAAGGCCGCGCGCGCTGAGGCCGAAGCACGCGCCGCCACGGCGACAGCCGAGGCGCAAGTCCGAGCGAGGGACGAAGCCGGGAAAAAAGCCGAGAGTGGCCTGCTCGCAAAAGCCAAAGTCCTGCTGACGCCCGGCACGCAGATTGATTATTCGACCCTGGAGAGTCGGATTGTGGGCGAGTTTCGCGGCTGGCAGGGCCGCACGATCTTCACGCTGGAAAACGGGCAGCGCTGGCAATCCGCCGGCGAGTCGACCTATGTGTCGCCACTGGTGCTGAGTCCGGCCGTGAAAATCGGGCCGGGCATGCTCGGGACGTTTTGGATGACGGTCGAGGGCGTGAAGCAGCGCGTGAAGGTCACGTCGGTGGGTGCGGGAAAATAGCCCGGCGTCTTTCGCTTTTGGATTCCGTCGGATGGGAATGTCCGTTCGCTAGTCTGGTTCAAAGTCGAGCGGCCGATGGCAAATGGTCCGGCGGGCGGGTTTCCAAGGGTGAATAATGGGATTGTCGTGAAAGGATGAAGCCCGATTCTCCCCACCATTATCCCCGAAGCGGACCAAAACTCGGATACGAATACCCGGAGCGGGGTGCAGGGCGATCGATGGCGCCGCCTCGTGCTGCTGGCGATTGTCGGGCTGGTTTGGAGTGTCGTGCTCGTCTGGCCGGAGGTGGGGCGCATCCTCGGCTTTGGTCGCGAAGGGATTTTTTTTGATCTGCGGGGGAGTCTGGCGGCGGGCGAGGCTGCGGTGCGGGGATTGGACCCTTACGCGATCAATCCGTTGGATCCTTTTGGGCGTCCGCATCTCTACTCCACGTGGTGGCTAGCCGTGGGGAAGGTCGGACTGACGCGATCTGACGCGGGCAGTCTGGGCGTCGCGCTGTTGGCCTGCTTTTTGGCGGCGGTGACGCTGTCGTGGCCAGTCCGGGGCGGGAAGGAGATGGTGATCGCGGGCGCGGTGCTCGTTTCTCCGGCGTGGTTGCTGGCGATTTACCGCGCGAACAACGATCTTGTGATCTTCATCGCCTGCACGGGGGTGCTGGGCTGTCTGCAATGGCAGTCGCAGCTCGGGCGGACTATTGCGGCCGTGCTCGTGGGCGCACTCACGGTGCTAAAATATTTTCCCGCCGCGGGATTGCTGATGGTTTTGCGGGCGGCGAGTCGGCGTGAAATGCTCTATCTGCTCGGGTTGGGCGCGGCGGTGGTGCTGATCGGGTGGCCGAGCGTCCTCCCGGCTTTGGCAACGGCGGCCAAATTCGGGCCGCAAACGAGCGGGCTGGCTGGATTTGGTGCCGCCCTCCTGAGCGGCACGCTCCCGGACGGAATTCCGTCTGTGGTCGGGTGGATTCTCGGCGGAGGCGCCGGCTGGCTCGGCTACTGTTTGGTTGCCGCGCCTCTAGCGCGACGCGACGGGATCGTGGAGTCCGAAAACCGCGCGGCGGCGGCGACGATGGCTGGTGCCATGCTCACGCTGTGTTTTTTCGTCGGCACTTCATACACCTACAAATTTATTTTTATGTGGTGGATGCTGCCGTGGCTGGTGCGCGATGCTCCGACGGCGCTCGGAGGCAGACGGGCGGGTCTGTTCCTAGCCCTAATACTGGCGGAACTTTGGGGCGACGGTTTACTACTGGCGTTCACCAATGCATTTGCACCCGGCTGGTCACTGTCGCAAAGGCAGCAGTCGCTGGCCGTGATCCGGGGCGCGGCGTTGGTCACGCAACTGGGGGCCTGGGCTCTGATCGGGGCGTGCGTGCGCTTGGCCGGAACGTGGAGCGGCCAGCAGTGGTTGCGTCTGGCACGCTTACCGTAGCTGGCCTTTCCAGGATCGGCCGGCTGAGGCCCGTGCGATGGCCCGTGCGATGGTCAATGGCGCCGGCTGGCAGACGACCGAACTCGGCGCGCGATTTTGGGGCGAAAATTTAAGCGGGGTGAATGCACCCCGCCTACAGGTCGATCACACGGCTGGCGGTGGCGCTTCGCCCGTGGGCTCGGCGTTGGCGGCCTGCTGTTCGTCGGTCTCGACGATCCGCGCGATGCTGAGGAGCTTGTCGCCGGGAGCGAGGGTGAGGAGTTTCACGCCCTTGCCGCCGCGATTCACCTCGCGGATCGTGTTCACCGGACAGCGGACGCTCTGGCCCTTGGCGGTGAGGAGCATGATTTCGTCCGTGTCCTTGATGCTGAGGGCGCCAGCGAGGTTGACCGAGCCGTCTTCGGGCAGAGCGATGGCCCAGACGCCGCTGCCGCCGCGGTTGATGAGGCGGTAGTCCTCAAAGCGGGTGCGGACGCCGAGGCCCGCTTCGCTGGCGACGAGGAATTTGGCGGTGTGGTCCACGACTTCGATGACATCGAGGTAGTCGCTCTCGAGCTTGAACCTCATGCCTGTAACGCCGCCGGTGGCGCGGCCCGTGGCGCGAAAATTTTCCTCACCACTCTCGGGATCGCGCTCGCGGAAGCGAACGGCGAGGCCCTGATGGGAAACGAGGATCAGCTCGTCGCTGCCGGTGGTAAGCACAGTGCCGATGACAGTGTCATTCTCGGCGAGGTTGATGCCGATGAGACCGCCGTCGCGGGTGCAGTTGGCGTAGTCGGCGAGCGAACTCTTTTTGATCACGCCGCTCTTGGTCGCCATGACGAGGAAACGATCCACGGCAAAATCCTTCACGCAGATCATCGCGGCGATTTTTTCACCCTCGGTGAGCCGGAGGAAACTGGCGACGGATTTACCCTTCGCGGTGCGCGTGCCTTCGGGCACATCATAGACCTTCTTCGCATGGCATTGGCCGGTGCTCGTGAGGAAGAGGATGTAATCGTGGGTCGAGGCGGTGAAGAGATTCGTGACGAAATCTTCGTCGTAGGTCTCGGCGCCGATCACGCCTTTGCCACCGCGTTTCTGCGAACGGTATTCGGCGACGGGCGTGCGCTTGATGAAGCCGAGGTGCGAGACGGTGATGACGCAGCCCTCGTTCGGGATGACGTCTTCCATCCGGAATTCGCCGGCGGAGCCGACAATCTCGGTGCGGCGGGGCGAGGTGTATTTCGCCTTCATCTCGGCGAGTTCCTTTTTGATCAGGTCGAGCAGCTTCTGTTCGGACGCGAGGATGGAGCGCAGTTCCTCG
>JANOAF010000242.1:0-10997 GCA_031411015.1 Opitutaceae bacterium | reverse complement strand
CGGGTCAGAGACCCCGCCCTACTTCAAACCTAGGTCGTCCAACCCTCGGGCCACGTCGTGCCCGGCACCGGGCGCCAGAAAATTCCCTTGTCGATTCGCGGCGCGTGATGTCGGTATTTTTCAGTGAGTCGGATTTTCGTGCGGAGATGCTCGATGAGATTCTCGCCGTAGAAGAACGTATTTTCGGCCACGCCGGAGACGACCATGAACTCCGTGGTCGTGGTTTCCATCAGCTCGATCAGCCCGCGCGTGCTGGCGAGTTCGAGATCGATGGCGGCTTGCAGTTTTGCGAGGCAGGCGGATTTTTTGGCGGCGTCGGTTTCGGCGAGCCAGCCATAGACGCCCTCGCACCAGGCACAGACATTGCGGAGCGAGGTGGCCCAGTGCAGATAGCCGCGCACTCGGTCGCGCAGGTCGGTGAAGACCGCGCGGGCGGGTGTGCCCGCGGCGAGCGGCGCGATCCGTTGATCGAGCGAGGCGACGAGCGCCCGCACGCGCGGCAGGAGCTCGCTATCCATGTCGGCGGCCATCTTCGCGCCCGACTCGCGCGTGATGAGGTCGAAGAGCACGTCTTTGCCGAGATCGTTTATCCCGGGGTTGTTGAACTGGAAGCAACCATGGCGCTCGTAGTAATCGCGCTCGGCGGCGGGCACCGCCTCGATGTCCGGCACGAACGGCCGATCCCAGGTGCGCTGCCAGCAGAAACCAAAGGCGCAGAACAGCGGCACGAAGGGCTGCCAAATGAGCGCGTCCTCGAAATCCTTCCACGCGGCGCTGAGCGCGGGGGCGTCCGTTGCGCCGACGAGCGTTGCGGCGTAGTCGCGCAACACGTCTTCGATCGGGCGCTCGGGGAAAAATTGCGCGGCCTGAATCGCCACGGGATTGGGCCAGTAGGGCGAGCGGGCGGTGTTGGCGAGGCCGCCGACCGCGCTGAGGCGTGCTACGCCCGTCGTGCGCGCCGCCGCGAGCTTCGCATGAATCAGCCGCGGAAACGGCAGGCCGAGCAGGGGCTCGTGGTTCACGACGCCCGAGGCCGAATAGTGCAGCACCGGATCGACGCCCTGGGCGCGCGACTGCGCGAGCACATCCGCTTCGCTGCGATCCATCGTCGTGTGCAGCACGCTGCCCGCGACGCCGGGGTTGTCCGGATATTTCGGGTGCGGGTAGGGGAGCGAGTAGCCGCGCACGAGGAGAGACGGTGCCTCCCACGTGATATTTTTTCCCATCCCCGCCTTGATGTGGTCGTGCTCCACCTTGAACGGTTCGATGCGGAGGATGATGTCGAAGTCCGGGTTCAGCTCGGCGGCAGCAGTGCGGAGATTTTTCAGGTAGCGCACGATGCTCTGGCCGGCGGCCTCGGCGACTTTGTCGTGACTGCGCCACTCGCGAATCATGTAGGGCCCGCCGTTGCGGCCGACGTAGAGCGACGCCGTGTGTTCGAAGCCCGCGCCGCTGTCGTTGGTCCACACCGACATGTAACTGAGCTCAGGGATCGCGCGGATCAGTTTCTGCAACGCCTCGCGATAGTGCCGCTGCACGACGGGATGATCCTGCGCCATCGTGAAGCGCGGCAGCCGTGAGCGAAAGGGATGATCGACGCGCGCGCCGCGGAGCGTGGGATATTTTTGGAAAAAACGCTCCGGCATCGTGCGGGGCTCAAACATGCACACGCCGGGTTTCAAGCCGTAGCGCCGCGCGATGGCGGCGAGTTTCTTCGTGTGCTCCAGATTCGCGTCGAGATAGAGCGCCGGCCAGAGCCCGCGGGTCAGCGGCGTGTCGACGAGATGATTGAAACCGGGCGAATAGGTGTAGAACTGCGGGTAGTATTCCCACGCGACCAAGTCCTCGTAGGGCATGTGCGTCTGCAGGCTGTTGACCTCCGCGTGCGTGAAACCGGCCTCGGCCAGCGTCGCGACGTAGTGCTCCGGATCGAAGCCGCGCGCCGAGCGCCAGTATTGCGCGAAGCACGCGTCCCAGTGCGGCCGGTGCCAGCCAAACGTCGCGGGCAACAGCAAACCCGCTGCGAGCTTTTCGCGCGTGAAGCCGCTGACGCCAGTCGCGAGCAGCCGCGCCGCCGCAAAAAGAAACGAGCCGTGCGTCGCGACGATCTCGCCGGTGCCGTCGTCAGCGATGCGCAGCCACGTCCACGCGGTGCGCTCGCGCGCGCCGGAGGAAAATTTGAAACTCGCCGACCAAGAGCTGCTCGCGAGCGCGACATTCACACCGCGTCCCGGCCCCACCGCTGCCGCCACCGTGGCGCTGGGGCTCACGAGGCGCACCAGCTCACGCGCTGCCGTGATCTCGCCGGGCGAGGCGTGTGGGGAATGGAAGACGGCGTGGATTGCGAGCAGCGAATGGGGAGGCATGGCGTAACGAGTGAGTCGCGAGGACGCTCGACGCTGGCCGGTGAGTGTCAAAGTGAACGTTAATGAAAAATTTGGAGGCTGCGGCGTCGTGGTTCAGTGAAAATCGTGCGAGGCCTGCACCGGCAGATCGGGGGCGCGGAAGGGCTCGATTTCCTCCGCTTTCACGTGGGTGACGTTGGAGACATTTTGCAGCCGGCCCGTGATGCGCAGCGCGGGTTCCTGCGTGATGACGAGACGCAGGCGCTCGAACAGCGCGGGGAGCACGACGGCGTTGGCGATGCCGGTTTCATCCTCAAGGCTGATGAAAACAAATCCCTTCGCGGTGCCCGGGCGCTGGCGGCAAATCACCGCGCCGGCCACCGTCACGCGCTGCCCATCCGCGATCTGCTTCAGGTCCTGGGCGGGACAGATGCCAGCGAGATTTGCGCGCAGCTGCGCCATCGGATGCTCGCCGACTGTGAGGCCGAGGCCGGCGAAGTCGGCGTTCGTCTCCTCGGCACGCGTCATGGCGCGCAGCGGGGTGTCGGCGTGATAGGCTTCGGCGAAGCGCTTGAAGAGACTCTCGTCGTCCGACCACGCGGTCTCGATGTGCCAGAGTGCGGCGCGGCGGCCGGGCGTGAACCCCGCCAAGGCTCCGATGGCCGCGAGCGAACGGCGTTCGGTGGCGGTGAAATCGGAGCGGCGGAGAAAGTCGTCGAGCGACGCGAAGGGTTGCTCGGCGCGCGCGGCCAGCATCGCGCGGACGCCCGCTTCCCGGAGCCCGCGCACGTAGCGCAGGCCGATGCGGATGAGATTCTCGCCCTCGACGGTGTAGGCCCAGTGCGAGTGCTGCACGCAGACGGGATGCGCGCGGAGCCCGTGGCGGCGGCCGTCCTGCAGGAGCGTCGCCGGCGAGTAGAAGCCCATCGGCTGGTTGTTCAGCAAACTCGCGTAGAATTCGGCGGGACGGTGGACTTTCAGCCACGTGCTCGCGTAGGCCAGCATGGCAAAACCGATCGCGTGCGATTCGGGGAAGCCGTAGCCGGCAAAAGTGGTGGTGGCGTTGACGACTTTGCGGATGACGACGTCGTTGTAGCCCTGCGCCCGGAGGGCCGTGAGCAGTTTCTCCATCGACCGCGTGAGCCGGCGGGGATCTTTGGTGAAGCCCATGGAGCGGCGCAGCTCCTCGGCCTCGCTGCCCTTGAATTTCGCGAGGTTCATCGCGAGCTGGAGCATCTGCTCCTGGAAAAGGATTACGCCCTTGGTGCGCTCAAGGATGGGCTTCACAATGTGCTCTACGCTGGGATCGATGTAGTCCACGGCCTCGATGCCGTCGCGCCGGCGAATCAGCGGATGCACGAGCTGGCCGGTGATCGGTCCGGGCCGCACGATGGCGACCTGCATCGCCAGATCGTAGAGATTCTTGGGCTTGAAGCGCGGCAGCGTGGCCATCTGCGCGCGGCTCTCGATTTGAAAAACGCCCACGGTGTCGGCCGCGCGGATCCGCTCGTAGGTCAAGGGATCGTCCGCCGGGATGTCGCTCAACGCGCGGATTTCGTGGTCGCCGCGCGCGGCGCAGAGTTCGACCGATTCCTGCAACACGGCCATCATGCCGAGGCCGAGCAGATCGATTTTCACGATGCCGAGATTTTCGCAGTCCTCCTTGTCCCACTGGCAGATGTTGCGGCCGGGCATCGCGGCCGGTTCGAGCGGCACGACTTGGTCGAGTTGGTGCGCGGAGATCACCATGCCGCCCGGATGCTGGCCGAGATGGCGGGGCAGGCCGCGCAGGTGGTGCTGAAGCCGGACCATGGCCTCGGCGCGCGGATGCGCGGCGGCGATGCCGGAGAGCTTGAGCTGCTCCTGCAATCCGAGCGTCTCGGGGAAATCGCCGTTGGCGTAGAGCGACGAGAACCGATCGAGCGCGTCGTCCCCGAAGCCGAGGACCTTGCCGACCTCGCGGATGGTGTTGCGGCCGCGGTAGGCGATGATGTTTGCGGTCATCGCCGCGCCGCGCGCGCCGTAGCGGCGGTAAACTTCCTGGATCACGCTCTCGCGCCGCTCGCCGCTGGGAAAATCGAGATCGATGTCGGGCCACGACGGGCGGCCGTTGGCGCCGATGCGGCTGTCGTTCAGGAAACGATCGAAGAGTAATTTATTTTTGATCGGATCGACGGCGGTGATGTTGAGCACGTAGCAGACCGCGCTGTTGGCGGCGCTGCCGCGGCCTTGGACGAGGATGTGGCGCTGGCGGGCCCATGCGCAAAGATCCCAGACGATGAGAAAATAGCCGGAGAACTTGAGTCGCGCGATCAGCGCAAGCTCGCGCGCCAGCTGCGCTTCCCACGCCGGCGACAGCACGCCGACCTTCGCGCGCGCGGCCTCGTAGGTGCGGGCGCGCAGGTATTCGTCCTGATTCACGCGCTCGCCGGTCGGCAGGTGATAAGAGGGAAATTCGTAGCCGAGGTTTTCCAGCGTGAACTCGAGGTGCGCTTCGAGATGCAGCGAATTCTCCAGCGCCCCCGGCAGATCGGGAAACAGCGCGTGCATGGCGTGGGCGGATTTCACGTGGCGCTCCGAGTTAAGCGCGAGCAAGCGCCCGGCGGCATCGAGGGTCGTATGCTCGCGCAGGCAGGTGAAGACATCGGCGACGGTGCGGTGCTCGGGGATAGCGTAGTTGACGCCGCCCGTGGCGAGCAGCGGGAGCCGGTGAGCGGCCGCCAGATCGCGGAGAAAGGCGATCTCGCGCTCCTCGCCGCGGAGGCGGTGGCGTTGCACCTCGACGAAGAGGCGCGCGCGCGCGGGATCGGCGCCACCCGCGCCGAAGATCGCGGTGAGTTTTTCCAGCGCGGTGGCGGCGGTCGCGGCCCCGCCGGAGCGCCACGCGCGGCGCACCGGGCCCTCCTCGTCGCCGCTGAGCGCAATCAGGCCCTCGGAATAACGCGCGAGTTCCGCCCACGTCGCGTAGCAGGGCCGCTTGCGCTCGGACAGATCGGCGTGCGTGAGGTGAGCGGGGCGGGCGGTGAGTTTCGCCTCGGTAATGAGCTGGCAGAGATTTTGATAACCCGTGCGCGTGGCGACGAGGAGGGGGACGACACTGCCATCTTCCATCGTGAGCTCCGCGCCGACGCGCGGGCGGAAGGAATTTTTCTCCTCGAAGACGCGGCCGTAGAATCGCGGCGCGCCATAGACTCCGTCGCGATCGAGCAGGGCCATCGCGGGCAGTCCGGCGTCGAACGCGGCCTCGGCGAGCGCCTCGGGCGAAGAGGCGCCGCGCAGAAAACTAAAGGCGCTGCGGGCGTGGAGTTCGGCGTAGGCGGGCATGGCTCAGTCGTATTCCCCCTCCAGAAACCAGGCGTCGCCGATCTGGAGCAGGCGGAAGAGTCCGCCCTCGGCCAAGGCGATATCGAACTCCACGCGCTGCCACGCGCGATCGCGTTGCCACCACTCGCCGCTGCGCGGGTAGGGCGCGCTGCGCGCGGCGATTTCTCCCTGCACGCGATCGGACCAGAGATAGGTGACGCCGGCGGCATCGTGGGAAATTTGCACGGGAAGCGGCGGGCGGAAGCGGCGCAGCGGCGGGCCGAGCGGCGGATGGAGCGGCAGGGGCAGTGCGGCGGGGATGGCGGTGGCAGGCGGGTGGAGCGTGGCCGCATCGGGGCGATGGGTGGGGGCGAGCCGGGGCGTGCCGATGCGATCCGAGCCGACGAGGGCGCCGACGCGCGCGAGGGTTTCGGCAAAGCCGTGCGGATCGCGCAGGCCGGTATCGAAGAGCCCCTGCTGCCGCACGAGCGGACGCGCCGGCATGATTTCGAAGGCGACGGCCGTGATGGGCGCGGCGGTCTGCAACGAGTCGAGGTAAGTCTGCAGCGTGCGAAACAGAATCTCGGTGTCCGCGGTGGGTTCGGGCAAGCGGATGCGCCGGGTGTGGGGCGCGTCATCGGTGAAGCGGAGCGTGAGGGCGAGTTCGGCGGCGACGAAGTGGGCGGCGACCAACTCCAGGGCGAGCCGATCGACGCAGCGGCGCAAGATGAACAGCAGCGGCTCGAGCGTTTCGATCTCCTGCTCGAAATCCATCGCGGCGGCAAACGCCTGTGGCGGTGCGAGCGGGATCAAGGGTCGGCTCGCGCCACCGCAGGCGCGTTGCCAAAGCGCGAGGCCCGCGGCGCCAAAGCGCAGCACGATCTCATCGCGCGGGAGGGTCGTGAGATCGCCGAGCGTGCGCAGGCCCCACTGCGCCAGCACCCGCGCGAGTTCGGGCGAAGGATCGGCGGTGGCGAGCGGAAGGGGGGCGAGAAAGTCCTGATCGGATTCGACGAGCAGCACGTCGCGCGTGGCGCGGGCAGCGTAGAGGGCGAGGAGCGGCGTGCGTGCGATCCCGGCCGTGGTGGGCAGACCGAGCTGACTGAGTTGCGTGACGGCCGCGCGCGCGGACGGGAGGAATGTTGCGCGCGCCGCCCCGCGCCAATCCGCCGTGCAGACGCCCGGCGCGGTATCCTCGATCGTTGGCGAGAGCGTGAACGCGACCGCGATCAGTGCGGCCCGGGCCTCGGTCTCGGCTCCAGTGTGGGCGGAGCGAATGAGTAGTTGCGGGCAGCGGGCCACGGCCTGGGGCGCGGTCATCCCGAGTTCCACGCCCAGCGCGCGCGCGGCGGGTGTCGTCGCGAACACGAGGGATTTTTTACCGTGACCGGAGAAAAGCGCCGCGGGCTGGCCGCGGGCGCCGGGCTCGGTGCGCAGCACGGCGTGCAGCGCGAAGGCGGTGACATGGAGAACGGCGAACACGGGAGTTCTGCGATTTCGGGCCGGGGCGCAAGCGAGCGGGTTTATCCGGCGCGCACCTGCAAACGCTGGCGCTGGAGAACCGGGGCGAGCGCGGTGACGAGGGCGGGCCGCTCATGGGCGAGCGCGGTAAACGCGTGCGAGGCATCGAGCACGAGCCGGAGCTGGGCGCTCGGCACCGAAGGCCGCGGGGTGAGGACCACGAAGGCGAGGTCGGCGGGTTCGACGGCGCGTTGGAAGCGATACCACTGCGGTCCCGTGATGCGCCGGAGTTCGCTCTCAGGCGCGCGCCGCAGATCGAGGATGACGAGGCCGAGGTTGGCATCGCGGGCGAGCAGATCGGCGGCGTGCAGGGCGACGGCGGTGGCGTTGAGCGGGCCAGTGCGCGCGGAGCCGAGCGGGCAACGCACCCAGACCAGATGCGCGATCGCGTCCGCGGAAAATGATTCCGGATCGAACGCATCGGCCGCGTCAATCAGCGCCGCGCGGATGCGCTGGGTGCGCGTGACGCCGAGGAGCTGGCCGAGGAAGAGCTGACCGCCGCAGCTGGGCGCGGCGCAGACGATTTCAGTGATGGCGCCGAGCGGCAATCCGCCCGCGGCTGCATCGAGCGCCGCGATTCCCGTGGCGAGCGCGTGGCCGGGGGCGCGGCTGGCGGTCGGAAAACGCTCGGCGAGGAGGTGCCGCAGCGCCGCGAGTTTTTCGGGCGTGGCCGTCATCGGTGCAGGACAAGGTCGGACGTGGCCCCGTCGGGCTCAGGAAGAAAACGCGCCGCCACGATCCAGTCGGCCGCGGGATGGTGCGGGGACTTGCTGCCCGATGAAAAAGGAGGCGTGGTTCATTAGTGTTCAAAAGAACACTAACGGCGGAAAAGCAACAGCTACTTTGCTTTCACTGCGCGCAGGCCACGGCATTCCGGTATGAACGCAGAAATGATTCTGCCGTAGGTCAGCGAGCTTGCGCGCGCCAAACCGCGCCCGCAAGCGGGCTCGCCTACAGTAACGCAACCAAACCGGAAAGCCGTGGCGCGCAGGCGCCCCAGCGGGCGGTTAGCGCCCGAGATATTTGTCCCGACCCCGCACGAGCGCCTCCATCTTCCGGTCGGCGATCGAGCGTTTGAGCATCCAAAAGCCGCAGTCGGGGTGGACCCAGCGCACGCGGCCGGGGCCGACTTTCTTTTCCACGGCCTCGATGCGGGCGGCGACTTCGTCAGCGGTCTCGATATGGTTCACCTTGATGTCGATCACGCCGACGCCGAGGGTGATTTTCTTGTCGATGTGCTTGAGCGCATCGAGGTCGGCCTTCGGGCGGTGCGCGAGTTCGAGCACGAGGTGATCGGTGTGGAGCGCGTTGAGGAAGGAGAGGAGTTTTTGCCAGTTGCCCTTCTGGATGGTCTGGCCGCCGTAGTTGCCGAAACAGAAATGCACGGCGCGCTCCGTGCCCTTGTCGATCGCGTCGAGCACGAGGTTCATCGAGGCGGCGGCGAGCGGGCCGTCGGCGGGATTGCCGGGGATGTTGGCTTCGTCGACTTGCACGCACTGCGTCGGGAGACCGGGCATCTGCGCGGCGAGGACTTCACCGAGCGCCATCGTGAGCGCGTCGAAATCGCGGTAGTGGTGATCGAGCAGCGTGCGTGCGAGCATGTAGGGACTCGTGACCGTGAACTTGAATGCGCCGCCCGCGACGGACGCCGCGCGCTGGCAGTCGGCGAGGAGATTGAGCGAGCCTTCGCCGAGCGCGCCGGTGACGACGCCCGCGGGTTTGCGCCGGAAACCCATCGGGTGGTGGCGCGAAAATTCATCGGTGACCGAGCGGCCCACGACCGACGAGATGCCCGCCATCGGACGGATGAAATATTCGATCATGCCATTCGTGTCGGGATGATTGACGTCGAAGCGATAAATCTCGCCGTCCGTAGGCAGGTCGATCCCAGCTTGGCGCTGGATGTCGAACACCACGCGCGTCGCGTCGATCACAGCCTGCTCGCTCGGCAGCGCGGCGAGCCAGTCGGGCACGGGATACGAGCCGACAGTGGTTGTGAGAATGCGAGGGGATTTCGGGAGCTTGGGATTGGGCATGGTAAAATTTTAGTATGGGTTCAGTGGCACAGCCGAGTCCGGCACGCGGATTGGGGGGAGCTTGAGGGCTTTGGTCTTTTCGAAGGCACTGCTTCGGCGGAGGGCTTTCGAGTGCGAGTGGACGATTCAAATGAAGAACAGAACGCCTTGAAGTTGGCTCCGGAATCTCCGGAGGGCTGCAAACCACCTCAATCGTCGTCGCCATCATCATCTTTCGCATTTGCAAATGCAGCGGCGCGCTCATTCGCCAGCCATTGCAGCCTCTCGGCTTGGGCGACGAGAACCCGCCGCAACTGCACCGAGACTTTGCGCTCAGAGATAATTTGCGCGAGCCGTGCGATTGCCGCCGCTCGGCGCGCTAGGCGCACGTCGGGATGCTCCCGCAGCACCGCAACGTTTGCGGCAACCAAATCGGCTTCGTAGCCGGGTGGAATCGCGGTGACAGGCAAGGTCTCGCCGTGGGGCAGCTTTTCATTGAGCAGTGCTTGAAAGCGTGAGGCCGTAAGCAGCTGGGAGAACAAGGTTGCTTCAAGGGCGTCGAGCTGTGTCTTTAGTTTGGCCGTCGGCAAATCGCGCACGAGTTCGGGCCAAAGCGGCCACACTCGCACGGTCCGAACCTCGAAAGGATCAAGCACGCCCATAGCGACTGCGTCGGTGCGTTGGTTGGTGAGGTGTCGCCGCACCCGCGTTCCAAGTTGTTCGACAGTCTGGCCGACATAGATGGGCTCACCGTCATAGTCGAAGAACGCATAGATGCCGTGCCGGCAGCTTCCGAGGCGGCCATGGCCTGGTATTTTCTGATTGAGGAATTTCGCCAGAGCCTCGCGGAGACATTTTGTATCGAGCGGGGGCTCGTGTGTTGACACGGTGGACTTGGCAGTCGTCGGAGATGGCATGCAGGGGAAACTTTAGACCGTTGGATGCGCAGTCGAAGCACGGGCAAGAGAGACCAACAAATGGCGTGCGAGGTGACGCACGGCTGGAACCGCGACGGCATCGCCCATGGCTTTGTAGGCGTCGTTGTAGTTTACCGGTAATTTGTAGCGCTCGGGAACACCCATCAGACGGGCTGTTTCACGGGCGGTCAAAAGCCGCGTAGCGAGATGGCCGGCGCGGCGCAAGACTAGCACCTGCCGACTGCTACCACCCTCAGGTGTGCGCAAGCATCCAGCGATACCGTCGAAGCGCAGCTCCAGCACTTGTCTTCCGTTGCGTGTCCGTCGATATCCCGGGGCGACGCGAAACCCGTTTGTGAGTTCCTGCAAGAGCCGTGTTTGATGCAACGGGGAAACTAGCGATAATACCCGCTTGGCTTGCGCCTCGTCGTCAGTTGGTGCGTCCCACTCAATTAACGAGTCCAGTTTGGAAGTGCGCTGAGGTGGTTTGGGCAATTTCCAATATACCCAATTCGGAAGTCCTCTTGATGCGCGGATAATGGCTTCGGGATGATGCCATCCAGGCTCGCTTTGAGTAAAATCTGAGACGTCGACATCACTGCGAACGGCGACGACAAAAACGCGTGGACGTGAGTGAGGAAGGAAATCAATCGCATCGAGGAGTATGGCACCCACTCGATAGTTGCGGGCAACCAATTCAAGATGGAGGGATTGGTAATGGGCTCCGCCGTCTGCCGAAACGAGTCCCAAAACGTTTTCGGCCACAAGAACTGGAGGAGGCTCCTTCATTTCTTCAATTACTCGCAGCCATTCCCAAACCAAACCGCTACGCTTTCCCTGAATCCCGGCCTGACCTCCGGCCAAAGAAAGATCCTGGCACGGGAAGCTCGCCCAAG
>JANOAF010000241.1:0-2415 GCA_031411015.1 Opitutaceae bacterium | reverse complement strand
GCAATCTCTCACCTGCAATTCTATTTGGTGACAACGAGGACGAAAATTATGACACTTCAGGGCTACCTCACTATTTACGTATCGAGGCAGTTTCAAGTGTTACTAAAAACACCGGATCCAATAATAGCCATGAAAATGGATTCATCATTAATAGTCAATTCGAAACACAGAATTTTGGCGCATTTTCAATAAATGGAGTATTGCGCGCTGAACCAGGAGGGATAGCTGGTTCAATTATTCAACGTGGAATGCATTTTGATGGAGGCTGGAATACAAACAGTGGCATTGGCACACTGTACACACCATCCATAGATCTTGCTCGCAACCAATATCGTTTTTATATTCCAACATTCCCTGTGCTAGGGGCTTCTACCGAATGGCTCCATAAAGGTGATTTACAGTTACAGCTTTCAACTGGATCGCCAGGAGTATTCGATGGCTTAAAGTTAAATGGATTTAGTCAATTAGGCGGCTCTGTTACAACGGGAGGGGCTCAATGGAACATCTCTCCTCAATTGCAAATAGGTACCCAGATTGTTACTACACAAAATGTTTCAACATTTTCTGGTTACAGCTCATCTTTTAATCAGTTTTTTGGATTACCTCCAAACGCTGAAAGTACAAAGACTAGCGGTCAATCATTTTATGGTACAGCGGCATGGCAAAATGCCAGCACGAAAATCCAAGGAAATTTACTACAAAGTCAGAATAACCTTGGTCCAAATGCAACAGGACTATGGATTGATGCCAAAACTAAACTTGGATCAGTAACTCAAAACGCTGGACTATTCAGATTGGATCCAAATTTATCCTGGGGCTATACACCGATAAGCAATAACTTAGAGGGAGTTTATTATAGAGCTAATTACAATAGCCGGCAGTGGTTAATGGATGGTGGCTTCGACGCAGTGAGAAATGTGTCAGGTATTGCTTCAGATGGTGTTTTATTGACCGGAAGTCTTCGTTATCAGGTTAACCATGCCTTGGGTTTAGGGGGTAGTGCTACTTATCGACACTCAGAACAAGATGCAGAAAGTGGCTATTTATTTATGGATATGCTAAATAAATATGGAACAGGACGCGCCCAATTAGACGCCAGTTCTGAAAATAACAGCCAGTATACTCGACTTACTTTGAGTCAGGGCTGGGGACTTTCTGCCAGTGCACGGCTAAGCACGTCAGTCTATGGGGAAGTTGAAAATAATGCAGGCCAGCATATTGATCATATTGGAGCCTCTTTGAATGGTGGAGGTGATCTTTTTAACAATATCTCGTGGAATGGTAACCTAAGTTACGATAAGTCTAATGGAGCGGGTTCAAATAAAACGGTGAGTGGAGATATCGACTTGAACGCCCGTATTAACTCTCACTGGTCACTAATATCCTCATACTTAGAAAACCGCAATACGAATTCCAATCCATTTAATATTCAATCTCTAATTCCGCTACCAGTAAATACTTTAGTCAGTACAGGAACTGCATTTTTTGTGACCTTACGTTATGAGGCACGAGGAGGAACACCATCAGTGCCACTGGGCGGTTCATCTGGCGGTGCAGCAGGGTCAATCTCGGGATATTTGTTTTTGGATGCTAATGATAATGGCATTCCAGACGCAGGTGAAGCGCCGGCTCAGAACGTTACAATACTGCTTGATGGTAAATTTTCAACACGTACTAATTCACTCGGAAGTTTCGAATTCCCACTGGTGGCAACAGGTAGTCATATAATTACTGTTGTCCCGGACAATTTGCCATTACCATGGCTTGTGAGCGATTCTGGCAAGCGAATGGTTAACGTAAATACGCGTGAAAAGACTTATATCAATATTCCAGCTTCAAAGTTAAAATAAATGAAAGTTAATTGAATCACATAAGTCAGCATCCTTCCTGATCATGCGTAATCTTTCAAATTACCTATGAATGGCAGCGCTAGAGAGTGAGCTAGAACCGAGTTTGTGGAGTGGCAAGTCGGCAATTAGATGCGACCCTAAATCCATCCGCTAATGAAGTGGAAGTCAATAAACGTCTACTAAAGCGGGGGTGTCCACATCGAAGATGTTCATGGACATGCCAATATTTTAGTGTTGCTACTTGGGCATGTTCCTTTTATTGATGCAACGGGTATTCAGGCACTGCAGGACTTGCTAGACACTTGCAAGTATCATAAAACAAGATTGGTACTCAGTGAAGCTCGACCCAATGTAACTAGAAAACTAGCTGGACTGGTGCAGCAATTGGTTGAAGATAACGTTCTAAAACATTTGCATGAGTTACATTAATTACGAATAAGCATGAAATATTATCCAGATATGCTGACCTAAATTGGCTCGATTTGCTGATTAAATAAATAGAAGTTATCAGCTATATTTTGTTAAAATAGCCTTACAAATTAAATGAATAGACTATTTTGACCAC
>JANOAF010000240.1:0-5933 GCA_031411015.1 Opitutaceae bacterium | reverse complement strand
CCCCTTCCCCCCCCGTTGCCGCGCGGGGTGGCTTGTGGGTTGGCGCCCTACCGATCCACGCCCTCCCGTTCGCGGCTACCCCAGCCGAATCCACCCTTGAGCGTCTCCCGCTCCTCGTCCGCGACTGGCTCGTGGGTTTCCTGCCTGAGCCTGCGCGCTGGGTGGCGGGCAGTTTATTTTCGATCGCGACCGTCGTGATCGCGTTCGCCAGTTTGTTTGCGCTGCTCACGATTGTGGAGCGCAAGGTGCTCGCGCGCGCGCAAAACCGCCCCGGTCCCAATCGCGTCGGAATTCCACTCACGAAGATTCGCCTCTTCGGTTTCGGCCAACCGCTCGCCGATGGCATCAAGATGCTGACGAAGGAGGACATCGTGCCGCGCGCCGCCGATCAGCTGCTGCACTTTCTCGCGCCCGTCGCGCTGCTCGCATTTTCGATTCTCACGTTTGCCGTGATTCCGTTTGGCCGGCAGCTCGTGCCCATCGATCTCGATGCGGGCGTGCTGTATTTTTTCGCGGCCGGTGCGGCGACCGAACTTGCCGTGTTTATGGCGGGTTGGGCGAGCCACAACAAATACTCACTGCTCGCCGCCATGCGTGCGCTCGCGCAGCTCATCAGCTACGAACTGCCGCTACTCCTCTCGATCGTGCCGGTCGTGATGCTCGCCGGCAGCCTCTCGACTGTTGGCATCGTGGAGAAACAGGCCGGCTGGACGTGGGGATTCGTTCCGCACTGGCATGTGTTCACCCCGTGGGGCGCCGCGGCCTTCGCGATTTTCTTGGTCGCGGCATTGGCAGAGTCGAATCGCTCGCCCTTCGATCTGCCCGAGGCCGAGAGCGAACTCATCGCGGGTCATCTCACGGAATACTCCGGCTTCAAGTATGCGCTCTTCTTCATGGCGGAGTATTTCGGCATGTGTGCGCTCTGCGGCATGGGGGTGACGCTCTTCCTCGGCGGCTGGCAGGCGCCACTACCTTTCCTCGAAATCATCCCATCCTATTTCTGGTTTACGGCGAAACTGTTCGCGCTGCTCCTCGCTTTCATGTGGGTGCGCGCGACGTTTCCCCGGCTCCGCATGGACCAACTCACGCGGCTCGCGTGGAAATTCCTCGTGCCACTCGCACTCATCAACCTCGGCGTCGCCGCGTTCTGGGCGCTGACTGCGGACTGGACCGGAGTGATTCGCGCCACGCGCTGGCTGATCGCCGCGGCACTGATCGTCGGGCCGTTTGTGCTGATCGGGCGCAGGCTCAGTTCCGGCATCGCGCCGCGGACTTATCGTTACGCCACATGAGATTTTCGATTTTGGATTCTCGATTTTCGATTACCGGCCGACACTGCCGTTCTGCCGAAATGCGACCGTTTGCCTGCAATCGAGAATCGAAAATCCAAAATCGAAAATGATCCCCGCGCTCATCACGATCGCATTCGCCACCCTCGCCACCGCCGCGGTCGCGATCTCGCTGCGCAATCTCATTCACAGCGCGCTGTTGCTGGTCGCGAGCTGGACTGGCATCGCGGCCTTTTACCTCTGGGCGGGCGCGGAGTTCGTCGCGTTTGCGCAGGTGCTCGTCTACGTCGGCGCGATTTCGATGGTCGTGCTTTTTGCCGTGCTGCTCACGCGGCCATCGCGCGCCGATGTCGCGGTCGCGCCGGGTTCGCTCGGGCGCGTCGTCCTCGCGTTGATCGCTGGCGGTGCCGTGCTCGGCGTCCTGATCGGCGCGGTGCTGAGCACGAAACTCGGAAACTCCTCGGCTCCGACGCCCAGCGTCACCGTGAAACAAATCGGCCAGTCCCTCGCGGGCCCCCATGCCGCTTCCCTGTTGGTAATGGGTGCGCTCCTCACGGCGGCATTACTCGGCGCCGTCGTCCTCGCCGCGACCAACCGTTCAGCAAAGGAGGACGTATGAGCCTGACGCCGCTGCAACTCTGCCTGCTCTTTTCGAGCGCGCTCTTTTGCGTCGGTCTCGTCGCCGCCCTGGCGCGCAGCAATGCCATCCTCGTCCTGCTCGGCATCGAGCTGATGCTGAACGCGGCCAACCTCAATTTCATCACGTTCTGGCGCTACGGCCCGAATCCCGCAGCCGCCGCCGGCGTGATGTTCGTCATCTTCGCTATCGCCGTCGCGGCTGCCGAAGCCGCCGTGGGACTCGCCCTCGTGATCGCGATCTACCGGCATCAGAAAAACATCCGATTGCAGGACGCGAATCGGCTGAAGGGCTGACCCAAGCACCAAACCGATGGCCGTAAAAAGGCACAGAAATTGTTTTATCCTGCCGGCGAAAGCCGCCCGTGCGCCGATCGGCGCCGCGGAACCCAGCCTCGCGGTCCGATTTTTTGCACCACTTTGCGGCCAAGTGCAGTGATGAATTTCCCTGTTCAATTCCTTTGGGTCATTCCCGCCCTTCCTCTGCTCGCATCGGGCATCGGAGCCTTCGCGCCGCGTGGCGATCGCAGGCTCGCTTCCGGGGTGGCAATCGCCGCGCTGGCGCTATCGTTTCTGGTTTCGTGCGGTGCGCTCGTGAGAGCACTCCACGATCCAGCGGCACACCTCACCCACAACTTCGCGTGGTTCGATCTCGGGCACGGCGCGGTGCGGCTTGGGTGGCTGCTCGATCCACTCACGGCACTCATGTGCGTGATGGTGACATTCGTCGGGCTGCTGATTTTTATCTTTAGCACGGGCTACATGCGCGAGGACGCTCACTTCAAACAGTTCTTCTGTTTCTTGAGTCTGTTCGCGGCGGCCATGCTCGGACTCCTCATTGCGAACAGCCTGCTGCTGCTCTTTATCTGCTGGGAACTCGTCGGCCTCGCGTCCTATTTGCTCATTGGTTTCTGGTTTCACAAACCCGAGGCCGCGGCGGCCGCAAAGAAGGCGTTCATCACGACGCGCATCGGTGACCTCGGACTGCTGCTCGGGATGTTGTGGCTCTACGATTCGACGGGTTCGCTGCTGTTCTACGACGGCGGCAATGGCGTGTTGGAACCGAGCGTGCTCGCCGCGATCGGCGGCTCGACCGCGATCGGACTTTTGATCTTCTGCGGCGCCGTCGGAAAGTCGGGCCAGTTTCCGCTTCATGTGTGGCTGCCTGATGCGATGGAGGGGCCGACACCGGTCTCCGCCCTGATTCACGCCGCCACGATGGTAGCGGCCGGCGTGTTTTTGATGGCGCGGGTCTTCCCCTTGCTCACGCCCGACGCGCTTACCGTGATTGCATTCATCGGTGCCATCACAGCGCTGTTGGGCGCGCTGATCGCCGTCGCGCAAAGCGACATCAAGCGCATCCTCGCGTTCTCCACCGTCTCTCAGCTCGGTTACATGATGCTGGCGATCGGCGTGAGCTCGTGGACGGCGGCGATTTTCCATCTTCTCACTCACGCCTTTTTCAAGGCGGTGCTGTTTCTGGGGGCCGGCTCGGTGATTCACGCGGCGCACCACGAACAGGATATCCGGCAACTCGGCGGTCTCCGCGGCCCGATGAAGACGACGTTTGCCACCTTCGCCATCGGCATGATGGCGCTCTCCGGCGTGCCTTTTATTTTCTCCGGTTTCTGGAGCAAGGAAGCCATCCTCCACGCGGCGCACGCGTGGGATGTTTCGCACCTGCCACTCTACGTTGGCCTCGCGGCCGTCGTGCTCACGGCGTTCTACATGACGCGGCTCATGGCCGAGGTATTTTTCGGCGCAGCCCGCAGTGAAGCCTCCGGCCATGCCCACGAAAATCCGCGCACGATGACGGTGCCGCTCGGGTTGCTCGCCGGGTGCGCAGTCGGCCTCGGCTTTCTCGGGACGCCGTATTGGCCGTGGCTGCAACACACCCTCGACCCGCAGGCGCACGCCGAAGCCGGCGGTCACGGTCTCATGATGATTTCGATCGTGCTCGTCGCGCTCGGTCTTGGCGTGGGCTGGGCGCTTTACGGTCGCAAGCCCCGCGAAAAATCGACGGCGCGCGATCCGCTCGCCATCCCCTTCCCCAGGGTGTTCGCGTTTCTCGGTGCGCGGATGAAGTTCGACGAAATTTACGCCGCGACGTTCGGCCGACTAAACCACGCACTTGCGGTCTTCGCCGATGCGCTTGATCGCCATTTGTGGGCTGGCGCGGTGCGCTTTGTGTCGCGGCTCGGAGAGTTTGCGGGAGTCGTCAACCGCGAGACCGACGAAGGCGCGCTCAACGGCGGCTTCGACGCTACCAGCGAAAGTCTGCGCAAAAGCGCCCGCTCCTATTCGCGCGCGCAGACCGGCGATGCGCACGGCTATCTGCTGCTGGTGGCGTTCGGCTTCGTGGTGCTCGTCTTTGCCGTGCTATTGGGAGGCGCGCGATGAAATCGCTACCTCTCCTCTCGCTCCTCGTCTTTGTGCCGATCGGCGGGGCGGCGCTATTGAGCGTCCTGCGCGGCATCAGCGCCCGCACCAGCCGCATCCTCACGATGCTGTTCAGCCTGTCCACGCTCGCGCTCTCCGCCGCGCTGCTCACTGCATTTGATCCGGCCACCACCACGCCGCAATTCGGCGAGCGCCACCCGTGGATCGCGGCGCTCAATGTCCATTACCACCTCGGGCTCGACGGCCTGAGCCTCGTGCTCGTGTTGCTCACCGGGATCATCACGCCCGTCGCGTTGCTCGCGTCATGGCGGCTCGAACGTTCGCCGCGGCTGTTTGGCGCGCTGTTTCTCACGCTGCAGGGCGCGGCACTCGGGGTGTTTCTCGCGCTCGATTTTTTCCACTGGTTTTTGTTCTGGGAACTCAGCCTCGTGCCGGCGTTTTTCCTGATCAAACTCTGGGGCGGTCGCGACGCGACGCGTGCCGCCTACCAGTTCGTCATCTACACCATGGGTGGCAGCGCATTCATGCTGCTCGGATTCGCCGCGCTGTTTGCGACAGTGGGCACGCTTGATTTTGCCCAGCTCGCGCAACTCGGGGCCGATGGCTCGCTCGCCGCGAAACTCGGCGCGGGTCCGCTCCAATTTATCTTTCTCGGCGTGCTGCTCGGCCTCGCGGTGAAGGTGCCGCTGTGGCCCTTTCACACGTGGCTGCCACCGGCTTATGCCGAGGCACCGACCGGCGCATCGATGTTTCTCACCGGCGTCATGTCGAAGATGGGCGTCTATGGTTTCCTGCGCATCCTCTGGCCGATTTTTCCACAGCAGCTCCACGACGCGGCACCGTGGCTACTGACCCTCGCGCTCGGCGGCGTGGTGTTCGGCGCGTGGGCCGCCATGCGCCAGACCGACCTCAAACGCATGGTCGCCTACTCGTCGATCAACCACCTGAGCTACTGCCTGCTCGCGCTCTTCGCCGTCTCCTACGCAACGGGCCGAACCGGTTCACCCAGCGAGGCGGCGACCGCAGCCCTCAGCGGCACGATTCTGCAAATATTCAACCACGGCCTCTCCGCCGCGGCGCTCTTCGCGTGCGTGGGAATCCTGCAAGCGCGGGCGGAGAAGAACAACAGGGGCGGGACGCCCATGCCACCTGGCACGGGCGTCCCGCCCGTGGGTTTGCAAGATTTCGGCGGCGTGCGCTCGGCCGCCCCGCTTTTCACGGGACTCTGCGGCATCGCACTGTTCTCGTCGCTCGGGCTGCCCGGACTCAACGGCTTCGTCGGCGAATTCCTTATTTTTCGCGGGGTCTTCGGTCTCGATCCCGGAGCCGCGGCAGTCGCGTGCCTCGGTCTGCTCGGCACCGCATTGTTTCTGCTCACGTTTTGGCAACGCGTCTTTCACGGCCCGCGCGCCGGGTTTGCAGCCGGTGATTTTTCCGACGTCCGCGGCGTCGAACTCGTCTCACTGGTGCCGCTCGTCGCCCTCATGATCCTGCTGGGCATCGCCCCGCAGCTGCTCACGCGCCTCATCAACCCGCTCGTCACCGCCTGGGCGGGGCACCTCGTGCTGCCATGACGATCACTCATCAAATTCTACCGTGGTGGGCGGG
>JANOAF010000239.1:0-23033 GCA_031411015.1 Opitutaceae bacterium | reverse complement strand
TTCAACGCCCATCCCGATGCGCTTGCGCTTGCGCCGCTCGTGGCAGCTTGGTGGCTGGGGCGGCGCGGGTGGTTCGCCGCGGCGGGCGCGGCGGTGGGGGTCGCGGTGGCGGCAAAAATTTTCGCGCTGTTGCTCGCGCCGTTTGTGCTGTGGCGGCTGGGCTGGCGTGCGTGGCTCGCGGCGGCCGGGGCGGTGCTTTTTCTCTACGCGCCGTTCTGGCTGCGTGGCAACGCGGCGGATCTGGCGGGGTTGCGTGCGATGGCGGCGGAGTGGGAATTCAACTCGAGCGTTTACGCCCTCGTGGCCGCGCTGAGTTCGCCGGCCGCGGCGCGCGTGCTGTGCGGCCTCGCGTTCGCTGTGATTGGGCTCGCGCTTTTTATGCGCTGGGTCGTGGCGGCTGAATCACGCCCGGATTCCGCGCCCGATCCGTTGCCGCCGGGCGAATGGGTTTACGGTTCGTTCCTGCTGCTCTCGGCGGTGGCGAATCCGTGGTATGCGCTGTGGCTGTGGCCGTTTGTCGCGGTGCGGATTTCGGCGCCGGGGCTATGTGCGCTGGCGGCGGTGAGTCTGGCTTATGTCACCGGACTAAATCTCGGCGACGCGTCGCTCGGAAATTTCGGCCACCCGTGGTGGCTGCGGCCGGTGGAGTTCGGTGCGATCGCACTCGCGGCGGGGTGGGAGATTTGGAAACGAAAAACCCGCCCGTGAGCCTCGCAGCGCGCTCAGGGGCGGGTCGCCTCAATGATGAACCTGTCCTGACAAAAACTCAGAGCTTGAACGGCAGGCTGATGCTGAAGGTATAAACCGTCGCGATGCCGGTGTTGCGAATCTTGCCAAAATTCTTGGCGGCACCGACTTGGTAGCTACGACCGCCGTCATCGGTGAAGCCGATGCCGCCTTCGACAAACTGCGCGACTTCTTTCACGCCGGGGAAACCGAACTTCGTGCCGAAGCCCGGACCGCCGATGTCGCCGCCGCTCAGGCCCTGCGTGCGACGGTAGCCGAGGTTGAGGCCCACCGGGCCGAATTGCTTGGCGATGCCGACATTGCCGAAGAAATCGTCGGGCACGCCGTGGTTGCGGTTGCGGTAGCCGAACTCGCCATAGACAGAAAATCCCTCGCCGAGATTTTTTCCCGCTGCGACCGACGCCTCGAAACCGCTCGCACCGTCACCGGGATTAATCGGCGGCAGGGTCGTCGGCACGTTGTAGTTGCCGGCGATGATGGCGCCGAAACGCACTGTGACTGCGGGCATCTCGGTGCTCTCGGCGAGCAGGGCGTAGTTGAGCCCGAGCCGCGCGTCATCACGGCCGCTGCGCTTGAAGCTGGCGCCGGGGGGCGAAAATTTTACCTCGGTGTAGCCGATGGCGGCGTCGAGCGCGAGCTGCGGCGCGAGGCCGTAGTCGAACCGCAGGCCGGAGGTGCGCTGCGTGATGTCGGCCGGCAGTTTGTTCTTGGTCGTGCCGGTGTAGAACTCGTCGAAGGACTGGTAGCTGTAGTTGGGCGTCACGGAGAGCGTGCCGGGCGCAACGAGCCAGACGTTCTGCGCCGAGGCGGTGTGAACCGCGGCGAGGCCGGCTGCGCCGAGCGCGAGGTGTTTTACGAGAGAGGAAATATTCATGGGTTAGAAAAGGGAAAAGGAAGGATGAGCGCGGTGTGGTTACTTCTTCATCGCGAAGCGCTGGCCCACGAAATATTCGAGTGCGTCGAGTTCCGCGGCCGAGAGTTTGCCGGCGAGCGCAGGGAGATTCTTCATCTTCATCGCGTCGGCGGGCAGTTTCGCCTGCGCCATTTTCAACCGCTCCATCTGCGCCCCGGCGTCGCCGCCGCCCATGAGTTTCGTCTGGCCCTCGTAAACCTTTTGCCCGAGGCCGTATTTTTCGCGATCCATTTTCATTTCACCGCCGGCCATCGGTGGCTTGGGCGGACGACCGGAATAGCTGCCCGACGCAGACGCCGGGACGGCGGCGGCTCCAAGGAGCGCGGCGAGAAATAAGACGCGTGACGATGATGTGATCATGGTTGGTTTGGTTGAGAATCACCCGAGGGGTGCGCCGATAGGACGGGCAACTGCGGCACATATTCCCTCGCCGTCGCGAATAATTCTCCACGCGGCTTGGAATAGAAGCCCGCCCCGGCAGTCTAATGAGCGTGGACGAAATGGACTACGAACAAGCCGTGGCGCTGTATCACGAGGACCTGCACCGGTTCGCGCTCAGCCTCACCCGCAACCCCGACGATGCGCGCGACCTGACGCAGGAGTCCTACTGTCGACTGCTCACGAAGAGCGGGCAGGTGCGGGACAAAGCCAAGGTCAAGTCCTGGCTGTTCACGACGCTTTACCGTGTTTTTCTCGGGCGGAAACGCCATGAACAACGCTTTCCCCACCTCGAAATCTCCGGCGTCGAACATGAAATCCCCATGCTGACTCCCGAAGCGGTTGAGAAAATGGACAGCGCCGTGGTGATGGCGGCACTCCAAGAAATCGACGAGCACCATCGCACGCCACTCGTGCTCTTTTATCTACGCAGTCTCTCCTACCGAGAAATCTCCGAGCTGCTCGATGTCCCCGTCGGCACCGTTATGTCGCGGCTCTCCCGAGCCAAGGCCGCGCTGCGGGAAATCGTCACGGCGCGCGCCCTGCCATCCGGTCACGCCAATGTGGTTCCGCTCCACCCTCAGCGCACTCCCTTTTCCAAAAGCTCATGAACCGAGAAGAAGCCCAATTCATCCTCCAGGCCTACCGGCCGAACAGCGAGGATGCCCACGATCCGCAGTTCGCCGCCGCGCTCGCGCTGGCCCGGCAGGACCCGGTGCTCGCGCAGTGGTTTGCCGCCGAGCAGGCGATGGACGCCGCCTTTGCCGCCAAGCTCCGCTCCCACCCGCTGCCCGCTGATCTGAAGGCGCAGCTTCTGCTCGCACGGACGACGGCGACCCGGCGCCTGTGGTGGCGCCAGCCCGCCTGGCTCGCGGTCGCGGCGGCGATCGTGGTCTTGCTGGGCGTCGCCGGGCGCCAGCTCCGAACGGCTGGCGGCGAGGTGAAACTCGCGGAGTTTCAAGGCGCGATGGCGGAGGTCGCGTTGGGCCGCACGCAACACGTCGACGCCTTCGGGCTCGACGCTCCGGCACTCAAACAATGGCTCACGGAACACCGCGGCCATCCCGACTTCGTCCTCCCGCCGAAGCTCGCCGAGCACGGCGTGATGGGGTGCAAGGTCGTCGAGTGGCAGCACCGGAACGTCACGCTGCTTTGCCTGAAATTCGACGGCGGCCACGTTGACGTCTTCGTCGCCAACGCCGCGGACCTGCCCAACTTCCAGCTCGGCGAGACCCCGCAATTCGCCGCGGCCGGCGCGCTCACGACCGCGAGCTGGCAGCGCGATGGGAAAATCTACCATCTCGCCGGCAATTTTGCCGCCGACCGGTTGAAGCAACTCCTCTAGTTCTCCCCGCCCATGCGCACCGAACGCTCCGTCCAGCAACGCTACGCCGCCGCCGCCAAGGCGCCCGAGGCCGCGCTCTGCTGCCCCGTCGAATACGACCGTAAATTCCTCGAGATCATCCCGACCGAGGTGATCGAAAAAGATTACGGCTGCGGCGATCCCTCGAAGCACGTGCGCGCCGGTGAGACCGTGCTCGATCTCGGCAGCGGCACCGGAAAAATCTGCTTCATCGCCGCGCAGGTCGTCGGGCCGACCGGACGCGTCATCGGCGTGGACATGACCGATGAGATGCTCGAAGTCGCCCGCCGCAACGCGCCCATCGTCGCCGCGCGCGTCGGCTACGCCAACGTCGAGTTTCGCAAGGGCCGCATCCAGGATCTCGCGCTTGATCTCGACGCGCTCGACCGTGAACTGCGCAAGCGCCCGATTGCGGACGCGGCCTCGTATCTCGCCGCCGATGAACTCGCGGCCGAGCTGCGCGTGCGCGCGCCGCTTGTCGCGGAAGACTCGGTTGATGTCGTCGTCTCCAACTGCGTGCTCAACCTCGTCGAGCCCGCGGCGAAGCGTGCGATGTTCGAGGGGATTTTCCGCGTGCTGAAGAAAGGCGGACGCGCCGTCATCTCCGACATCGTCGCCGACGAACCCGTGCCCGCGCATCTCCAGCACAATCCCGAACTGTGGAGCGGCTGCATCAGCGGTGCGCTCACCGAGGAGGATTTCCTGCGGGCGTTTGCCGACGCCGGCTTTTACGGGATTCAGATTTTGAAACACGACGCGCAACCGTGGCGCACCGTCGAGGGCATCGAGTTTCGCTCGGTTACGGTGCAGGCGTTCAAGGGCAAGCAAGGCCCGTGCTTCGAGCGCAACCAAGCCGCGATCTACCTCGGGCCATTCGCCGAAGTGCTCGACGACGACGGTCATCGGCTCGTGCGCGGCCAGCGTTACGCGGTCTGCGACAAAACCTACCAGCTCTACAAAAAGGAACCCTATCGCGCGCACTTCGCGCTCGTCGATCCGCGGCGCGAAATCCCGGCGGCGGAAGCGAAACGCTTCAACTGCGCCGCCGCCCAACTTCGACATCCGAAGGAAACGAAAGGCCAAGACTACGTCGCCACGACCGGCGCGAGCCAATGCCGTGACGGCGGCACCGGTGGCTGCTGCTGATGCCACGAGCGGACGCAAGCCGGACGTTGCCTTTCGGCCTTGCCGTGCGAACGCCCTCGCTTCTCACCCTGCTGGTTTTTCTTGGCCTTGCGTCACCGGGGAGTGTGCGCGCGGCGGAATCGTCGGGCGATCTGCGGCTATTTCTCTCGTTGCTGGCGCGCGATTCCGCCGCTCCGGACCGGGCGTTTTGGTTCGGCTGGTTCGCGGCGTTTCCCGAAACGGAACTCGTCAAATAACCGCGCGCGTGTCCCGTTGCATCGTCCATCGCGTGCGCTCCCGCCTTATCCTCATGCTCAAATACCCGCGCCCCGGCGCGGTGAAGACGCGGCTCATCCCGGCGCTCGGCGAGGCGCGCGCGTGCGAACTCTACCGCGCGCTCGTGCGCCACACGCTCGCGACCGTCGGCGAATTTTCGCGCGCGGCTGGAGCCGTGCCCGCGGTCGAGGTGCGGCTCGCCGGCGCGCCCGATGCTGACGCCGCGCGGGCGTGGCTTGGCGGCGGCGCTTTGATTCGCGAGCAGGGCGACGGCGATCTCGGCGCGCGGATGGAGCGCGCCACGAGAGAGGCGTTCGCCGACGGCGCGGAGGCGGTCGTCGTGATTGGGGCGGATTGCCCGCAACTTACCGCCGCTCATCTCGATGCTGCGTGTAAAGCGCTGCGCGAAAAGGAAATCGTCCTCGGGCCGGCGGAAGACGGCGGCTATTATTTGATCGGCCTGCGGCGGCCGCGCCCGGAATTGTTTCGCGGCATCGCGTGGAGCACCGACGCCGTTCTGGCGCAGACGCTCGCCGCCTCCCGCGCGGTCTCGGCCGATTGCCATCTGCTCGATACGCTGCGCGACGTGGATGAACCCGAAGATCTCGCCGTCTGGGCAGCGACGGCCGCGGCGCAGGCCGCTGGTCGAGGGGGTGTGTCGGTCGTCATTCCGGCGCTCAACGAAGCACATTACCTGGCGCGAACGCTCGACGCGGCGCGGCGCGGCGGGCCGCATGAAATCATCGTCGTCGATGGCGGTAGCATGGATGGCACGCGGGAAATTGCCCGCGCGCACGATGCTGTGGTGTTGTCCGCGCGGGCCGGCCGGGCGACGCAGATGAATCGCGGCGCGGCCATGGCGACGGGCGAATGGATTTTGTTTTTGCACGCCGACACCTTGCTGCCCGCCGACTACGCGACGCACGTGCGGCAGACGATCGCGCTGCCGGACACGGTCGCGGGCGCGTTTGAATTTGCGATTGCGGAAGATTTTCCCGGCCGCCGTTGGATCGAGCGCGCGACCAACGCGCGCGCGCGCCGCTGGCAGTCGCCCTACGGCGATCAGGGGCTGTTTTTGCGACGGGAAATGTTTTGCCTGGCCGGTGGGTTCGCCGAGTTGCCGATCATGGAAGACTACGAGTTCGTCCGACGACTGCGGGCGCACGGCGAAATATCCATCGCCCCTGCCGTCGCGTTCACCTCGGGCCGGCGCTGGCGCGAATTGGGCGCGCTGCGGACGACGCTCGTCAATCAGGCGATCATTTTGGGCTACCGGCTCGGAGCGCCGCCCGCGCAGCTCGCCGGGTGGTATCGGGCCAGGCGGTTGAGAAAAAATGGGGGAGGGGACGGAATAGCCGCATCCTCGGCGGCTCCTACCTGAAAATGAATCGGTTCGACGAAAAGCTTGCGGCCCACGGTCTCCCGCTCGTGCGCGGGCGCGTGCAGACGCTGCAAATCAACGTCGGACGCAAGTGCAACCAGACCTGCCGTCACTGTCACGTGGACGCCGCGCCGTGGCGCACCGAGATGATGAGTGCCGAAATCGCGGCGCGCGTCTGCGACTGGATTTGCCGGCACCGCCCCGAGGTAGTGGACATCACCGGCGGCGCGCCGGAGTTGAGCGAACATTTCCGGCTCTTCGTCGAGACGGCGCGCGACTGTGGTTGCCACGTGATCGACCGCAATAATCTCACGATCATCGAGACGCCCGCCTTCGCGTGGCTGCCCGACTATCTCGCGGCGCACGCGGTCGAGGTCGTCGCCTCGCTCCCGTGCTACAGCGCGGAGAACGTCGATGCGCAGCGTGGCGACGGCGTGTTTGCGAAGAGCATCCGCGCGCTGCAAAAACTCAACGCGGTCGGCTACGGCACGCGCCTGCCACTCACGCTCGTCTATAATCCCCTCGGCGCGAAGCTCCCATCCGCGCAGGCCGAGCTCGAGGCCGACTACAAGGCTGAGCTGCGCACGCAGTTCGGCATCGAGTTCACCCGGCTCTTCACGATCACGAACCAGCCCATTGCTCGGTTCGCCGCCGATCTCCGCGAGCAGGGCAAGTGGGACGAGTATCTCGAGCTGCTCGCGAACAGTTTTAACCCGGCGACGGTCGAAGGCTTGATGTGCCGCTCGACACTGAACGTCGGCTGGCGCGGCGAGGTTTACGACTGCGATTTCAACCAGATGCTCGGAATGCAGCTCCGCAATGGAAAGCCGCTCTCGCTCTGGGACGTGACGCCCGACTACCTCACCGGCCGCGCGATCGCGACCGGCGCGCATTGCCTGGCGTGCACTGCGGGCGCGGGCAGCAGTTGCACGGGCGCGGTGGCCGGGGAGGCCGTCCCGGTTGCCGCGTGGATCAACGGAGCGCACAACTCTGGGAATGAAGACTCACGAAAAAATTGAGCTCGCGTTGATTCCCGTGGTCGTCGGCGCGGTCTGGCTGGGGCGGCGGTTTCTCCCCGTCCGCCTCACCGTCGGCGAATTACTGGTGATCGCCTGCCTCGCGTGGCTGGTGCAGGGCGGCATCCGCGACCTGTGGCTGATCTGGCGAATGAAATCCCGGCCCGCGCCGCCGTCGCGCCGGCTCGCCTGCATGTGTCTCGAGTCGGGCGCCGGCTTGACGGGCATTTTGCTGGGCATCGTGCTCGTGCTTTGCGGCGTTGGCGGCGAGTGGGCGCTGAGCGCCGAACGCTGGGCGCTTTTGACCGCGGGTGTGCTGACACTGGGATTTCTCCTCAAGGATTTCGTGGTTACCTGGCGACCGCTCGGGCTCCGCCGCGAGCCGGAGCACCACACGATCATTTTCACGTGGCGATAAACGCTCCGCCGCCGGCCCGGCGCGGAAACGGCTGGCTTGGTGCTCGGGCGGCAGACATACAGAATTTTCCTCATGGATCTTCCTGTCCCCAGTGCCACGTGGCGTGCGGGCATCGCCGTCGGCGTGCTCGCGCTGCTGCTCGCGTGGGAAACGGCGCAGCCGTTCTTCGGGTATTTCGGGCGCCCGGCGGATCGCGCGCGGCACGGGGGAATTAATCTCCTCCTCGGCGCGGTGAATGTGCTCCTCGGCGCGGCGATTTTTGCCGGGCTCTGGCTGGCGGCGACGGAGTGGGCGGCGGCGCATCGCTTCGGAATATTATCATGGACGCACGCGCCCGCCGCCGTGCGCTGGCCGGCGGCGGTGCTCCTGCTCGATGCGTGGACCTATGCGTGGCACCGGCTGAATCACCGCGTGCCGTTTCTCTGGCGGTTTCATCGGTGGCATCACGCAGATCGCGCGATGGATGTGACGACGGCCAGCCGTTTCCACACGGGCGAAATCGTGCTCTCGTCGCTGCTGCGCGTGCCCGTGCTCGCCCTCGTCGGCTGCCGGATTGAGGAGCTCGCGCTTTACGAGGTGCTGCTGTTCACGGTGGTGCAGTTCCACCACGCAAATATCGGCCTGCCCGAATGGCTCGACCGCCCGCTCCGCGCCGTGGTCGTCACACCGTCGATGCACAAGGTGCATCACTCGATCATCCGCGCCGAGTGCGACTCGAATTACAGTTCCCTCTTCTCGTGGTGGGATCGGATTTTCCGCAGCCGAAAAACCGTCGGCGATCCGCGAAAAATCGTGTTTGGCGTGGGCGAGTAATTTCCGCGGTGCTGCGACCGGCGTCGCCCTCACTCCACGCCGTCGAACCGCGACTCAGGCTCGCCGCACACCCACGCGATCCCGCGCAGGGCGAGCAGACGAAACAGCGGGTCTTCCAGTGTCCAATTATAGTGGCCCGGGATGCTGCCGAACACCCGGCCCGGCCCTTTCTTGAAGGTCCAGACAAGCGGGCGCGGCTGGCCATCGACCTCGGCCGTGGCAATCACTCCGACACGTTTCGGGTCGCCGAACATCGGCCAATAGGGCTCGTCGAGCAGCGTCAGGTTTTTGAAACCACGCGTGATGCCCGGCTCGGTGTCCGTGGAGAATTTCAGGGTCACCGGGATGTGCCGGTATTTGGTCGGGCCGGGTTGAGCCGAGAGCCCAAAGCGTTCGGCGAGCTGCTCCGGCTCCTGGTCGATAATGGTGGCCGCGTGAAAGGCCACGATGCCGCCGCCGCGCGCTTGAAACGCGTCGAGTTGCGCGAGCCTCCCTGCACCCCAGTCGCGGTTGCGAAAATTCAGCAGTAGAACGTCGGCCGTGCGCCATTGCTCGGGCGTCGGCCAGTCCCAAGCTGCGGTGACGGTGATGCCCGGGACTCGGCCCAGCAGGGCGCTCCAGGTTTTCTGCCATGCGGGGTAATCGTGCTGGCCCGCGCCGTGATCCTGTTTGCTCGCCACGAGCACGAGGTTTAAGACGCGAGGCGCGGGTGAAGCGGTGCTGGCGGGCGGGCTCGCCTGGCGCACGGCGGCGATTTCCGCACTCGTGCGCCGGGGTGGGGCGCTGACAAGAAACGTGAGCAGGTCGCGCACCTGCGCTTCCTTGATACTGGCGATGAGACCGGGCGGCATCAGCGAGACCGGGCTCGGCCGCAGATCGAGGACGTCGGCGCGCGGCACCGTCTGCTCTTTTCCGTCGGGTCCGACGATGCGCAGTTTGTCGTCGTCCTGGGTGCGGACGTAACCCGCCAGACTTCTGCCATCGCGCAACGAAACGCTGTAGGCGACATAGTCGGGATTGACGGTCGCGCTCGGCTCCATGATGTCGCGCAGCACGGAGGCGGCATCGCGATGCGCGAGATTCGTGAGGTCGGGCCCGAGGGTGCCGCCTTCCTCGCGAATCCGATGGCAGGTCGCGCACAGGATCTGTTTGCCGAAAAACAGGGTGCGACCGCGCTCGAAATCTCCGCCCGCCAAATCCGTCTTTTCGGTTTCGATCAGCGGCGGCGTTTGATGCGGCGCCGTCCAAGGCAGCAGCAGCGCGCCGAGGGGAACGGGTCGCACGGTCGGATCGGATTTGGTGGAATACGTGACCGACAGGGCGGCGGCCGGTGCGGTCGCCGAGCCGGGTCGCGTCTCAAGTGAGATTGTCAGCGGCAACGGTGCTTCGTCGCCGTTCAGCACGAGATCGGCGGTGAAGGTATCCGCGTCGGTCGACCGCGCGGTGATCCGCTGCTGGCCGAGGCTCACGGCAAACCGGGTGGTGGACTTGAGTTGTAGTGTGTTGCCGGGGCCTGGCAGGACCACTTGGGTGCGGAGCTGAAGCTGCCCGGGGCGCTGCATCCGCTCAGAGAGGGCTTGATGTTCCGCCGACTCGGCGGTGAACGCGGTGGCAATCTCCGTGTCGAGGTGCGGCAGCCAGCCTTTCCACAATCCGACGGAGTCTGCGGCGGAGCCGTTCGCACCGGCGGCTGGGGCGGGCGTCCAGATCGCTTCGACGCCGTTGAGATCATACGCGAGATCGATGGTCGCGGGTTGAGTCGTCGCAGCCGCGGCCTTGATGCCGGGGAGGGTGAGAGCGTAGCGCACGGCCTGCGGGTGGGGGTCGGTTGTGAGCACGAGCGTGCGGGCGTCGGACGAGAGCCGCGCCGCTGCCACGCGCAGCTTGCCCCGCGAGAACGCTTCCTGGCCTTTCACGGTTTTGTAAGGCGGCTTGAGCACCTCGAACCGATCGGCCGCCGAAACATATTCGCCGAACTCGATTTGCATGGCGCTGGGATCGCGCGCGGCCGCAGCATCGATTGGACGATCGAAAGCGACGCGCACTTCCATCGGCGCTGAGGCCCAGACGGCGACGGGCTGCGGGGCGGCGCGGTCGGTGTAGGAAATCTTGAAAAGTTTGCCCTGGCCCTTTGGGCCCGTGCCCCAGTCGGGTGCGCCACTATGGCAGGCCACGTAGAGATCGCCGCGCGGTGAAAGCGCCACGTCCATCGTGAGGAGGCTCAGCCGGGCGAGGGTGATTTCCCGTCCCACGTAGCCAGCCGCGGTTTTGACCAGGCGGGCGCGCCATAGTTTGCCACGCGATTCGCCGGCGACAATCGCGTCGCCTTCCCAACCGGCCGGACCGAAACGCGGCTGCTGGGGTCCCGATTCGTTGAAAAGAAAACCGCAGGTGGATTGGTGCTGCGGGCCAAAGCCCACGACCGGCGGCTCGCTGATCAGGTTGGGCAGATACGTGTCGTGGCGCGGCGGGAAGCCGTAGTTCCGACCGGGGATGATGTGGTTCAGCTCGTCGAGCGGGTTGCCGTCGGGGCACCACGTCGCGCCCTCTTGATCGGTGACGAACAGATCGCTGTGGCGATTAAACGCGAGGGTGTAAGGGACGCGGATGCCGGTGGCGAGGGTGGTGAGCTGGCCGGTCGCGGCCGACCATTTCTGAATCGTGCCGCGCGGACCGTTGAGGTCGTAGCGCGAAACGCCGTCCTTCACGCGGTAGGGGTTCGCGTAGTTGGCAGTGAGGAGTCCGAAGTAGAGGTTGCCCTCGGTGTCGCGGGTCACAGCGGTGGCATCGACGCCCCCGGAGGTCACATCGGTTTTCGGCCAGCCGCTCGCGATCACGTCTTCCGTGTCGGCCTTGCCGTCGCCGTCCGTATCGCGCAGCAGCGAGACTTTGCCCTGCGAGGAGATATACACACCCTGCGGCGACCAGGCCATGCCGACGGGCACGCGTAGCGTGGGCTTGTCCCAGAAGAGTGTGGCGGTGTCCTCCAGTCCGTCGCCGTCAGTATCGGTAAGCAGATACACGCGGCCGTCATAGGCGAGCGCGCTGAGCCGGCCATCGGGTGTGAAGCGCAGATTGTTGATATTGGTCAACGGCACCGGCAGTTCCTGCACCGTGAAGCCTGGGGCCAGCATGGTTACGACAGGCTGGCTGTGCGCGTGGCTCGCGGCCAGCAATCCGAAGGCGAGCAGTCGGTGGGGTAAACATGACCAGATCATGCCGCAACAGCTGAGGCGGAGGGGCACGGCAGGCAATGCCGCTCTCGATTCGCTCTTGGCTGGTTAATTACAGGAATAAGTCACCGCTGCTCGCATCTCATGCCAATGCACCGTCAAAATCCCGATCGCCTGCTCATGGTTTACAACGCCGACGAGGGTTTTTTCAACGCCCTCAACGACTGGGCGCATAAATTTTTCTCGCCGGAAACCTACGAATGCCGGCTCTGTCGCTACACGTATGGCCTGACCGGCATGCTGGCCCCATGGAAAATTTTCATCGAGAGCCAGCCGTTTCCCACGGTGTTCACTTACCGGCCCAAATTCTGGCAGACGCATCCCGAAATGCGTTCGCTGGCGCTGCCTGCGATTTTGACCGAGCAAGCGGGGCGACTTGAGGTTTTGCTCTCGGCCGAGGAAATCAAGGAGGCCGGTGGGCTGGAGCCACTCATCGCGTGTGTGCGGAGCAAGCTCGAGCTTTGGCACCCGGGTCCGGGGGCGCCCGGCCCGGCTCACGGCACTTCGTAAATCTCCACGAGCGCGACGCCGGTGGTGTCGGCCGCGCCGCTGGCCTGCACAGTGTAGCTACCGGGCGGCAGCGTGACGAGCAACGCGGCGTCCTTGCTGCCTTCGGCCAGCGTGAAGGCCCCGCCGCGCGCGGCGGCGGACCGTAGGGTCGCGAGATTGGGCGCGTCACCCCAGTTGTCGTTCGTGAGGAGAGCCTGCGTGCCTGAGAACACCGTGAGCACGGGATCAGCCAGCGCACCGGCGACGCCGAAACTCGTGAGCGCTGGCCCGGCTGCGCGGATGAGCAGCGTCTTCGCCGCGGTGCCCGTGATCACATAACCGGGGATCATAACGTTGGCCCCCGCACCCACGAGGCCGCGGGTCGCGAGGTTGACGAAGGCGCCGCGGCCGCTCGCACCCGGGGGGTCGGCGTCGTAGATTTCCACGAGCGCCACGCCCGTGCTCGCCCCGGCGCCTCCGGCCCGCACGGTGTAGGCCCCGGGCGCAAGGGTTGCGAACAGCGCCGCATCGCGCGCGCCCGCGGCAAAGGGAAAAGCGCCCGTGCGCGCGGCGGCAGCGGCCACCTCGGAGGCGTTGGTCGCGGCGGACCAATCGTCGTTGGTCGCGATCAGGGTGTCGCCGGAAAAAAGTTCGATCCGCGGATCGGCGAGCGTGCCGGCCACACCGAACGCCGCGAGCGCCGGCCCGGCCGCGCGCACGAGCACGGTTTTCGGTCCGCCGGCAATTACGAGGCCGGGAATCAGCGACTCTGCGCCCGTGCCGGCGGTGGCGCGCGTTGCGACGTTGGCGAGGCTCGACGTCGCCGCGGCATCGACGAGGAGCGTGGCCGCGACACTCGCGGCGCTGCCGCTAGAGTTGCTCAGCGTGACGGCGTAGCGACCGGCCTGCGCGGCGGTGACACTCTCCAGCGTGAGCACCGCGCCCGTGGCACCCGGAATGATCGCGCCATCCTTGCGCCACTCGTGCGTGGCGGCGCCACCGGAGTTGACGGCGAAAAACTGCGCGAGCTGCCCTGGCCGCACCGTGAGATCGCGCGGCCCGGCGGCGAGCGCGGGCGCAGCCACGGTCGGTGGAGTTACGGTCGGGGGGGTGGTAGTCGGTGGCACGACCGCGGCCGCGGCCCGCACGCCGTCGATCGCGCGGCGGAAATCGGTGATGGGGGCCTGCGTCGAGCCGTAGCCGAGCTGCGTGAAAATGAGTTCCCACTGCTTGTGGCTGGCGGAGCCCTCGACGCCGTTGATGACCTCGAAGATGGGCTGGCCGCCGGTTTGAAAACGGTCGGCCACGGCGCGGTTGAAATCGTTGAGCGTCTGGCCGAGGCCGTAGGAATTGATGAAGCGCTGCGTGTCCGTCTCCTGGCCCGACTGGAGATTGAGCGCCACGTGGATCACGGGGAGGCCGGCGGGATTTCCGCCGCGGGAGTTATAGTAGTCCACGATACCCGAGCGCACCTGGGGCGCCGCCGCTTGGCAAAAGGGGCACCACCATGCGAACCACTCGAGGAAAACGATTTTCCCGGCGAGGTCCGTGAGGTTGACCGGACGGCCGGTCGCGCGGTCGGTGAGGGTGAAATTTTGCACAACCTCGCCGGTGCGATAAATCGCGGCGCGCGCGGGCGAGGCTGCGAATGCGAGGGCGGCGAGAACCAAGAGGGGGAAAAAGGCGCGGGAGCGTGGCATGGGCGTAGGGGAGGGAGGCGTTTAGAATTTCCACGAGCCGGCGGCGCGCAGGGCGAGCCAGTGGCGATCACGATAAAGGTTTTGGAAGAAATCGGTGTTACGATTCGTCGCGGCGAAATCACCCGATACGGTGCCGACGGAGACGCGCCACGAGAGACGTTCGCCGTCGTGACGCAGGCCGACGTCGGCGCGGCGCGAACGCAGGCCGGGCGCGGCGCTGGTGAAGAGGAGGGCGTTTTCGATCTCGCCGGTGTCGCGGTAGAGCTGAGCGCCGACGAAAACGGCGAGCGCTTCGGTCACCGCGAACTCCAGCTCCGCGCCGCCATACTGCGCCCGAAAGGCCGGCCGCTCGTCGCTTGCGCCGGCATCGGCGCGCACAATCCAGCGCTCGCCGAGCGCGTAACGCGCGGAGACTTCGGCGCCGTAGCGCGCCTCGCGACCCGAGGTGTCGGCCACGCGCAGCTCGGCGCGGGTGCGGAGGCGCGGCGTAAGGACATTCTCGAAGCCAAGCGTGACGGTGTCGGTGACGAGCGTCTCCGCTCCGCGGCGCAGGCCGGCGAAATCGATTTCGTAGCCCGGCGCTACGTCGTCTTGCGATCGCGCGTAGCCGAACTGCACGAAGCCCGAGGCTGGGCGATACTCCCAACGCGCGCCGCCGGAGAACGCCACACCGCGCGGCTGCGCGCGCCGATACCCGGGCCGGCCCGCGAAACGCTGGCGAAAATATTCGTCGAGCCAAAGTGCGCGGTAGGAGTCGAAGCCGTCGTGCGCGCCGAGGCCGGCGAGCAGCTCCAGCCGTGGGCCGGCGCGGTGGCGCAGCGCGACCTGCGCGGAAAGCGCGGCTTCCCGTCGGCCGCGCGCGCTGCCCAAAAAATCGAACGCCACCGGCGCGTAGTCGATCGCGAGCGTGCCGTAGCCGAGGGTGAGCGCGGCCTCGGTTTTCCCCCAGTCGAGCCGCAGTGTGTCGGCCGCCTGCGTCAGCGTGATGTCGGAGGCGCGGAGCACTTCGGTGCCGAATTCGGCGCTGGGGGTCGCGCCCAGGAAACGTGCGGCAGGATCGGCCGCCCGCAGACCGAGGAGACCCAAAATGGCGAATGCGAAAAGGCGTTTCATCGGCAAGCGGTGCAACCTGCCGCTTGCGCGCCACCGGCGGCGCGGCCGGGCTCGATTTGCGCGGTGAGGGCGCTGCGTGCGGTCAGGTGCGGCGCATCGGAAAAAACCATGCCGGGCCGCGACACGAGGCGCTGTTGCGCGGCCGGGACGCCGGCACACCCGCCGAGGTGCAGTGCGACACCGGCGACAAAGAGAAGTATCAGACGAGGAGGCATGGGGCTGGATGATGGGAGGATCGGAGTGGCGGTCTATTCCCACCGATCACGTCTCACGCGGTCGCAGGACGGCGGAGTTGGCGGGCGCGATCGGCGCGGCCGGCGTGCAGTTTCACCACCATCGTGAGAATGCCCCAGCCGGCGCGGATGATGCCCGCGAGGTTGCCGGAGATTTTCGATTCGCCGGAGACACGCGGGAAAAATCGCACCGGCACCTCCGCGATGCGCAGGCCGCGCTCTACGGCGCGCACCTGCATCTCGACGTTCCAGCCGAAGGCGCGGTCCTCGAGTTGCAGAAGGTCGAAGGAATCGCGGCGGATCGCGCGCAGCGACGCCATGTCGCGGAAATGCCGGCCCCAGCCGAGTGCGAGCAGCCAGCACGCGAAGGCGTTGCCGAAACGCTGCGTCGGCGTGAGCCAGTCGCGCGACACTGCGAGCGAGACACGTTCGCCTAAAACGAGATCCGCGCCCCCGTTGATCGCGGCTTGGAAGGCCATGCGCTCCGCGTCGTCTAGCCGGTCGCTGCCATCGGCCGAGCTGAAGAGAATCCACTCGATGTCCGTGGGCAGCGCACGGGTGCCGGCCCACGCGGCGGCGCCGTAGCCGCGCTGCGGCTCACGCAATACCTCGGCGCCGGCCACGCGCGCGCGGGTGCCGGTCTCGTCGTTGCTGCCGTTATCCACCACGCGCACAAGCGCGGCGCCGCGCGCGCGCCAGTAGGCTACGGTGCCGGCGACGCACGGCGCCTCGTTGAGCGCGGGGATGATGACTACGGTGCGGGAGAGAAAGGGCTCGTTTGGCGTGCGGTCGTGGGGCATCGGTAGTGAGACGGCGCACGGCGTAAACTATTCCCTTGTTGGAATAAACTTCCGCCTCCGCCCTCTCATCGCGTCATGCATCTCCGTCACCTTGTCCCCTTGTCGGTCTTCGCCCTAGCGTTGCTACTCGCCGGCGAAGCGCGCGCTGCTTTCGACCAGACGCACGCCGCCTTCGACGCCGTGCTGAAGTCGCACGTGGCCGACGGCCGGGTGAACTACGCCGCGCTCAAGGCCGCGCCGCAGCCGCTCAACGCCTGCCTCGCCACGCTCGCCGCCGTGCCCGAGGCGGAGTTCAAAGCGTGGAGCGAAAAGGACCGGCTCGCCTTCCTCTTCAACCTCTACAACGCCGCCACGCTGAAGCTCATCGTCGACCACTACCCGGTGGCGAGCATCAAAAAAATCGGCGGCCTCTTCAATTTCGGCGGGCTCGGCGATGGGCCCTGGAAGCAAAAGGTCGTGCGGCTCTTCGGTCAGGTGACGACGCTCGATCACCTGGAGCACGGCATCATCCGCAAGGACTACGCCGAGGCGCGTGCGCACTTCGCACTCGTGTGCGCGGCGCGCGGCTGCCCGCCGTTGCGCGCGGGGGCGTTTGTCGGCGCGCGACTCGACGCGCAGCTCGACGAGCAAGGGAAAATCTTTCTCGGGCAGAGCGAGAAGAACCGCGTCGACGCCGCGAAACGCACGCTCCACCTCTCACCGATCTTCAAGTGGTTCGCGGGCGATTTCGAGACGACGGCGGGCTCGGTCGAGAAATTTGTCGCGCCCTATTTTGCGGAGGCGTCGCGCGCTGCGCTCACGGCGGGCGGATTTTCGATCAGCTACACCGACTACGACTGGTCGCTCAACGACGCGGCGAAAAAATAACGTGGTGCCGACCGGAAACCTCCCCGCAACAAGCTACGGGCAATCGCTCAATGCAATCATGAGACTCTCGAACCCTGCCGGTAGCTGCGAGCGTGAGCGAGTAGATGGACCACCACTCGCTTACGCTCGCGGCCACTTCCAAACCAAGCCGGAGCAAGTTCTGTGCAATCGGACCCACCGGCCATGAAGCAGAATTCCGGCTGGGGAAAGTGGCTCCTGATCGCCGCGGTGGTTGCGGCGGTGGCGGCGGCGTTTTTTATTTTTGATGTGCGCGCGGTGCTGCGCGAATGGCTCGACGCCATCGGCCGGCTTGGGGCTTGGGGGCCGGTGCTCTTCATCGCGGCCTACGTCGTCGCGACGGTTTTATTTTTGCCCGGCTCCGTGCTCACACTCGGGGCGGGCGCGGTCTTCGGCGTGGCGCTCGGTTCGGTTTACGTGTCGATCGCCTCGACGCTAGGCGCGACGGCGGCGTTTCTCGTCGGCCGTTATCTCGCGCGCGACTGGGTCGCGAAAAAGATCGAGGGCAACGCGGCGTTTGCCGCCATTGACCGGGCCGTCGCCGCCGAGGGCTGGAAGATCGTCGGCCTCACCCGGCTCTCGCCGGCGTTTCCGTTTTCGCTGCTCAACTACGCTTTTGGCGTTACCCGCGTGAGCCTGCGCGACTACGTGCTCGCGTCGTGGCTTGGGATGATGCCGGGCACGGTGATGTATGTTTACGTCGGCTCCCTCGCGCGTGCGGCCGGCGATCGCTCGCGCACGCCGGCCGAGTGGACGCTCTACGCGATCGGCCTGATCGCGACGATTGTCGTGACGATTTTCGTCACGCGCCTCGCCCGCGCCGCCCTCGCTAAGCGCACCCACTCATGAAGCATGCCGCCGATCTCCAGCCGTGGGACGAACACAACCGGCGCTTGCGTGCGCACGTGCATCCGACCGATTGGGTGAACCCGGAGCCCGCGCCGCGCTACAATCTCGTCGTGATCGGTGGCGGCACGGCGGGCCTCGTGACGGCGGCCGGCGCGGCGGGACTCGGCGCGAAGGTTGCGCTGATCGAGCGTCATCTCCTCGGCGGGGACTGCCTCAACGTCGGCTGCGTGCCGTCGAAGGCGCTCATCCGTGCCGCGCGGACGGCGGCGGAGGTGCGGCGCGCGGGCGATTTCGGTGTGCACGTGAACGGAGAGGTAGGCGTGGATTTTGCGGCGGTGATGGAGCGGATGCGCCGGTTGCGTGCGGACCTGAGCCCGCACGATTCGGCGGCGCGCTTTCGCGAGCTGGGCGTCGATGTCTTCATCGGCGCTGGCAAATTCACCGGCCGCGACACGGTTGAGGTCGCCGGTAAGACGCTGCGTTTCGCCATGGCCGCAATCGCAACCGGCGCGCGTGCCGCCGCGCCGGCGATTCCCGGCCTCGACACGGTGCCCTACCTGACAAACGAAACGCTCTTCTCGCTCACGACGCTGCCCAAACGCCTCGGCGTGATCGGCGCCGGCCCCATCGGTTGCGAGATGGCGCAAAGTTTCGCGCGCTTCGGCGCGGAGGTTTTTTTGATCGAATCGATCAACGGCGTGCTCCCGCGCGAGGACCGCGACGCGGCGATGATCCTGCAGGCGGCGCTCCTGCGCGACGGCGTCAAGCTGCTCGGCGGCGGAAAAAACCTGCGGCTCGCGAAGGCGCCGGACGGCGTGCGCGTCCTCGTCGAATCGCACGGCCGCGATCACGATCTTGTCGTCGATCAATTGCTCGTCGCGGTCGGCCGCGCGCCGAATGTCGAGGGCCTCGGCTTGGAGAAGGCGGGCGTGGAGTTCGGGAAAAAAGGCGTCGTGGTGGACGACCACCTGCGCACGACGAACCCGCGCGTCTTCGCGTGCGGCGACATCTGCTCGCCGTATCAGTTCACGCACGCGGCGGATTTCATGGCGCGCATCGTGATTCAAAACGCGCTCTTCAAAGGCCGAAAGAAGGCGAGTGCGCTTACGATTCCATGGTGCACCTACACCTCGCCCGAGATCGCGCACGTGGGCCTGCACCCGCGCGAGGCGAAAGCCAAGGGGATCGAACTCGACACGTTTACCCAGCAGATGGGCAAGGTGGACCGCGCGATCCTCGACGGCGAGGAGGAGGGTTTTGTGCGCGTGCACGTGCGGAAGGGCACCGATGAAATCCTCGGCGCGACGATCACCGCCACCCACGCTGGCGACATGATTGGCGAAATTTCGCTCGCGATGACAAACCGCATCGGCCTCGGCAAAATCGCCGGCGCGATTCACCCTTACCCGACGCAGGCCGAGGCGATCCGCAAGGTCGGCGATCTCTACAACCGCACGCGGCTCACGCCGTTCGTGAAGTCGCTGTTTGCAAGGTGGCTCGCCTGGCAGCGGCGGTAGCGGCGTAGTCGGCGGCCAGTGCGTGCGGCGACGCGCCGGCGAGAAAGCGCAGGAGCAGGCGGACGTTGCGCCATTGTTGCCGCAACGGGCCGTGCGCGCGGAAGCGGCGCGCCGAGGTCCTGACGCAGGCCGGAAACGACCACACGCGCGTGACCCGTCGCGCGCGGCGGAGTAAATCGACATCCTCAAACAACGGCCAGGCCGGGAAACCACCGAGTTCGGCGTAGAATTCGCGCCGCACCGCGATGCCTTGATCGCCGAAGCGCGTGAACACCGAGTCGATTCGCGAGCACCACGCGCACGCGCGGAGAAACGCACCACCGTCGTCGAACGCGAGTCGGAAGCAACCTATGCTCACTTCGGCGCGTGCGAACCAGGCCGCGAGAATTGCGCCGGCGTTCGGCGGCAGCAGCGTGTCGGCGTGCAGGAAAAGCAGCAGGTCGCCGCGCGCCGCGCTGGCACCGGCGGAGAGTTGCACACCGCGTCCGCCCGGAGTGGTGACGGTGAGCGCGCCGTGGGCGCGCGCGATTGCGACCGTGGCGTCGCCGCTGCCACCGTCGGCCACGATGATCTCCGCGCCGGCCAGTGCGGCGCGCACGCGGACCAGCGTGGCGGGCAAGTTGGCGGCCTCGTTGAGCGCCGGGATGACGACGGAGATCACGGCGGGCGCGGGGGTGGCTGCGTTTCGAGCGAGAGCGCGGCGAACCACGCCTCGGCCTCGCGGCCCGTGTTGTCCGTGTCCACGAGCACGGCGACGGCGCTGATGCGCTTCGGCGGCTCGCCGAAGTGCCGGCGGTAGTCCGCGATCACATCGCGCGACTCCTCGTGCCAGCGACCGGCCTCGGCCGCACCCGAGCGGACGACGACCATCCCGACGGACTTTGTGTAGGGGCTCGGGTAGGTGGTGCCGACGGGCTCGTGCGCCGCCCACACATAGTTGATCGCGCGCGTGCGCAACGGGTTCACGGAGGTCTCAAACACCACGAAGACGCGCGCCGCGTAGTCGTCGCCCGTGCGCTCGCGTTCGCGGGTGTTGCCGGTCAGTGGCGCGCGAATCTTCCAACGCCACGTGAGCTTGGCTTGCGTCGGCGCGATGACGTCGATCGCGCGCACGAGGCCGGCGTGCGCACTGGAGCTCGTGGCGTGCAGCACGGGCGCGCCGTTTTCCGTGGCGACCTCGTAGCGGGTCGGCTTGGTGAAAAATTTCTCCTCGCGCCACCGCGCGCGCCACCCGTCTGCAAAACCATCGAACAAGTCCGCCGCGCCCGCCCGCGCCACGTCAGGTGCGAAGCAGGCGAGGGCGAGCAGGATTATGCAACGGGACATCACGGTGAGAGTCCTGACTGACACACCGCATTCCGCAACGAAACCCGTCGCACGATAATAGGCGTGCGGGATTTCACCTTGTCCACCGATTGCCGCGGACTACGGTGCGGATGAACCCCGCCCCTGCGTCAGTCCTCACCGTATGAAATCGAACGCCCGAATCGGAAACCTGTCGCTTGCTCTCTGCCTGTTTGCTTTCGCCGCCGTGGCCTCCGCCCTCGCGCCGCTTGCGGCACAGACGGAATCGCCGGTGCCCGCCCACCCACTGCGAATTTATCTCCGCGCGGGATTGAAGACCCACGCGCCCGGCCAACATGACTACCCGCAGTTTCTCGCCGACTGGAGCAAGATTCTCACGGAGCGTGGCGCGGTCGTCGACGGCAGCCTGCATTTTCCGACGCCGCTCGAACTCGCGAACATCGACGTGATGGTGACCTACAAGGGCGACGCCGGCACCATGACCGCCGGCGAGAAAGCCACGCTCGAAAGTTTTCTGAAGCGCGGCGGTGGCCTCGTCGCGATTCACGACACGATCTGTGGGGAAGATCCCGAGTGGTTCGCGACGATCTATGGCGGCGCGAAGAAACACGGACAGGTGAACTACACACTCGAGGCTCCCGTGGCCTACACAATTATCGAGCCCGCGCATCCGATCATGCGCGGGATGTCTGACTTCATGCTGACCGACGAATCGTTTTTCCTGATGAGCTGGGCGAAGGCACCCGCGATCACGGTGCTCGCGACGGCGGCGCAGGCGGCGACGCCGAGCGCGCGCGGCCACGAAGGCGAGGTGGTTCCGCAAATCTGGACCTACGAGCGCACGATGGTCGGCGGCGAGCCGTTTCGCGCGTTCGTCTGGATGCAGGGCCACAACTACTTGAATTTTTCTCACGCGCAGATTCAACCGATGCTCCTGCGCGCCATCGCATGGGTCGGCCGCGCACCGATCGATTCGCTGCTCACGGTTAGAACGCCGCAGCGTGGTGGCGGACGCGGAGCGGGAAAGAAACAGGACGCGAAGCAATAAATTGGAGGCGGGCAGTTGGGCTGGACGCTTGCAAGCTGGCCGGGCGCTCGTGTTGCCTCACCGCTTCATGCCCGCGCCGCGCGATTTGCCCATCTATGAACTTGAGACCGCTGTCGTCGCCTCGTTGCGCGCGCAGGGGCGGCTCATCGTGCAGGCACCGACGGGCTCGGGCAAATCGACGCAGATTCCGCAGATGCTCTGGAAGCACGGGCTTCTGGGCGAGAAGGGCGAGGTCGTCGTGTTGCAGCCACGCCGGCTCGCGGCGCGAATGTTGGCGAAACGCGTCGCGGAGGAGGCCGGCACACGGCTGGGCGAGGGGGTGGGTTACCAGATCCGGCTTGAGTCGCGCGTGAGCGAGCGCACGCGCATCCGCTTCGTGACCGAGGGGATTCTGCTGCGGCAGATGTCGTTCGACGCCACACTGCGCGGCATCAGCGCGATCGTCTTCGATGAATTCCACGAGCGGCATCTCTACGGCGACATCTCGCTCGCACGCGCGATTCAGATTCAGCAGAGCACCCGGCCCGATCTGAAAATCGTCGTGATGTCGGCGACGCTCGATGCCGGCATGCTGAAGACCTATCTTGCGCCGTGTGACGTGCTCGTCTCGCAGGGCCGCAGTTTTCCCGTGCGGATCGAATATCTGCCGAAGAGCGTGAACTTCGAAGGCGATTCCGTGTGGGACGTCGCCGCGCGGGAGTGCGAGCGCGTCGCGGCTGAGACCGGCGGTGACCTGCTCGTCTTCATGCCCGGTGCCTATGAGATTAACCGCACGGTGCAGGCGATTCAGGGTGGGCGCGCGTTGCGCGACTTCGTGGTGTTTCCGCTCCACGGTGAACTTCCGCCCGAGCAGCAGGACCGCGCGGTCGAGCGCTACGAGACGCGCAAAATCATCGTCTCGACCAACGTCGCTGAAACCTCGCTCACGATCGACGGAGTCACGGCGGTGATCGATTGCGGCCTTGCGCGCGTAGCGCGCTTCGACCCGCACCGTGGAATCAACACGCTGCTGGTTGAAAAAATTTCCGCGGCCAGCGCCGACCAGCGTGCGGGCCGCGCGGGCCGCACCGCGCCGGGCGTGTGCGTCCGACTCTGGACCGAGCGCGAGCATGGTCTGCGCGCGCCGCAGGAACTGCCCGAGGTCAAGCGGCTCGATTTGTCGGAAGTTGTGCTGACACTGAAGGCGAGCGGCATCGACGATGTGTTCGCGTTTCCGTGGTTGGAGAAACCGGAGTCGCGGGCGTTGGAACGGGCCGAGGTATTGCTCGCGGATTTGGGGGCGTTGGCGGCGGTTTATGTTTGGGGGGTGGCCACAACCCCCCTCGGTGTAATTCGGGGGGAGGGGACCCCCCCAACAAAAAACAGGCGAAA
>JANOAF010000238.1:0-3921 GCA_031411015.1 Opitutaceae bacterium | reverse complement strand
ATGAACGTCGGGCAGGACAGCGACTTCACGCGCGAGCAATTCCTCGTGCGCTACAACAGCGAACTCGCAAACAACCTCGGCAACCTCGTGAACCGCACGCTCAACATGACGACGCGCTTCGCGGCCGGCGTGCTGCCGGCGGCGGAGGTGACCGAAAGTCTCGAAGCGGAATTGCAGGCGCTCTGGACGGCCACGCGCGACGAACTCGTGCCGCTGTGTGAAGGCTTCCAGTTTCACACCGCGCTCGAACGCACGCTGGTCTTCGTCACCGCGACCAATGCCTACATCGAGAAGCGCGCGCCGTGGAAGCTCGGCAAATCCTCCGAGCCAAAGGACCAAGCGCTGCTGCGCACCTCCCTCGCCACGATGGCCGAGGCACTGCGTCTCGCTGTCGCCGCGATCCAGCACGTCACGCCCGCCACCACGGCAAAGATCAACGCCGTCCTCGGCTACACGCCGGGAACGGACTGGCGTGCGGAGTTGAATTGGGGCGCGAAGCTCAACGGCGCCAAAGTCGCCGAGGCGCTCGTGCTTTTCCCGCGGCCCGCGCCGCCGGAGAAAGCGCCGGCCAAGGCCTGAACATGCGGCCGTGACGATTCTCCCGCTGAATCCCACGGAAAACGCCTCGCCCGAGGCGTTGCTGGCGTTTCTCGCGCAATGTCGCGCTGCGGCCGTGCGCGACGGTCACGCCAAGCTCGTGAGCATCTCGCTCGCGGTCGACGCCCTCGATCCGCTCTCCGTGCTCGAATCGATCTTCGAGCCGGGTGAGCCGCATTTCTACGCCGAGCGCCCCGCCATCGAAACCGCGATCGCCGGCGCCGAAATCGCCGCGGCCTTCGAGGCGAACGGCCCGGAACGCTTCGCCGCCGTGCAGCGCTGGGCCACGGAGATGATCGCGCACACGATTGCGGTGGGTGACGTGTCCGCGCCCTTCGGCGGACCGCATTTTTTTGCGGGGTTCGCGTTTCACGACGAAGTGGAAACCGGCGAGCCGTTTCCCGCCGCCTTCGCGTTCGTGCCGCGCTGGCAGGTGGCGCTTGCCGGCACGACCACCACGGCCGTCGCTAATTTGCTCGTCTCCCCCGACGCCGACCTCACCGCGCTGGCGCTGCGGGTGTGGCGCGCGCATCAGAAATTTCGCGGCTTCGACTACGTCGCCCAAGATGTAGACGGGGTGCCCCCACCCCGCGTTCCTTCGGTGCGGGGTGAGGGCACCACGCCTACCTTTACTCGTTCTGAAACCGGCGACTACCGCGCCGCTGTCGCGCAAGCGCTCCGCCGCATCGAATCCGGCGAGCTGAAGAAAATCGTGCTCGCTCGCGCGCAGGACGTCGTCGCGGATCAAGGGCTGCACCCGTTGCAAATGCTGAACGGGCTGCGGCAGCGTTTCCCCGACTGCTATTCTTTTTCCTTCGCGCACGGCCGGGGCCCGAGCTTCATCGGCGCCAGTCCTGAGCGCCTCGTGCGCGTGAGCCAGGGCCGACTCGAAACCGAAGCACTCGCCGGCTCGATCCGGCGCGGCGCGGGCGCGAGCGAGGATGCGGCGTTGGCCTCCGCCCTGCTCCGGAGTGAAAAAGATCAACGCGAGCACCGCGACGTGGTCGACGATATCGTCGCCCGCCTCAAGCCGCTCGGCATCTCTCCGGAGTTTCCCGCCCAGCCGCACATCCGCCGCTTCGCCAATGTGCAGCACCTTCACACGCCGGTGCATGCGCCGCTGCCCGAGAAAGTTCGACTGCTCGACGTCCTCGCCGCGATGCATCCGACGCCCGCCGTCGGCGGCAGTCCGCGCGTCGCCGCCCTCTCGCACATCCGCGAACTCGAGGGCTTCCCGCGCGGTCTCTACGCCGGCGCACTCGGCTGGTTCAACGCCCGCGGCGGCGGCGAATTTTTCGTCGGTATTCGCTCGGCGCTCGTGAACGGCTCGACCGCGCGCGTTTACGCCGGCGCCGGCATCGTCGCCGGCTCGACGCCCGAAAAGGAGTTTGCCGAAACCGAGCTGAAGTTTAACGCCATCCTCGACGCCCTCGCGGGGTGAACGAAAACATCCCCATGTCGCACGCCCCGAATCTCGATCCGCGCAATGTGAATTCCCTCTGGGCAAGCGTGCTCGTGGAAACGCTCGTGCGCAGTGGGGTGAAGCAGGCCGTGGTCTCACCCGGCTCGCGCTCGACGGCACTCACGATGGCGTTCGCGGCTCATCCGGCGATCGAGGCGATTCCAGTGCTCGACGAACGCTCGGCCGCGTTCTTCGCACTCGGGCTCGCGAAGCAAAACCTGCGGCCGGTCGCACTGCTCTGCACGAGCGGCACGGCGGCGGCCAATTTTTTTCCCGCCGTGATCGAGGCCCGCGAGGCGGGCGTGCCGCTCCTCGTCCTTACGGCCGATCGTCCGCCGGAATTGCGCGCGTGTGCTTCCGGCCAGACGATCGATCAACAGAAGCTCTACGGCGGCTACGTGAATTTATTTCACGAACTCGCGCTGCCGGAAAATTCCGTGGGCCTGCTCCGTTACCTGCGGCAGACGGTCGCCCACGCCGTCGGCCAGACTCTCCTGCCCTCTGCCGGGCCCGTGCATCTAAACGTGCCGTTCCGCGATCCGCTACCGCCGATCGACGACGGTGGAGTCACCGCGAAATTTACCTCGTCGCAGGACTGGGAGTTGTTTTTCGCACAGCTCGCACCCGTCGAGTCCGCGCCACCGGCCGGCGCCTTGCCCCGTATCATGCCAGACGTGCACGGTGTGATCGTGATCGGTCCGGCCCAACCCGGCGACGTGGACTCGTTCGTCGTTGCAGTGGCCGAGATTGCGCGGCGACTGGGCTGGCCCGTGTTGGCCGACGGACTTTCGCCAGTGCGGCATCATCGCACCCGCGTGCCCCATGTCGTCACGACGTATGATCTCATCCTCCGTCACGCCGCCACCGCCGAGCGGCTCAAACCGGAGGTCGTGCTTTGTGTCGGCGGGTGGCCGACGAGCAAGGTGCTCCGCGCGTGGATCGAGGCCAGCGAGGCAATGACCTGGCTGGTAACCGATCGTGCCGACAATCGCGACGCACTCCACACCCGCGCCCGGCATATCGCCACGCCGCTGGTCGCCCTCGCCGCGCTGCTCCCCGCGGCCATGGACGTGAACGGCTACCAGAAAATGTGGGCGCGCTACGAACAGAAGGTCCGCCCGGCGCTCGACGAAAAACTCCGCGTCGAGACCACCCTCTTCGAGCCCAAGGCGGCGTGGCTCCTCGCGCAACATCTGCCGACGGGCACATCCGTGTTCGTCGCGAATTCCATGCCGGCGCGCGACGCCGAATACGTCTGGCCCGCCAGCGATCGCGCCCTGCGCCCCTTCTGCAACCGGGGCGCGAACGGCATCGACGGCACGCTCTCCACCGCCCTCGGCATCGCGCACGGTGCGGCCCAACCCGCGGTCCTCCTCACCGGCGATCTCGCGCTGCTGCACGACACGAACGGCTTTCTCCTCCGTCCCAAGTTCCGCGGCTCACTCACCATCGTTCTCATCAACAATCGTGGCGGCGGCATCTTCGATCATCTGCCCGTCGCGCAGTTCGAGCCGCCCTTCGAAGAGTTCTTCGCCACGCCGCAGGAAGCGGACTTCGCCAAGCTGGCTAACACCTACGGCGTCGAGCACGTGCTCGTGCGCGATTGGGCGCATTTCACGAACCTGATCTCCACACTACCCGCGACCGGCCTGCGCGTGCTTGAGCTCCGCACCGACCGGAAGCACGACGCGGCAAAACGGAAAGCGCTCTTCGCGGAACTCGCCGCGACGCTGGGGTAGCGGGTCTCGTTTCCGAAATACTATTCCGTTGTAGGGCGGGGTCGCCGAACCTCGCCTCAGAGCGAGCGGGGAATATGTCTCCGATCCCGGCGGGGGTCGGCGACCCCGCCCTACAACTCCGCC
>JANOAF010000237.1:0-1696 GCA_031411015.1 Opitutaceae bacterium | reverse complement strand
TGCGGCCGTCCGGCGTGCTGGAGGTCTATATCGACCTGCTCACACGCCTGGTGTCGCTCAACGCGCAGAACTTCGGCGACGCGAACACGAAAGACAAAGGCCCGCTCTTTTGGACGAAGCGCGGCGACGATCTCGTCTTCCACATCACCTTTCTCAAAGGCGGCGTGGTCGCCGACCTCGACCTCATCGCGCTCAAATTCGCGCTCAAGGAATTGGAGCCGGAGAACGTGCTCGTCGAGGGGCACCACTGGCGCAAAGTCGGCGACGGCGAGCAGACCGCGTATCGGCTCCATGTGAAGCTCGACAGCCCCGAACTGACGAGCGCGCTCACCAATTACGAGGAAGACGCGGGCACGTTCTTCAACGCGCTCGGCGAGTTCGAGTGGATGGAGCTGAACAACTACGCGCCGCAAGTCGGGCCGCCATTTCTGCGTAGCACCACGCGCACGTTCCTCGTTGAAACCGCGCGCGACATCATCGCTGACGAACTGCCGTTCGGCCCAATCTGATGAAAAATCTCGACTGGTTTCAGGCGCGCACGCTCGCGCGCAGCGGCACGGCTGTTCGACGCGATGCGTGGCGAAAGTGGCTCACGTTCGAGAGCTACGTGTGGCTCATCACGCAGCCGGTTTGGCTGGAGCAGGAATACGACCGTCGCGTCGTGCAGCAGTGGGATTTCGGCACGGGAGAATTTCTGGCGTACGACTGGACCGATGAACCTTGGGACGGTGGGCCGCAGCCGCCTGATCCGCCTGATCCACCGAATCCACCCGACCCTCCGCGTCCGCCTGATGATGACGGCGATGGCGACAACAACGGCGGTGGTGGCGGAAATAGAGGCAACGGCGGTGGGAACACCGGCGGCGGTGGCGGTGGCTGGCCTCCAGGCGGAGGCGGTGGTGGCGGGCCTCAACCGCCCGTGCCGCCCAAACCACCGAAGCCGCCCAAGCCGCCGCAGAACAACGTGCCGACGATCACCGTCGAGGTGAATGCCGACGTCGATCCCGATGGCCCGGCGTGTTTCATCCAACCGCCGCAGACCTGCACCGTCTATGTGACCGTGAGCATCGCCGGCGGCCCGGCGGGCGTTGGCACGCTCAGCGTGCGCGGCATCGGCACTCCGGGCGTGCAGCTTGGCACCGGCTGGCCGGGCATGAGCCAGGGCTTCGAGTTCAAGAACGTCCCGGTCAATCCGGGCGGCACGATCACATACACCGCCGACTACGGCGCGCCCGGCAACGCGCCGCTCACGCACTACATCGGCACCGGCAGCTTCAAGTTTCCGCCCAACTGCATCCTCTTTGGCGCGACGTGGTATGGCAGCACGACCGAGAGCAACACTTGCACCCACGACGGCCCGAGCGGGCCGACCGAGGACGGCTACAACTACGCCGCGAATTACAGCGTGAACGGCCAATACGCCGTGAACCCGGAGGACGGCAACGGCAAGTCGGCTAAGCAAACGCCCGTCGATGTGAACGAAGGCACGCCGCACATCCACTGGACCAACGACACTTTCCCGGACGGCACGCACACCGAAGGGGACATCGACCTTTACCCGCCCGGCTCCGTCACCGTGGACGTGAGCAACGGCGGCGTGAGCAACATCCAGCCGGACTCGCTCAAGATGTTCGGCGAAGCGCAGCACAACGAAACGCAGAACCCCACCTGCACCTTCGATAAAACCGTCGATGAA
>JANOAF010000236.1:0-1828 GCA_031411015.1 Opitutaceae bacterium | reverse complement strand
GCGCGCTGGCAAAACGAAACCCCCGAGGGCGTCGCCGCGCTCGGCTACGACGCGATGATGCTTTACGCCGACGCGATGCGCCGCGCCGGCACGACCGACGGCCCTAAAGTCCGCGCCGCGCTCGCTGCCACGAAGGATTTCCCCGGCGTCACCGGCCGCACCACGATGGACCCGCAGCGCAACTCGGCGAAGCCCGCGGTGATTCTGACGATCAAGGATGGGCAGCTGCAATTTGTGGATGCCGTCGCACCCTAACGCGGGGCGAGTTGAAAGTTGAAAGGTGCAGGTTGAAAGCCAGAGTCGCGGGCTCGCATGTTTAATTTCGAGAAACTCGACGTCTGGCAAAAAAGCATCGCGTTCGCAGATCTCGTCTACTGCGTAACCAAGTCGTTTCCATCTGACGAACGATTCGGCCTGACCAATCAGATGCGACGCGCAACCGTTTCCGTCTCATCCAACATCGCCGAAGGCTGTTCGCGCAGCTCGAAACCGGACTTCCGGCGCTACATCGAGATCGCCACCGGCTCCGCCTTCGAATTGGTTTCTCAAGCGCGGATCGCGCGCTCCCAAGGCTTCCTTGCAGCCGACGCCCACGACCGCATCTACGCCGCCGCCTTGGAAATCGTCCGCATGCTCACGGGCCTCCGCGATTCCTTACGGGATTAATTCTTTCAACTTTCAACTTTCAACTTTCAACTCTCTCGAGTGTCCGAATTCCTCCAACAGCTTCTCAACGGCCTTTCCCTCGGTGCCATCTACGCGCTCATCGCGCTCGGCTACACGATGGTTTACGGCGTCCTCCGCTTCATTAATTTCGCGCACTCGGATGTGTTTATGGTCGGTGCGTTCATCGGCTACTACGTTGGCAAGCTCGTGCCCGAGGGCACGCTCTGGGGCGGCCTGATCGTGCTGTTCGCGGCGATGCTGGGGTGCGCGGTGCTGGGCATGACGATTGAGCGCCTCGCCTATCGGCCGTTGCGCGGCGCGCCGACGCTCAACGTCCTCATCACCGCGATCGGCGTCTCCCTTCTCCTGGAATACACGGGGCAGGTTTTCTTTGGCGCCGCTCCCCGGACTTTCCCGGCAATTTTCCCGGCGAAAAATTTCCAGTTCGGTTCGCTCACCCTTTCCAGCAACCAGATCGTCGTGATCGTGATCGCGGTCGTGCTGATGCTGGCGCTGCAATTTATCGTTTACCGCACCAAGATGGGCACCGCGATGCGCGCGGTCTCGCTCAACCCCAAGGCCGCTCAGCTCGTCGGCGTAAACAACGACGTGGTCATCTCGTTCACCTTCGGCCTCGGGTCCGCTCTCGCCGCGGCCGGCGGCATTCTCTACGCGCTCAATTATCCCTCGATCGATCCGCTGATGGGCGTGATGCCGGGGCTCAAGGCCTTCGTTGCCGCCATCCTCGGCGGCATCGGCAACATTCCCGGCGCGGCGCTGGGCGGCTTGCTCCTCGGCACCGTCGAGACCTTCGTGAACGGCAGCCAGTGGTCGACCTACAAGGACGCGATCGCCTTCGCGATTCTCATTATCATCCTCCTCTTCCGGCCGGCCGGGCTCCTTGGGAAATTCACGGTGGAGAAAGTCTAGAGCCAAGAGCTGAGAGCCCAGAGCCTGACCCAAACATGACCAGCCCGCGCCCCACGCTCGCCCGCGATTCCGTCGGCCTTGCTCCCGACTCTGGACTCTCAGCTCTCAGCTCCGCGATAGCCGCTCTCAGCTCTCAACTTTCAGCTCTCAGCTAATCTGCCGCCATGCCCAAGCCGCATCTCGCCCTCGCCGCTGCGCTGCTCGTCGCCTTTGGGGTTTCTCAATTCTCCAG
>JANOAF010000235.1:0-7716 GCA_031411015.1 Opitutaceae bacterium | reverse complement strand
GAAGCCATCGTAGGCGCGGAACTCCGCCGAGGGTGAATAGGCCAGGCCGAGTTTTTCGCGCACCTCGCCGCGCACGCGGATCTCGAGAATCTTAGCCAGCAGCTCGAGCGCCGCCTGATCGCGGACGTGGATGGGCTCGGTCACGGGCCAGGTCCCGACGACGAGGCCCATGTTCTGCTCACCGACAAACTCGATCCGCTTGAACCCGGGATCGGCCGTCACCTTGACGGGCTTCGGCGGCTCCGCGGTCGTTTTTGACAGTGGTCGCGAACGTAGCGCGCCGAGCGTCTGGCTCATCACCTTAACTGCGGTCTCCTCCGTCGTGTCGCCGACGATCGTCACCTCTATGTAGCCGCGGGCGAGCGCGGGCTCCATCCACTTGCGAACGTCGAGCACACTCATCGAGATGTAGTCGAGCGGCGAGCCCGACGTGAAGCGGGCGTCGCCCTTGAAGAGGTAGTCATTGAGCGCGCGCATGCCATCGCCCAAGCCCGTCGTGCTGGAGAGACGGCCGACCGCAGCAACCATCCGCTGATCATTGTGCACGTAGCTGTTGAATTGCGGGGAGTGGAGAAAATCGGCGACGAGGCCGAGAAACGGTTCCAGCTGCTCAACGGCCACGAGACCGCGAAACGCAAAGGCGTCTCGATCCGCGATGTCGAAACCGAACTCCAAAAACCGTTCGTCCACGAGCGCATGCATCACCTCGGGCCGGAAGTGCACCGCGCCACCGGCCAGCAGTGTGTTCAAGCCAAACTCCTTGAGCGCAGGTTTGTTGCCGGGCATTTCCAACAGACCGGAGCCGACGCGCACCACCGCGCGCACGAGGCCCGGCTCCTGCCGGCTCGCAACAAAATTTAACCGCACGTTGTTGCCGAAGCGCATAAGCTTAGCGGCGAGCGAGGGCAGTTCCCGCCGCTCGGCCACGGCGGTCGGTGCCGCGAATTTCGGCAGCGTAAACGGCGTATCGCGGTGCTGCCGCGGCATCACCTGGCCGACGCCGGTGCGCCGCGCCTTCTGCACTTCCTGCAGGACTTTCTCTCCCGTGAGCTCAAGATCGACGCCGCCGGCGATGTGAAACGCCATGGCATCGGTCACCCAGAGGCTGCGGAAAACTTTCTGAGCCTCCGCCGGGGTCAGCTTCTCGAGCCATTCGCGCATTTCGGCATACTGTTGTTCGAAGCCCTCAAACACCGTGTGCGTCGTCACCGCCCCCGTCAGTGCCTCGCACAACGTCGTCGGATCGATCGTGGGAAACTGGTCGAGCATGTGGCTCGCAATCTTCAGCTCCCGGCGGCGGCGGGTTTCGATGTCCTCGGCGTCGAGGCCGCGCTCCAAGGTGAGTCGAATCAACTGGTCGATCGACCGCACGCCTTCGCGCCAGCCCGACGCGGGCACCGCAATAGTCGCCGTCGCGACCCCGAAGCCCAGCAACTCCTCATAGGAGGCGTCCGGCGCAGCACCCTGCCCATCCGCCTTCAACCGATCGCCGAAAACATCCATCACGAATTGCCGACGCTGGCGTTCCATATGCAATTCGCGCGAATCCGGCACCGGCTTCAGCGGCGGCGCGAGCACCGACGAAACCTCGGCCGTGGCCGAACCGACGCCACTGATCCGAAACACCCCTGCCCGCAAACCACGCGCATCGAGCTTGCCCTCCTCGCGCCCGGGAATCGGTTCCGTCGGCCGCACCATGTCGCCGAACAGCTCGCGCACCTGCGCCGCCATCGCCACCGGATCAAAATCTCCCGCACCGACGAGCACCATGAGATCGGGCCGGTAGTTCCGCTTGTAGAAGGCGAGGAACTGCTCGCGCGTGAATTTCCCAATCAGTTCCTCACTGCCGCCTGGCGAGCGGTTGGGAAACTGCAGGCCGCGAAACACCACGGGCATCGACGCCTGTTGCTGCTGGCCGGACAAATTGTTGCGGTTGCGCAGTTCCGCGAGCACGACACGGCGCTCCTGCTCGATGATGCGTGGCTCGAAGCTCACGCCGTCGCCGAAATCACGGAACAGGCGCAGGCCTTCGCGCACGAGCGCCGCGTCGTTTTCCCGGAAATCGAGGCGAAACGCGGTGTAGTCGAAGGTCGTGACCGCATTCACATCGCTGCCGTATTCGATGCCGAGCCGCTGGAAGAGCGAGGTCATGTCCTCCGCCTTAAAATTCTTCGACCCGCCGAAGGAGAGATGCTCGATGTAATGCGCGATGCCGAGTTCGTCCGGGCGCTCATCGAGCGAGCCCGCCAGCACGATGAGTTGCAGCGCGACCCGGCCGGGCACGCCAGCGTGCGGCCGGAGGGCGTAGCGGAAGCCGTTGTCGAGCCGCCCCCACGTTACCTTCGGATCAGGCGCGAGGCTCTTCGCCGTCTCGTGCGCCCATTTGCCACTGCGCGGCCCGGAAAGTTCAGGAGCGCGCGCAGCCCAAGCCGCCGTCACGCCCATCAACGCCGCGGCCAGAAAGAAAAACGTGCGCCTCATGTGGAAGGGGCGAACGTGCGCGAAGTCCGGCGAAGGGCAACCCTGCGCTCGCCGCGTCGGCTTTACGCCGGCTTTGCGCTCCGTCGCTTCCGGCTGGATTTCACGCGCGCTCTGGGCCAGTGGTTTTCGCCTATGAAACTTCCCCTCACCCTAGTCGCAGGCCTGCTGTTCGCCGCGAGCGCGTGTGCCGACGAAGGCATGTGGCTCTACTCCGCGCCCCCGCGCGAACAGCTTAAAAAGAAATACGGCTTCGATGTCACCGACGCCTGGCTCGAGCACCTGATGAAGTCCTCCGTGCGTTTTAACAGCGGCGGCTCCGGCTCCATCGTTTCGGCTGACGGCCTCGTCATCACCAATCACCATGTCGGCGCCGACGATCTCCAGAAACTCGGCGACGAGAAAAATAATTACCTGCGGGACGGTTTCCACGCCAAGTCGCCCGCCGACGAAAAGAAGTGCGTCGATCTCGAGCTCAATGTCCTCCAGTCGATTGAGGATGTCACCACACGGGTGAATTCTGCGCTGCCGCCCGGTGCCACGGGCGACGAGGCCGTGAAGGCCCGCCGTAAAATCACCGCCGAGATCGAAAAGGAGTCGCTCGATAAGACCGGCCTGCGCAGCGACGTCGTCACCCTCTGGCAGGGCGGTGCCTATCACCTCTACCGTTTTAAGAAATACACCGACGTGCGCCTGGTCTTCGCACCCGAGCAGCAGGCGGCGTTTTTCGGCGGCGATCCCGACAACTTTGAGTTTCCCCGGTTCAACCTCGATGTGTGTCTCTTCCGCGTTTACGAAAATAACCAGCCCGCGAAGATTCAGCATTTCCTCAAGTGGTCAAAGGCCGGGACGAAGGAAGGCGAACTCACGTTTGTCTCCGGCCACCCGGGCAGCACGAACCGCCAGTTCACCATGGCGGAACTCGAGTTCCTCCGCGACGTGCAGTATCCTTATGTCGTCCCGCGCCTGAAACGTCTCGAGGTCGCGCTGAAAAACTGGAGCGACCGCAGCGAGGAAAACGCCCGCCGCGCCAAGGAGGATCTCTTCGGCATCCAGAATTCCCGCAAGGTCTACGACGGCCGCGTCAACGGCCTCTACTCCCCGACGATCATGGCGCCGAAGGCAGCCCAGGAAAAATCGTTCAAGCAGGCCGCCGGCGATCGCGCCGATGGCACCACGGTGCGCGCCGCCTACGATCGCATCGCCGAGGCCGTCGGCGTGCAGAGGAAAATCTACAAGCCCTACCGCCAGTTGGAGGGCGGCCACGCGCTCGCGAGCGACTCATTTGGCTTTGCCCGCAACCTCCTCCGCGCCGGCGACGAACGCCCGAAACCCAACGGCGAGCGCCTCCGGGAATTCGGCGACGCCCGCAAGGAGTCATTCGAACTCGCGCTGTTTTCCGACAAGCCAGTCTACCCTGATCTCGAAATCCTAACGCTCACCGAGGCGCTTACCATCATGGTCGAGACCACCGGCTTCAACGATCCGCTCACGCAAAAAATCCTCGGCGGCAAATCCCCCCGCGAGCGCGCCGCCGAGCTGATCAACAGCACGAAGGTTCGCGACGTCGCGTTCCGCAAAAAACTCTACGAGGGCGGAGCCGCCGACGTCGCCGCCGCCAAGGATCCGTTAATCGAACTCGCGCGGCTCATCGACGCACCCGCCCGCGCGCTGCGCAAGGAGTGGGAGGCCGCCGACGAAACCAAGAAACAAGCGCACAGCACGATCGAGAAGGCACGCTTCGCCATTGAGGGGCCGACGCGCGCGCCCGACGCGACCTTCACCCTCCGCCTCAGCTACGGCCCCGTGCTCGGCTACGAGGAGGACGGCAAGAAACTCGCCCCCTACACCGACTTCGCCGGCCTCTACGCCCGCAACACCGAGCACAAAAACAAGGAGCCATTCGATCTCCCACAGCGCTGGTTCGACAAAAAATCCGCGATCAACCTGAAGACGCCGTTCAACTTTGTGAGCACGGCCGACATTATCGGCGGCAACAGCGGCAGCCCGGTCGTCAACACCGCGGGTGAATTCGTGGGCATCATCTTCGACGGCAATCTCGCGAGCCTCGTGCTCGACTTCGCCTACGAAGACCGCGTCGCCCGCGCCCTGAGCGTCGACTGCCGCGGCATCATCGAAGCGATGAAGAAAGTCTACGGCGTCGACGCGCTGGTGAACGAGCTGCTCAACGGCAAGCGCTGACGAATCTCGCATTCGTCGTTCGCATAAAAGGCCGGTCATTTGACCGGCCTTTTTATTTTCGAAGCACTTAGCCGCAGGAGCCTGCTTTCCGCTCCCACCTCGGCGACGTATCGTGGGAATTACCGGCTCACCCTTCAAACGACCGAGGCATTTTCCCGTCTATCCCTTTCAGTCCAAAGCTCCTCAAACCTCCGCCGGAGATGCATCGCGCCCGGCAAATCGTAGTGCCCCGGCACGATCCACCGCGCCCCCATCGCACGGGCTTTCTGCATGCTCGGCCACACGCTGCTGGGTGCGCTCGTGAAAATCGCCGGCGACGCCTGCGTCCGCATCAAAACCCGCGCCCAAAGATCCCCGCTGAACAGCAGATCGTGTTTCGCCGAATAGAAGCCGCAATGGCCCAGCGTGTGCCCTGGCAAGTGCACGACGCGCAGTCCGCCCCAAAAGGGCAGCAGTTCGCCATCTGCAATCGGCACATCGATCTTCGGCGGGCGATAGCGCGTGACGACGCGGCCCACGGCTTCCATCGCGCCGCACACGAGCGCGAGTCCCCGATAGCGAAACGCACCGTCGAGGTGAACCTGCTCCAGCGGGTGCGCATAGACCGGAGCGCCGGACCACGCCTTGAGCTCGGCCAAACTGCCCGCGTGATCGAGATGGCCATGAGTGAGCAAGATCGCCTGCACATCGCGTGGCCCGGCCCCCAGCTGCATAATCTTCCGTCGAATGCGCACGCCGTCCACGGGCAAACCGGTGTCGAGAATGACGATGCCACCGCGGTCATCGACCAGCAGGTGCGGCACACTCATCAAACCGCGCACGGGAACCAGTCCCACTGGCCAACCCTGCCTTTCGCGGCCGAGACGATTCAGTTCGGCGCTCATCCTGCATCCGCCGCGATCAGCGGCGCTGCTTCATCGCCTGATCGATTTCCCGCAGTTCGGCGCGTTTCTTCAAATCGTCGCGCCGGTCGAACTGCTTCTTGCCCGTCGCGAGCGCAACCTCGACCTTCACCAGCGCCTCCTTGAAATACATCCGCAGCGGCACGAGCGCGCGCCCGCCGCCGGTCTCGAGCGCGACGCGGATCTTGTCGATGTGGCGGCGGTGCAGGAGGAGTTTGCGGATGCGTTTCGCGTCGTGGTTGTTGATGTTCCCGAACGCGTATTGCTCGATGTGGGCGTTGTGCAGCCAGATCTCGCCCTTCTCGACGCGCGCGAAGGCATCACTGATCTGGGCCTTGCCCGCGCGAATCGACTTCACCTCGGTGCCCCGAAGCTGGATGCCGGCCTCGAAACGCTCGTCGACCGTGTAGTCGCGCAGCGCCTTCGAATTCCGAATCTCGGAAAAACGCACGGCGTCTTTTTTTTGCGCAGCCATGGTGAAAGTTCGAAGGAAAGGTTTGAGAGACGGGACCAGGCGACAAAAAAGGCGACCTGTTTCCGCCTAGCAGAACAAGGCCGCCCCAAGTTGCAAACGCCGCGTGCGCTCAGCGCGCGAGTTCGTGGCTGATTTTACCCTCGATGACTTCGCGCAGGGCGGTGTCCTCGGCGGAAAGTTTTTCCAGCGACTCGACCAGCGGGCGGTTGCCACGCTTGAGCTGCTTCACGCGCCGCGACACCACGTTGATGAGGATGTTCGGGTCGTTAATCGTCTTCAGGGCGTCTTTGATATAGTCGTCTCTCATGGAAGGCCGGGAACTCCGGAATAAAAAGCGCGCCAGAGCAACGAGCGTCGCGGAGCCCGTCAATAGCGAATTCCCGGCTTGCGCGACCGCTTGGCGGGCCGGAGCTTTGCGCGATGTTTGTCGCCTGGACCACGGTAGCCCAACGCGCCGACGCAGACCGTCTTGCGTCCGGTTCGGTGGAGCGTGGGCTGGCGGTCTGCGTGCAAATCGACGCCCCGGTCACTTCGCACTACCGCTGGGGCGGAAAAGTCGAAACCAGCGAGGAATTCCGCCTGATGTTCAAGTGCCTCCCGGAGCGGCTCGTTGGGCTTGAAGATTATGTCTTCGGCGCACACCCCTACGAGACGCCGGAGTGGATTGTCGTGCGGGCTGATCGCGTGGGAGAAAAATACTTGTCATGGGCAGGGGCGAACTCTAGCACTCCGCCCCCTTAAAGAGTCTCAAACATCCAATTTTAAAGCCATGTCACAGCACAAAAGCCTCCAAGGCTCCTCCGGTCTCGTCGTCAAACGCAACGTCTTGAAGCGCTTCGAGCGCATCGATCTGCTCCGGAAGCGTGGTCAGTGGAAGGCCGGCGATCGCGTGCAGGGTCTGCGCAAGACCAAGCCCGAAGTCTGAGTCGGCCACTCGTCCCTTTGGGCAGGCAGTTCCTCTGCCTGCCTTTTTTTTGCCCAACTCCCGCCCGCCGCCGTATCGCACATGATCGACCTAATCAAAAAGCTCGTCGATTTCGTCCTGCATATCGACGCCCACCTGGCCGAGATCATCAAGGACTACGGCGCCTGGACCTACGCGGTTCTCTTTCTGATCATCTTCGCAGAAACCGGCCTGGTTGTGACACCGTTCCTCCCGGGCGACTCGCTCCTCTTCGCGGCCGGAGCATTCTGCGCCAAGCCCGAAACCGGACTGAACGTCCACCTCATGGCGCTGCTGCTCTTTGTCGCGGCAGTCATCGGCGACACCCTCAACTACTGGATCGGAGCGAAGCTCGGGCCGGCGGTTTTCAAGCGCGAAGATTCGATGTTTCTTCGCAAAAGCCATTTGGAGCGGGCCCACGCATTTTTTGAGAAATACGGCGGTCGCGCCATCATCCTCGCGCGTTTCGTGCCCATCGTGCGCACCTTCGTGCCTTTCGTCGCCGGCGTGGGCAAGATGACCTATTCGCGCTTCATCTCCTACAATATCATTGGGGGCTTCGTCTGGATCTATTTCTTCACCTACGCCGGGTTCTGGTTCGGCAACCAGCCGTTTGTGCAGAAGAACTTCAAGCTCGTGATTCTCGCCATCATCTTTCTCTCGGTCCTTCCCATCGTCATCGAGTTTTGGCGCGGCTGGCGGGAATCGAAGGCGAA
>JANOAF010000234.1:0-8853 GCA_031411015.1 Opitutaceae bacterium | reverse complement strand
CTGATCGCCGACTTCGATCAGCTCGATTCACTGAGTGTGGCCACCGAATTCGTCGGCACCTCGATCAGCTCCGGCGGCGACGGCTCCGCCGAGCCCAAAGCCCGCGCCACGCTCACCGCCGAAAATCCGTTCGTGAAATATTTCAACAGCGAGCGCGGCTACGTCCGCTGCGAAGTCACGCCGCAACAATGGCGCACCGACTACCGCACCGTCCCCTTCGTCACGAAGCCCGGCGCCCCGCTCAACACCCGCGCGAGCTTCATCGTCGAATCCGGCCGCCCGAGATTGAACCGAGTGTAAACACCAAGCTCCAACCTCCCAGCTCCGGTAAATTTCGAAGCACGAAAACTCAACTCTCGCTCCACCCACATTCGTCGATTCGCCGGCCCGCTGTTTCTCTGAAAATTGGAGCTTGGTCCTTGGAGCTTTCCCACCTCTTACGGATTCTTCGCCAACCGCCCCTCCGTCCAGCGCACCGGCTCCGAAAATCCCGCGAGCTTCATCCCGCGCCGCACCTCGGGCGCGCGCATGAAATTCTTCCACACCAGCCCGCTCCGCAGATTCTCCCCCATCACGAGCGTGATGCCCACATTGAGGCCGATCACATCCGGCGCCACCCAGCCCGTCTGCGGGTTGAAGGCATCCGAAAACCCATAGCGCCCCCACACACTGGCGCCTCCGACCGCTTTCATTTTCCGCAGCGCCGTCAGACACTCGGCCGGCGCAAACGGCAACGACCCGCCCGGCGCGCACGGCACCAACGTGCCGTCGCTCACATCATCCGCCCGCCCCATCGGCGTGCCCCACGCGACATACCCGCGCGCACTGTCCGACGCCGTCAGTCCCCACAGATCCCGCGACCAAAACGGGTATCGCCCGCTCTGCGCCGCACTCCACTCGCGCTGCGCCAACGTCGCATCGACCGAATTCTGCCAGTAGTCCGCCTGCGCATCGCGCCGCCCACGAAAATCAAACCACCCATGCGCGTATTGATGCGTGAAGAGCGGTCCGCATTGGATAAACGTCCGCCCCTCGTGGCTCACTACCGGATCGCGCCGCCACGCCTGCCAGGTTTCCGCCGGCAACGGATCCTTCACCGCCCCGAGTCCGAGCAAATACAGCCCCATCAACTCGCAGTAATTGTCCCACCGGCTCGCGATGAAACCGCTCTCCGGTTTCCACCCGTGCGACAGCGTCGCACCCCCGTTGAGCGCCCAGCGCCAGTCCACCCGTGCATAAATCCTGTTCACCAACTCGCTCACTTCCTCGTCCCGCAAATATTCCCGCGCCATCACCGCCCCTTGCAGCAGCAAGGCCGTGTCGATCGTCGACGCCTCGCTCCGCCACATGCGCGCTCCATTCGTCGCATCGACAAAATGATAAAACCAGCCGCGCTCCTGCGCGTGTCCCTCCGCGAGCGTTTTCAGCGCCCGCACCGCAAGCCGCCGGGCCTCTCCCGCCCGCAGCCATCCGCGCTGATCCGCGATACACCACGCCGTCAGCGCAAATCCCGTCGCCGCCACACTCGAAGGCGCCTTGCTGAACGCCCCGTTGTTCGCCGCCCGGTCGCGCGTGAGTCCGGTCACCGCATCCGTTTGCTCCACAAAATAGAGCGCCGCGCGCCGCTGCACCTCATCGAGCAACGTCGCATCCTCCGTGTTGATCACGTAGCCCGCGCCCGCCCCGGCGCCGACCCAGCTCTGCTGCGCCCGCATCGGCGTCGCCATCGCGACCAAGAGCACACAAATCACCGCCACCAAAATTCCCTCGGCCGCGTCGCTCGCTTCGCGTAGCCCTGCTCGTGAGAGCAGGGATGCTCCCGCGCCGCTCTCGTCTTTCGCCCCAGCATTCCCGCGCAGGAAAACTCGCCGAAGGAGTCCCTGCCGCTCTTCGCGAGCGAATTTCACTCCCAGGGGTTTGGGTTTGTGGAGCGTCCGCTGCATGCGAGCCACCTTGCTTCTGGTGTGATCGTCACCCCGTGCGTGGGCGAGGAGAAATTTCGTTAACGCGCATTTTTATCACCGCTTGGTTAAAACGACAGCATTCGGTGCTTTCCCACGCTCGGGGCGCCCGCTTTATTTCCGAAACCGGCGCGCCCTTTTTCGGCCGCGGCGTTACCCTCCCCGTTCCCCTTCGTCTTCCCCGCGCAAGTCCCACCACGCCCCCCGCCACGAGGATCATTTGCTCACCCGCCGCGATTTTCTGCATCGCTGCGGCATCGGCTTCGGTGCCCTCGGCTTCGCCGCCCTCGCCGGCCCCAACCTCTTCGCCGAATCCACGTCCACCCCCGGGGTCCGCCCGGTCAACCTCGACAACCCCCTCGCCCCGCGCGCCCCCCACTTTCCCGCCAAGGCCAAACGCGTCATCCACATCTTCGCCAACGGCGGCCCCTCTCAAGTTGACACCTTCGACCCCAAACCTTCGCTCACCAGATACCACGGCAAACCCCTCCCCCTCGATCTCAAGACCGAGCGCAAAACCGGCGCCGCCTTCCGCTCACCCTTCGAATTTAAGCAATACGGCCAGTCCGGCATCGAGGTCAGCGAACTCTTCCCGCACGTCGCCGCGAGCATCGACGAGATCGCCGTCATCCGCTCCATGCACGCCGACGTCCCCAATCACGAGCCGTCGCTCATGTTGATGAACTGCGGCGACGCCCGCCTCCCGCGCCCCGCCCTCGGCTCGTGGGTCACCTACGGTCTCGGCTCCGAAAACCAAAATCTGCCCGGCTTCATCGCCATGTGCCCCGGCGGCTACCCCATTCAAGAATCGCAAAACTGGCAGAGCGGTTTTCTCCCCGGCATTTATCAGGGCAACTACATCAACACCGCGTTCACCGAAATCGATCAGCTCATCGAGCACATCCAAAACACGGCGACCTCGCGGCCGGAGCAACGCGCGCAATTGGATCTCCTGCAGCAGCTGAACGTGCGCCACGCCGCGAAACGCCAACACGAGGCGCAGCTGGAGGCCCGCATCCAATCCTACGAGCTCGCCTACCGCATGCAGATCGAGGCGACCGATGCCTTCACCATCGCGCGCGAGCCGGCGGCGATGCGGGCGGCTTATGGTGACACGGTCCAAGGTCGCCAACTCTTGACGGCGCGGCGACTGCTGGAAAAGGGCGTGCGCTTCGTGCAAGTCTGGCACGGCGAGGGCCAGCCGTGGGACAACCACGACGACATCGAGGTCAATCACCGGAAACTCGCCCGCGACAGCAATCGGGCGATCGGTGCGCTGCTGAAAGATTTGAAACAGCGGGGCATGCTGGAGGACACGCTCGTGATTTGGGGCGGTGAGTTTGGTCGCACGCCGGTTGTTGAGCTGCCCACTGCTGGGGCCAACGCCGGCAAGGTCAACGGCCGCGATCACAATCACCATGGCTTCACGATGTGGCTGGCCGGGGGCGGGGTGCGTGGCGGCACGACGTATGGCGCGACGGACGAATTTGGTTTCAAGGCCGTCGAGAAACCGGTGCACGTGCATGATCTGCACGCGACGATTCTCGCGTTGCTCGGTTTCGACCACGAGAAGCTGACCTATCGCCATGCCGGTCGGGATTTCCGTCTGACCGATGTGCACGGCAAGGTGGTCCGCGATCTGATCGCGTGAGAATCATGCTCCAGACGATGGCCGCAAAGAGGTGCAGAAATTTTCCTGTTATGCCGGCTAGAACGTTCCACGCGCCAATAGGCGCCTTGAGAGTTGAGTTTGCAGGACGGTTTCTTGCGCTTTTTCGTGGCCAATCGGTTCTAGGATTGGGACTCGTGGTGCTTGGCCTCGTGGCCTCGCCTGTTCGAGCTGCCGATCTCCCGGCCGCGCATGCGGAGTTTTTCGAGGCGAAGATTCGTCCCATTCTGGTCGAGCGTTGCTACAAATGTCACAGCCTAGAATCGGGTAAGTCGAAGGCCGGGCTGTTGCTTGATTCGCGGGACGCGCTACGAAAAGGCGGCGACACCGGGCCGGCCATCGTGCTGGGCGATCCGGCGAAGAGCTTGCTGCTTGAGGCCGTGCGCTACGGCAATGAGGACTTGCAGATGCCACCGAAGGATGAGGGCGGTAAACTCTCGGCCGATCAAATTGCGGCGCTCGAGGAGTGGATCCGACTCGGAGCGCCTGATCCGCGCGTGGGCGGCAAGCCGCATCCGATGGACATGGCGGAGGCGAAAAAGCACTGGGCTTTTCAACCCGTCGCGAAGCCCGCGGTGCCCGTGGTGCGGAACAAAAAGTGGGTGCGCACTCCGGTTGATAATTTCATCCTCGCCCAACTTGAAGCGAAAGGCATCGCGCCGGCCGCGCCCGCCGATGCGCGCACGTTGCTGCGCCGTGTGAACTACGATCTTACGGGCTTGCCGCCGACGCCGGACGAGATGGATGCGTTTGTGCGCGACTACGCGCGCGACCCGCGCGCTTACGATCGCGCGATCGATCGGTTGCTGGCGTCGCCGCATTATGGCGAGAGATGGGGGCGATTCTGGCTCGATGTGGCGCGCTATGCCGACACGCAGGGTTACCTCGTGGGCAACGCCGAGCGGCGTTTCGCCTATGCGTTCACCTATCGCGACTACGTGGTGCGCGCCTTCAACGACGACAAACCCTTCGACCGTTTTATCGTCGAGCAGCTCGCTGCGGATCGATTGCCGTTGGGCCCGGACAAATCCGCCCTCGCGGCTCTCGGGTATCTCACCCTTGGACGGCGGTTTCTCGGCAATCAAAACGACATCATCGATGACCGGATTGATGTCGTCACGCGTGGGCTCATGGGGCTCACCGTCACCTGCGCGCGCTGCCACGATCACAAATTCGATCCGGTGCCGACGAAGGATTATTACTCGCTGCACGGGGTCTTCGCCTCGACGGAAGAGCCCGCAGAAAAGCCGCTGCTCGGTCCGCTGGTTGATTCGCCCGAGTATCGCCGCTTCCTGGAGAAGACGGCGGAGGCCGAAGAGAAGGTGAAGGCGCGCGCGCGCAGCGAGGTCGAAAAATTCCTCGGTGAAGTGCGCGCCAAAACTGGCGATTACCTGCTCGGCGCACAGGATCTCGCGAAACTCGGTAAGAGTGAGAAACTCGATCTCTTCGCGGGACCGCGGAAACTCAATGTCGAGTTTCTCAAGCGTTGGCAGGCTCATCTTGCGACGGACGCCGCGAAAAACGATCCCGTGCTCGGTCCATGGTTTGTGTTCGCGGCGGTGCCGGAGGACGGCTTTGCGGATCGGGCGGAGTCGCTCTTTGCGAGCTGGCTTGGCGTTGGGCTGGTTCAGGCCGCCGGCAGCGCGAGCGGCCTCAGCGATTTGAGGCCCTACAATCGCGCCGTCGTTGATGCCCTCGCAAAAGCGGATAAACCCGTCGCTTCGCTCAAGGACGTCGCCGCGATCTACAACCGGATATTTTCCGAGGCGGAGAAAACGTCATCCGGTGCCGAGGCGGAGCGCGAGGCGGTGCGCCGCGTGCTCCACACGGAGGGTTCGCCGGCGAATCCCGGCTACGAGGCCACCGCCGCGCTCATCAAGCGCCAGATCGATGACAAGACTTCGGCGCTGCGCCGCGATGTGGCCGCATTGCAATGGACCGAGCCGGGGGCGCCGCTGCGCGCCATGGCCCTCGCCGACAAGGCGCAGCCCACCAACACGACGATCATGCTCCGCGGCAATCCGGCAAACCGGGGAGCGGAAGCCCCGCGCCAATTCCTCGAAATTCTCTCAGAAGGTAAGCGCGTGCCGTTTACGAGCGGCAGCGGTAGGCTTGAGCTCGCGGAGGCGATTGCGCAGCCCACGAATCCGCTCACGGCGCGAGTATTCGTCAATCGCGTCTGGGGTTGGCATTTCGGCGCGGCGCTCGTGCGGACGCCCAGCGATTTCGGCGTGCGCACAGCAGCACCGCCGCAACGCGCGCTGTTGGATTGGCTCGCGGCTGCGTTTGTCGAAGGCGGATGGTCGGTGAAGGCACTTCATCGCACGATTATGCTGTCGTCGTCCTACCGGCAGTCGACGGATGGGGCAGCGGCGGCTGCGGCCATCGATCCGGACAACCTACTGGTGCATCGGTTCAACCGCCGTCGGCTCGAGTTCGAGGCGCTGCGCGACACACTCCTCGCCGTCTCCGGCACGTTGGATTCACGTCTCGGTGGATTGCCCGACGATCTTACCAAGCCGCCGTTTCCGACCCGCCGCACGCTCTACGGATTCATCGACCGCCAAAATCTGCCGGGGATGTTTCGCACGTTTGATTTTCCGAGCCCCGACACCAGCAGCGCGCAACGCTTCGCAACGACCCTGCCGCAGCAGTCACTCTTTTTGATGAACAGTCCGATGGCTCAAGATCAGGCGCGCCAGCTCGTGCGCCGTGGCGAGATCGCGCACGCTGCGTCGGAGGCGGAAAAAATCCGCGCGCTTTATCGCGTGCTTTACCAACGGGTGCCTGAGGCGGCGGAGCTAAAACTGGCACGGGATTTTTTGCACCGCCCCGGCGCTGCTTCCGACGCCAAACCGGCGGTCAGCGGCGGCTGGAGCTACGGCTATGGCGCTTACGATGAGAGCGCGAAGCGGGTGCGGAATTTTCAAGTGATGACGATTCGGGCCGAAGGGAAAGTGTCGCCGACGGGAAAATCGCCGGACGAAAAATTCGGCCGCCTCAGTCTGGCCGCGACGGGCGGTCATCCCGGTCGCACCGCGGAATTCGCGAGTATCCGGCGCTGGACGGCACCGGCAAACGGCACGGTTAAAATCGAAGGCACGCTTGGTCACGCCACCACCAATGGCGATGGCGTGCATGGCCGAGTGGTCTCAAGTTCCGGCGGCTCGCTCGGCGAATGGACCGTGCAGAACCGTAAGGAGGAGATGAAGCTCGACGTCGTTCCAGTCGCTGCCGGTGACACGATCGATTTCGTGGTCGATGGGCTCACTAACGCCAACTCCGACAATTACACGTGGTCGCCGACCATTGTTCTTACGGTGGCGAGCGACGAACCCACGCGCACGTGGAGCGCGAAAAAAGATTTCGATACTCCGGTCCTGCCGACTATCCCGCTTACGCGCTGGGAGGAGTTTGCCCAAGTGCTGCTGCTCTCCAACGAACTCGCGTTTGTGGATTGAGCCTGGTGACGGCGGAACACGGATCGGTCCGCTTCGGAAATTCGTGGAGCCAATGTTCGAGCGAAACGTAGGGCGGGGTCGTCGGAAACTGGCCCGATTGGAATTTGTTTGCGCGATCTCCCAGCGGCGGGGTTCGGCGACCCCGCCCTTGTTGCACACCCGACAATGGAAAATCCCCGGCGCCTTGCGGTAGCGGGGATTTTAAGTTCTCACCGGGCGGGCTGACCGACCGGTGAAATTATTTTCCGGGACCGCGTTACGGCACCTCGTAAACTTCGACGAGGGCTTCGCCGGTGCCGTTGTTGGCGCCGCTGACTTGGATGGTGTAGGCGCCGGGGTCGACGAGGCTGAGGGTCGCGGCGTCTTTGCTGCCGGCGGCGAGGGCGAAGGCGCCGACGTAGGTCGTCGCCACGCCGAGTTCGCTGACGAAGTCGGCGCTGCCCCAATCGTCGTTGCCGAGGATGGCGCGCTGCTGGCTGTCGAAGATTTGCAGGCGGGGATCGACGACGGTGCCGCTGACACCGAAGCCGGCAAGCGTGGGACCGATGCCGCGGACGAGCAGGGTGCGTTGGCCGGTGCCGCCGATCACGAGACCGAGGGTGAGGACATCGGCGCCGAGCCCGGCCTGGCCGCGGACGGAGACGTTGACGAGTTTGCTCGTGCTCGTGCCGGTGAGCGCATCGGCGTCGTAAACTTCGATGAGCACGATGCCGCCGGTGCCGGTCGAATTGGTGACCTGCACGGTGTAGTCGCGGCCAGCGGCGAGGTCGGTGACGAGCGCGGCGTCTTTCGACCCGGCCGTAATGGCGAAGGCCCCGGTGGCGGTGAAGGCTTGGCCGACGTTGGTGGTGGACCAGTCGTCGTTTTCCGCGATCTTGGTCGGGCCTTGGTAAACGGCGAACTTCGGATCGCTCATCAAGCCGGTGAGACCGAAGACCCCGAGCCCGGGGCCGACGGCGCGGATGAGCACGCGCTTGGTGCCGCTGCCCTGCAGGACGAAACCGGGAATCACCGTGGCGCCGGTGGCGACGTTGGTGCGAACGGAGATGTTCGCGGGCCGCGAGGCATTGGCGGAGAGTGTGAGCGTGCCGCCGGCGCTGGTGACGGTGCCCGCGCCGTTGCTGATGCGCACGGTGTAGGTGCCGGCGTCGGCCGCGTTCACGTTGTTGCGCAGGAGAATCGGGCCGGTCTCGCCGGCGAGGGCGAGGTTGTTGCGGAACCACTGGTAGGTGAGCCCGCTGCCGGTCGCGCTGGTGGCAAAGCTCACGGTGGCACCCGGCACGACGATCTTGGAGATCGGCTGCAACGCGATCACGGGCGAGCCGGCGGCACCGACGGTGACGGTGCCGGCGCTGATGCGCGTGGTGCCGAGGGCGTTGATGACATCGGCGGCGTAGGTGCCGGCATTGCCGGCGGTGAGTGACTCGACGATGTAGGGATTGGCCGTGGCCCCCTGAATGAGCACGCCGTTCAGATACCAGCGATACGAGTAGGTGCCGCCGCCAGTGACGGTGACGGGACACACTAAGCGACCGCCCGCCGCGAGGGCTGACGTGCCAGCGACAAAGCCGGGCGCGGCCGCCGGGGCCGAAGTTGCGACCGGCACGCCGACCACGGCACCCGCGCCGGCGAAGGAATAACTGCCCGACCAAGCGGGCCAGGAGGCGGACGTGACGCCGTTGCGCGTCGTGGCCGCGTAAGAGGACTGGCCGGGGAGAATCGTAATGGTGACGGTCCTCGTCTCGCCGACGGCGAGGACGCC
>JANOAF010000233.1:0-11319 GCA_031411015.1 Opitutaceae bacterium | reverse complement strand
GGGTAGTAGGCTTCTTTACACGCCTCACAGATTCGGGCGACGAGGCGCTGTGAGAGGACGCCGATCACCGAGGGCGCGACCATGTAGGGCTCCACGCCGATTTCTACGAGGCGCACGATCGCCTGCGGGGCGGTATTCGTGTGCAGCGTGGCGAAAACAATATGACCCGTGAGAGCGGCTTCGGTGGCGATCTTGGCGGTCTCAAGATCGCGAATTTCGCCGATGAGAATCGCATCCGGGTCCTGACGCATGAGTGCGCGCAGGACGGTGGCAAACTTCAGGTCGATGTTGGTGTTGACCTGACTCTGCGTGATGCCCGGCAGCTGGATTTCGATCGGATCTTCAATGGTGGAGATGTTGCGGACCGGCGTGTTGATCTCGTTGAGTGCGGCGTAAAGCGTGGTGGTTTTGCCGGAGCCGGTCGGGCCGGTGACGAAAACAATCCCGGTCGGATTTTGAATCAAGCGCCGGAAGGGCTGCAGGATCGACTGCGACATCATCATCTTGTCCAGCGTCACCATCGTCTTTTTCCCCGAGGAGGCGAGGATGCGGATGGCGGCCTTCTCGCCAAAGGCGGAGGGAATCGTCGAGACGCGGAAATTGGCGGCCTGGCTGCCGACCGGCATCGTGAAGCGTCCGTCTTGGGGAAAACGGGTTTCGGCGATATTTAGATTACAGAGAATCTTGATCCGTGAGAGTAGCGCCCGGTGCAGCTTGCGCGAGTAGGTGAGGATGTCGCGCAGGTTGCCGTCGACCCGGAAGCGAATGCGACAGTGCGTCTCGTGGGCCTCAACATGGATATCGGTCGCACGCTCGCGCATCGCGTAGAAGATGATTTCCTCGAGAACCTGAATGAGGGCGTTGTTCTCGGCGAGAGCGGCGAGTTTCTCCCCGGCGATCTCCGGCCGATCGAAGAGGGCGGAGTTCTCCAGGTCGCTCAGGCTTTCCTCGATGCCCTTCTCCGTGCAGTAGTGGATCGCGATCGCGTCTTCGATTTCCTTGGTGAGTGCGAAGACGGGGCTCACAGGCATCTGGGCGATCTGCCCGAGACGCCGGACGAGGTCGGTGTCCGACGGGTCGGCCATCGCGACGGTCATCACGCCATCCAGCACGTAGAGCCCCAGGGCTTTGGCTTTTTTGGCGACTTCAACCGGGATTTTCTCGGTCGCTTCCTCGGTGATGATCGAGGCAAAGGGATCGACGTAGGCGACGTTGAGAGTGTCAGCCCACTGGCGACAGGCTTCGTCCTTGGTCAGGTATTTCTCGTCGACGATGGCCTGCAAGAATGGCGGGCCATCCCCGTGCCGATTGCGCAGCCCCTCGACCTCCTGCATGAAGTCGAAATGCGGGAGCTTGCGAATGCGCTCAAGAAACGGGCTGCTACTTTTTGGATTTTGCACGGGGAGACTTGGCTTTGAACATTTTTCCGATCTCGTGCTGGTCGAGTTTCTCCATCGCGAAACCCGAAGCGGCGCGCTCGGCCTTCAGCTCCTCGAGCATTTCGGGCAAGGAGTATCTTACCTCCGCGAGTGGGCGGTAGGCAGGGGCACGGGACTGTGATTCCGGGGCGGCGCTCATGGGTTGGGTGGTGATTCTTCGGAGCCGAAACACTCGGCGAACGTTTCGGCAAGGGCCTTGGCGATTTCTTCCTTGGGAGTATCTTTGCGAATGTAATTTTGGGCGCCAAGGTCCAATGCCTGCTGGACGGTGTCGCGATTGGTAAGGGAAGTGAGCATGACCACGCAGCATTCGGGATCGATTTCTTTCAAGCGGCGGAGCGCTTGGATGCCGTCGATTCGCGGCATGTTTACGTCCATCAGCACGAGGCGCGGTTTGTCGCGTTGGTAGACGATGACGGCTTCCTCGCCATTGCCGGCCTCAAAGATCTGCGTCACTCCCATTTGTTTCAGGATCAGTGAAACGTATTTTCGAATGTGCGGCTCGTCATCGACAACGAGGATTGGGCCAGTGAATTTCATCGAGGATAGGGAAGGCTGACGCGGAATTCGCAACCGAGGGTGGGAAGATTCTCGGCTTTGATGGTGCCGTGGTGCGCTTCGACAATCTTGCGGCAGATGGCGAGACCGAGGCCAGTGCTTTTTTCGCCACCCGTGGGTAGCGCCGAGAGACGGCCGAAATCCTTGAAGAGTTTATCACGCTCGCTGTCCGGAATTCCCGGGCCTTGATCGCGCACCGCGAGAATGTAGCACTTGTTTGCGGCGTCGTCCGTCACGATGATGGTTACTTTCGACCCCGGGGGGGAATACTTCACGGCATTGCTCAGGAGATTATCCACGACCTGTTTCATTTTCGCCGCATCAATCGTGGGGACGACGGCTGCCGCGGGGGCTTCGAAAACGACGTGGGTCGATTTTTTTACTGCCTCCATATTGGTGAGCGCGACCGATTTTGCGACGAGGTCACCGAGATTGTGTTTCTCGATGTGCAGTTTCAGCTCACCGGACTCGATGGTCGCCACGTCGAGCAGTTCGTTGACCATCTCAAGCATCGCCTGGCTGGCCCCGTGAATGGTCTGCACTAGGTCGAGCTGGTCGGCGTTCATCGGTCCGGCGACGCCGTCGCGCAGGAATTCTGCGAGACCGCGAATCGACGCGAGCGGGTTGCGCAAATCATGCGCCGCCATGCCGAGAAAGCGATTCTTCGAGGCGTTGGCTTTGCTCAGTTGGGTTACGAGCAGCGCCTGCTGTTCGGCCATAGCCCGATTTTGCAGATGGGTTCGGATGCGGGCGAGGACCTCTTTGGGTTTGAACGGTTTTGGCAGGTAGTCAGAGCCACCGGCAAGCAGGCCTTCCACGACGTCATCCGATTCGCTCTTTGCCGTGATGAAGATCACGGGAGCGCTTTTCTCCCCGTAAGCGCGTTTGATTCGGCGGCACGTTTCCAAACCGTCGATTCCCGGCATCACAACATCCAGCAGGACCAAGTCCGGCAGAAATTCCGCGTAAAGCTCCAGCGCGCGTTCGCCCGAATTCGCATCTGAAACCACGTAGCCATCGCTCTTAAGAATCCCGCCTAGGATTCGGATGTTCAGCCGATCATCGTCCACGATCAGGACCTTTCGTCCGGCGAGCACAAGCGGCGTGGAATGAGGAGATGAATCCATCGTGACAGAGGTTTGAAATCAAATCGGCCCGACACAACGGGAACTTTGGTAAGGAATTATGGAAAATTCCGGGGTGATTACCCAGGGTAGTGTTTCCACGCATCACTAAATCGAGATATGTTGATGTTTGATCTTGCCCCTGGACGTCGCGCGTTGGTTTGCTGTCGGCCTTTCAAATCCCATGGCCAAATCATTTGTTTTCTCCTCCGAGTCAGTTGGTGAGGGGCATCCTGACAAGGTTGCCGACCTGATTTCCGACAGTGTGCTCGACGCCTGCCTAGCCATCGACCGCACGAGTCGTGTGGCGTGCGAGACGTTCGTGAAATCCAACATCGTCGTCGTCGGTGGCGAGATCACGATTCCCAAGCTGCAGAACAAACTCACCGGCAAGACCAAGGCGCTGGAAGAGGCGATTAACCTCGGTAAAGTGATCCGCGATGCGATTCGCGATATCGGTTACACGAACGACGACGACGTCTTCCACGCCGACACCGTTTTCATCAACAACTACCTGACGGCGCAGTCCGTGGACATCTCTCAGGGCGTCGATGCGAAGAAGGCCAAGGGCAAAAAGACCGCCGAGCAGGGGGCTGGCGATCAAGGCCTAATGTTTGGTTACGCTTGCACCGAGACGCCCGAGCTGATGCCGACGCCCGTGATGTTTGCGCACCGCCTCGGCCGCAAGCTTACCGCGATCCGCAAGAGCGGCGCGGTGAAGTGGCTCCGCCCCGACGCAAAGTCGCAGGTTTCCGTCCGCTACGTCGACGGCAAGCCGACGGAAGTCGTCAACGTCGTCATCTCGACTCAGCACACCGCGGATGTGCCGCATTCGGTGATCGAATCATTTTTGATCGAGAACGTGATTAAGAAGGTGATCCCGGCGCGCATGCTTAATGCGCGCACGGAATATCTCATCAATCCCACTGGTCGCTTCGTCATCGGTGGGCCGCAGGGCGACTCCGGCCTCACGGGTCGCAAGATTATCGTCGACACCTACGGTGGCTGGGGCCGCCACGGCGGCGGGGCGTTTTCCGGCAAGGATCCGTCGAAGGTCGATCGCTCAGCTGCCTACATGGCGCGTTGGGTGGCGAAAAATGTCGTGGCCTCGGGGCTCGCTGACATTGCGGAGCTCCAGCTTGCCTACGCGATCGGGCATCCGAACCCGGTCAGCGTTTTCATCGACACGTTTGGCACGGGCAAGGTCTCGGACGAAAAAATCGCCGCGGCGGTGCAGAAAGTTTTCAGCTTCAAACCGGCGGATATCGTGAAGCAGCTCAATCTGCTCCGGCCGATTTATCGGCAGACGACCAACTATGGGCACTTCGGCAAGAAGGGCTTGCCGTGGGAAAACACCAACAAGGTCGCCGAACTCCGCGCTGCGGTAAAGTAACCCGTCCGTCCGTATTCAACCGTAGATTTTGTTTAACATGGCATCCGCTGCGAAAAAACCGTCCCGCAAAAACTCCGACTACCAAGTCAAAGATATTTCCCTCGCCGGCTGGGGCCGGAAGGAAATCTCCATCGCCGAGCACGAAATGCCCGGCCTGATGTCGGTCCGCAAGAAGTTCGGCCCCAAGAAACCGCTCGCTGGCGTGCGGATCACGGGCTCGCTGCACATGACCATTCAGACGGCGGTGCTGATCGAGACGCTGAAGGAACTCGGGGCCGACGTGCGTTGGGCTTCGTGTAATATCTTTTCGACGCAGGATCATGCGGCTTCTGCCATCGCGGCTGCCGGCACGCCGGTTTTCGCGTGGAAGGGCGAGACGCTGGAGGAATATTGGGATCTCACGTTGAAGGCGATTTCGTTTCCGGGCGGCAAGGGCCCGCAGTTGGTCGTCGACGACGGTGGCGATGTCACTCTGCTCATTCACAAGGGTTGTGAACTGGAGGAAGGCAGCGACTGGGTTAACACCAAGTCCGGTTCACACGAGGAGCAGGTCATCAAGGACACGCTCAAGCGCGTGCACAAAATCGATCCGAAGCGTTGGACCAACATTGCCAAGGAGTGGCGCGGCGTCTCCGAGGAGACGACGACGGGCGTGCATCGCCTCTACCAGATGCTCGAGAAGGGCAAACTCCGCGTCCCTGCGATCAACGTGAACGACTCCGTCACGAAATCGAAATTCGACAATCTCTACGGCTGCCGCGAGTCGCTCGCCGATGGTCTCAAGCGCGCGACCGACGTCATGATCGCCGGCAAAGTCGCCTGCGTTTGCGGCTACGGCGACGTGGGTAAAGGCTCGGCGTTTTCGCTCAAGGGCTTTGGTGCCCGCGTCGTCGTCACCGAAATCGATCCGATCAATGCTTTGCAGGCGGCGATGGAAGGCTTCGAGGTCAACACCCTCGAGTCCACGCTCGGCACGGCCGACTTCTACGTCACGACGACCGGCAACAAGGACATCATCACGCTTGAGCACATGCGGAAGATGAAGGACCAGGCGATCGTCTGTAACATCGGCCACTTCGACAACGAAATCCAAGTCGATCGCCTCAACACGTCCGATGCGAAGCGCATCAACGTGAAACCCCAGTATGACCTCTACACGTTCCCTGGCGGTCCGAGCATTTACCTGCTCGCCGAAGGCCGGCTCGTGAATCTCGGCTGCGCGACGGGTCACCCGTCGTTCGTGATGTCGAACAGCTTCACCAACCAGACGCTGGCGCAGCTCGATCTCTGGAAGAACAAGGATACCTACGCGGTCGGCGTTTATCGCTTGCCCAAGCATTTGGACGAAGAGGTCGCCCGGCTGCATCTCGAAAAAATCGGCGCGAAGCTCACCAAGCTCACCAAGGATCAGGCTGCTTATCTTGGGGTGTCGGTGGGTGGGCCCTACAAGCCCGAGCACTACCGCTACTAAGCGGCTGGCGTATTTTCGGTTTTAGCACTGGCCGCGCACCGGAGGTGTGGTCGCAACTGCAGTGCGGGCAGCCTGCCCTTGTTGGGTCGGAGAACGCGGTCAGGCTGACCGCGCTGCGCCCGGTGCGGGGCGCTGCAAGAAACTGAGATGCGCCCAAGCGCGCGGTGCATTTTGTCCGCGCATTGACGCGTGCCCGGGGGCGCGCCTTTATCGAGCCGCGTCGCCCTTGGCGCTAGCCCCGTTCCCCCGATGAAAACCTTTCACGTCTCCCGGCGCGCGTTCATCAAGCGCTGCGCTACTGTCGCCACTTTGACCGGCCTGCCGCTGTGGTTTGTCGAGCGCCAGCTCGCCGCGGCGGAGGAGCCGGCGAAAAAGAAACCGTCGCCCAACGACCGCCCCGGCTATGCGCTCATCGGCTGCGGCGGGCAGGGCACGGGCGATGCGCGCAATGCCGCCAACTGGGGCGACATTGTCGCCGTGTGCGACGTTGACTCGAAACGCGCCGAGGCGACGGCGACGAAGCTGACCGTCGAGGGCAAGTCCGCACCGAAAATCTATTCGGACTTTCGTCAGGTGCTGGAGCGGAGCGATGTGCACGCGCTCGTCAATGGCACGCCCGACCACTGGCACACGCTGGTGAATCTCGGCGCGTCGCGCGCGAAGAAAGATGTCTATGCCGAGAAACCGCTCACACTCACGATCGACGAGGGCCGGCGGCTTGTGCGCGAGGTGAAGCAGAGCGGCATTGTTTTGCAGACCGGCACGCAGCAGCGCAGCTCTTCGCGTTTCCGCCTCGCGTGCGAACTCGTCCGCAACGAGCGCATCGGCCAACTCAAGGAGGCGAGCGTGTGGCTGCCCGCGGGCTTGCGCGACGGGCCGTTTGCGTCGAGCGCGGTGCCGACCGAGCTGAACTGGGATTTCTGGCTCGGGCAGGCGCCGAAGGTCGACTACGTGAAGCAGCGCTGCCACCAGACGTTTCGCTTCTGGTATGACTACTCCGGCGGCACGATGACCGACTGGGGCGCGCACCACAACGACATCGCCTACTGGGCCATCGGCCTGCTCGCGCCGCGTGAGGTCACGTCGCGCGTGCTCACGCCGCCCATCGCCGGCGGCTTCAACACCTTCAGCGAATACGAGGTGAACTACATCTACGCGAACGGCGTGCGGCTGAATATTTTCACGACGAAGGATGACAGTATGTTCGGCGCGAAGGTCGTCGCCGACGGCCAGCGCAACGGCATCCGCTTCGAGGGCACCGCCGGCTGGATCTGGGTGAACCGCGACCGCATCCTCGCGAGCGATCCGGAATTGTTGAAGGCGCCGCTCCCTGAGGGCGCGGTCAAGCTCTACGAGAGTAAGAACCACATGGAGAATTTCTTCGACTGTGTGAAATCGCGGAAAGCCCCGATTTGCGACGTCGAGACCGGCCACCGCTCCGCGACGATGTGCCATCTCGGCGCCATCTCGATGCGCACCGGCGAAAAACTCACGTGGGACTCCGCCGCGGAAAAATTCACCGGCGACCACGCCGCCGAGGCCAACACCTACGTGCAACGCGAAATGCGGGCGCCGTATGATTATGGGTTTGTGGGGTGAGCACGAGTGCTCCCCTTGAAATTCGGCTTTGGAAATGAGCGGGCTTCAGAAGTGGGCTGTGGGTTCTTGGCGAACAATTCTGAGTAAAGAATGAACCTTGCAGATGAATCTTTGAAGACGCTGAGCACGGTCGTGCCGCGCATGTATGTGGCGTTACCGAAAATTGGTGATGCTGACATGACGCTCTCTGAAATGGACTCGCCTGTTGAGCAACGCCTCGTGGCTGATCTAATTATTTTCTATGCCTTCGACGTGGGTTCGCATTTCGAAATCCTCGCGAAGAGGGATTTAATGCGCTTGGGCGTGTCAAAAAATGAACTGCACGATCGAGCGCTTCAAAATCTGCGCGGGTTAAATCTGGAAGTTCGCTCCAACCAGGGAGACCGAATCCTGATGTTGACCGCCGGCGGCAATTACGAAGCCACGTTACTTTTGCTGCCCGAAATCTGGGACTCGGTTGCGTCTTTGGTATCTGGGCAAATCGTAGCTTCAGTGCCTGCGAGGGATATTCTCTATGTTACTGGCGATGCGGACATCGAGAATTTGGCGGATATGCGCCGATGGACTTCGAAGATGCTCGAATGTGCCGAAAAGCCTTTGTCTCGTGTTTTTCTCCGCTGGAACGGCGCGTCTTGGGAGGAATACACGGGCTACGCTCAATGATTCGGTTCTGATTCGATCCCGAATAGTTACCGCTCCGATGGCTTAGCCAGCACTACTCCGATCTCCGCATCGATCACCGCCGCGCGCTGGCGCGCTTCTTCGAGCGGGAGGCCGGGTTTGCCCGGGCGTTTGTGACCGATGGCGGTGAGCCAGGCTTCCTTCATCAGGCCGGAGCGGGTGCGGACGAGTTTCAGCACGGCCGGGCCGGACGGGTAGGCGGCGAACATATCGTTGGCATCGAGCGTGTCGGGCAAATCGCCGGCGCCGAGGTGGCGGAGGAGCGTGCGGGCCATGACCCAGTGGCCGCGCTCGTCGGGATGCACGCCGTCTTTTGCGAACGTGAAGGTCGGCTCCTTTCCGCGTTGCGCTACGAGTTCGCGGGTCATCGCGGTGTTGAGGTCAATGACGTCCCAGCCGTCGGCACGGCGTTGCATGAGCCACGCGGCGTAGCGTTCGAGCACGCCGGCGTAGTGGGGATTGGTGCCCTTCACGTTGTCAAAGGGTGGGGGCGTGATGTGCACGAGGCGCGCACCGGTCGCGAGCACGGCCGCGCGCAGTCGGCGAATGCCGGCCTCGAAGGCGCGGGCCCGCTCGGCGTCGTAGGGCAGATGGATGCCGTCGTTCATACCGTAGCAGGCGAAGACGAAATCGGGTTTGGTCTGCGCGAGCACGCGGGTGAGCCGTTCGTGCAAGTCGGGGCGAGGGAAGGCGCCGTTCGCGTGATTTGGCTCGGAGAGACCGGAGACGGTTTCGCTGGAGAGTCCGACGTTGATGAACTCGATGGGGCGATTCGGAAAACGCGTGAGGAAATACGTCTCCACGCATGCCGTGTAGAATCCGCTCTGCGTGATGCTGTCGCCGAGGAACACCACACGCTTCACCTCGGCGGGCAGGGTGGCGACCGAGGCCGGCGAGGTGGCGCGGGCCGGCGGCGCGAAAAAGGCGAGGGCGAGGACGGTGAGAAGCACGGCCGGGGCGAGGGCGAGTTTCATGGGGATAGGGTTGAGACGACGGGTTCTGTTAGCGAGTCTCCACCCGCCCGCTTCCCGCCCCCTTTTCCAACTCTCGGAGCGGTGTAATTGGAAGCAAGGCCAGTTCGGTGCCTGGTGCGTGACAGGGGCGTCCCGCTCGTGTGCAAGGAGGCGGATGCCTCCCGCGATTCGAGCCCACGGGCAAGCTGCCCGTGCCACTCGGACCCTCGCTTCAGTTCTCATTACACTCTCTCCGCGCAAAATCCCCAGAAAATCCTAGCAACGGTTCCTTGGCCGTGGTCGTCTGGCGGGCAAGCTACTCCGCTTCTTTCCCTCCACTCGTTTGCTGCATGTCCCTTTCCCCTTCTGCTCCTCCCTCGCGTCGCCGTTGGTTTATTTATGCCGCGGTTGCCGTCGTGTTTGCCGGCGGCGTCTGGTATTTCGCCGTGCAGACCAGCGCACCCAAGCCGTCCATGTATGGTTCATTCCGCTCGCGCGGCAATAGCCAGCCCGTGCCGGTGCGCGCCGAAGCCGCCAAGAAAGCCGACCTCGCGGTGCATCTCCGCGCCATCGGCACGGTCGTCCCGCTCAACACGGTGGTCGTGCGCAGTCGGGTCGATGGGCAATTGCTCAAAGTGGCGTTTACCGAGGGGCAGGAAGTGAAGCAGGGTCAGCTCCTCGCCGAAGTCGATCCCGAGCCCTACCGCCTCCGACTGGCGCAGATGGAGGGCAGCTTTCTTCAGTCTCAATCGCAGGTGCGCACCGCCAAGGCCGACTTGGATCGCTTCAAGCAGCTCCACGGGCAGACGCTCGTGACCGCGCAGCAGCTGGAGGCGCAGCAGGCGCTCGTCGCCGAACGCGAAGGTATGCTGGGTGTCGAAAAGGCCCGGGTGGAAGACGCCCGGCGCCAACTCGACTACACCAACATCGAGGCCCCGATTTCCGGGCGGCTGGGACTCCGGCAGGTCGATGCGGGCAACATGATCCGGGCGGGCGATGCGGGCGGCCTGGTGACGATTACGCAGACGCGGCCGATCACCGTCTCGTTTACCGTGCCGGAGGTTGAGTTACAGAACGTCGTCGAACCCCTGCGCGCCGGCGAGGTGCTGCATGTCGAGGCGTGGGATCGCAGCGAACGCGGCGTGCTGGCCACGGGCACTTTGCGCACCGTTGACAACCAAATCGATCTCGCGACGGGCACGCTGCGGCTCAAGGCCGAGTTTCCCAACGCCGACGAAAAACTATTTCCCAATCAGTTTGTGAACGTGCGCCTGCGGGTGCGCACCCTGCGCGATGTGTTGGTGATGCCGGCGGTGGGCGTGCAGTTCGGCTCGCGCGGGAATTACGTCTACATCGTCGGCGCTGAGAACAAGGCCACGGTGCGCGATGTCGTGCTTGGTCCGTCGGAAAACCAAGTGCAGGTGATCACCAAGGGCCTTGAGGTCGGCGATGTGGTTATTCTCGAAGGCCTGGATCGCCTGCGGGAAGGCCGGGTCGTCACTGTGCTCGCCGAGGATCCGAACAAAAATCTGCCGGCGCCCAAGGGCGACCGCGGCGGCAAGGGCAAGAAGAAGCAGGAAGGGAAATGAGCCCCTCTCGCCTCTTCATTTTGCGGCCGGTGGCGACGAGCCTGCTGATGGTGGCGTTGCTGCTCTCGGGTATCATGGCCTACCGGCTCCTGCCGGTGTCCGCGCTGCCGCAGGTGGATTTCCCGACGATTCAGATCTTCACGTTTTATCCCGGCGCGAGTCCGGGCGTCACCGCCAGTGCGATCACGGCGCCGCTGGAGCGGCGTTTCGGCCAGATTCCCGGCGTGAACCAAATGTCTTCGGCCAGCTCCGGCGGCTCCTCGGTGATTACGCTCCAATTTTCGCTGAAGATCTCGATGGGCGTCGCGGAGCAGGAAGTGCAGGCCGCGATCAATGCCGCGAGCAATCTCCTGCCCAACGATCTCCCGGCGCCACCGATCTACCGCAAGGTCAACCCCGCCGATACGCCGATCGTCACGCTCGCAGTCACCTCCGCCAGCCTGCCGCTCCCGCAGGTGCATGATCTCGTCGATACCCGGGTCGCGCAGAAGCTCGCGCAGATTCCGGGCGTC
>JANOAF010000232.1:0-5848 GCA_031411015.1 Opitutaceae bacterium | reverse complement strand
ATTCAAAGTCGACGACATGGCCCGCCTCCTCGGCGACGACGAAACGATTTCCGCGCTCAAAACCGGGGAGTCCCGCGCGGCCATCAAAGCCCGCTGGGAAAAATCCTCCGCGCTTTTCGAGGAGCGTCGCCGCGGTGCGCTGCTGTATTGAGGCGTTTTAAGGATTCGGTCGGAGCATCGATTGCATTGGTAGCCTCGAGCGTGAGCGAGTGGTGATTCGCCCACTCGCTCACGCTCGCGGCTACGATCTGACTCGAGTCTCGCGGGTTTTTTCGCCTCACGCTCCGATCTTCGCCCACTTTGCGCGGGGCGGTTTCGCTTTCAGCAGCGCGCGCGCCTCGTCGTCCTTCCCGACGGGCTCCTCTTTCACTGGATCCCATTTCAGCGGCCGCCCGAGCGCGACGGCAGCGAGGCCGAGATGCGCGAGGCACGTGACACGGTGGCCGACCTCGGCGTCGCAGAGCGTGTTGCCGCGCGATTTCACGGCGTCGAGGAAGTCGCGTTTTTCACTCGGCTTCAGCGGCAGCACGAGATCGCTGGGGCCGGGTTTCCATTTCAACAGATCCGGATGGCTGGCCTCGGAGCGGCCCGTGAACGGCACCTGAATCCAGCCTTCGGTGCCCTCAAAGCGCACGTAGGGCGAATCGGTTTTGCAGGTGAGCACGAGCCCGTTGGCGTAGGTGAAATCGATCGAGAAGTCCAAAATCACGTCCCAGAGATTTCCCGCCGGCGGATAGGTGCCGGTGCCCGCAATCGTGACGGGACCCGTGCGCTCAAGGTCGGCACCCCACAGCGCGATGTCGTTCAGGTGCGCGCCCCAATTCGCGATCATGCCGTCGGCATATTCGCGAATCGTAATCCAGCCGGGGCGGGCGGTAGTGTGGTGGCGGGTGTGGACGCGTTTCTCAGTGTAAGGCGCCTCGGCCGCGGGGCCGAGCCACATGTCGTAGTCGAGCTCGGGCGGCACGGGCATCGGCGCGGGCATCGCGAGCGCCGTGTCCTTCGGCGTCGCGGTGATGACGCGCGTGAGTTTGCCGATGCGCCCGTTGCGGACGAGCTGCGCCGCGTGATGGAAACGGCCGAGCGAGCGGAATTCGCTGTCGGTGCGGAAAACACGTTTCTCCTTTGCCGCGAGATCGGCGAGGCGACGGCCTTCGGCGACGTTGCGCGTGAGGGGTTTTTCGCAACACACGTCCTTGCCGGCGCGCACCGCCGCCAGCGCCATCGGCACGTGCCAGTGATCCGGCGTGGAAATCATGACGGCATCGATATCACGCCGCGCGAGCAGCTCGCGAAAATCCCGGATTGCGGCGCAACCTTTGTAGGTGCCGCTGGGCGCGCGCTCAGCGTAGAACGCATCGACCTTTTCCTTCGCAAAATTCATCCGCCACGCGTCGGCATCACACACGGCGACGACCTGCACATCATCCTCGTTGAGCAGGGCGGGGAGATTGGCGTTGAGGCACTGGCGACCGGTGCCGATGAACCCCATCGTGATCCGGTTGCCCGGCTTCACGGCGGTATCGGCCCCCCGCGCGCGCCGCGAAAAAATGAGCGGCGCGGCGAGCGCGGTGCCAGCCGCACGGGTGGAGGTCTTGAGAAAGGAGCGACGGGTGAGTGAGTTCATGGGCTGCAATCGGGGTGTGAACCGCGAGCCACGATGAGAGCGAACCCAATCAAGGCAACCGGGCTTTACCGCCCGACTCAGAACAACACGTTTTCCACAAACGCCGCGACGACGCGCCCTATTTCGCCCGCTCGGGGATCGGGGAATTGGTGCCGTTGCCCTTCCGCCACTCCTGCGCGTCGCCCGGATCGAGCACGACCCGGATGGGCACGGGGCGGCCGAACAAGTGGCGGAAGCTGTAAGCTAGGAAGGCAAGAGTCCCTGCGACCCCGGCGAAGAAAAGCCCGAAAAAAACCCCGATGAGGGTGCCAAGGTGAGAGAGGAAACTCGGATTTGAATTCACGCAGCGAAAAACTTTCGCCGAGACAGTCCGCAGCGATCGTGAATTCGCAATGCCGTAAGCTGCATTCCTTGGTGGTAGTGTCCCAGCTGGGGTTTTCTCCTTACCTCCGCAGATCGCGATAGCCGATGAGCTCAATGCCGCGCGCCTTGATCAGCGTTTTGACGGTCGGGTGCGTCAACGTGTCGGTGACACCCTGCCGATCGGCGGCGACATTTTCATAGCCGATGTGACTGATCGCGCGCAGCTCGGGCGTGTCGATCCCGGGGTGATCGATGAACCAATAAGTGCCGCCGGGCTGGAGTGATTCCAGGGCCTTGAGAAAACTGGCGAGCTTTTCGGCGGAGGTGCCCTTGGGGCCGGCGTAGCGCATGATTTTCACCCCGTGTTCGTCGAGATCGATATCGACGCCGAGCTCGCGGGCGACCCGCCGTGACATCGCCGCCACCTCCGGCGAGAGTCCGCTGCAACCCATGTGGGCCGAGACGTGGCTGACGCGTGGCACGTGCCGGCGGACAAGTTCGATTTGGGCGCGGAATTCCCGCTCGACCTCCTCAAGCCGCCACTTGTTTTCGGCGACGGAGCGACCGGGATAATTTTTGTTCGGCCGCAGCATGGGGAAAAAGAAACCGTCGGCATCGACCAGGCTGGGGCACGCGGTGAGCGGCCGCCATTTCACATTGTCCCACTCACTCGTGAGCGCGAGGTGTACGCCGACATCCACGCCCGCGTTCTCCGGTTGTGCGAGCAAACGCACGGCCTCGGGAAACCACGGCGAAGGGGCAATGACCTCGATCGAAGTCTCGATGCCCTCGCGATAACATTGGATTAGCGCCTGGTTGCCGCTGTGCGAGAAACCCATGTCGTCGCCGCGCACGATCAAGCGGATCGGGCCGGCACGCGGTGCGGCGGCGCGGAGCGGTTGGAGCCAAGTCGCGGCCGCGGCCGTGCCGAGACCGGCGAGAAAGTGGCGGCGGGTGGTCATGGGGTGAGGCGACGAACGATGCTGAGGGGAGAAGGCGCGATGAATTTCTGGGTGAGAATCGCGGGGCTGGCAACGACGACGTCGCGCGTGCAACCGTTTCGGCGCGCAGGGCACAAAGCTATTTCGTGGATTTGAGAAAGCGCTGCACGTCGTCGTGATTGCCCATGAACTCGAACGACAGGCAGTCGTCGCCTTCGCGGAAGATGAGACGCTGATCCAGGCCCGCGCGCACTTCATACCAACGGCCCTTCAGTTTGCGCACGCCGGCTCCGGTGTGCGCGTGCGGCGAGCCGAAGACCTCCTGCGCGGCAGCAATCGCGCCGCCAATTTCGCGGCGCTCGGTGGCGGCGAGTTTGCGAATCGCCGCGAGCAGCCGCTGGTCGATGCGGACGTCCTTCACGCGAGCGACTTCGGGTCGAACTTGCCCTTGAAGCGGGAGTAGGCACCGCGCTTCTCCTTGCGGGCAACGTCGGCGTCGGCCCGCGCGACAAACGCGTCCATCTCGGGCGCCGTCACGCCGTATTCCTTGGCGACATAGGTGTCGTCCCACGCCACGACCTGCACCGGCTTGAGCTGGAAAATCTGGTGGCCGGAGATGATGCCGACGACCTTGCCGCGGGCGGCCTCACCGCAGAGCTGGCCAAGATTTTTGCGCGCTTGGGTAATCGTGAGCGTCTTCATTGGCAGCGATAAGAGCCGCGATACGCAGCGATGCAAATGGAAAGAACGTTCCACGGCTGTCAGCCCCTACGCGATGAGCCGGTCGACAACTTGCCCGGAAACATCGGTGAGCCGGAAATCGCGGCCACTATGTTTGTAGGTGAGCCGCTCGTGGTCGAGGCCGAGGAGGTGGAGGACCGTTGCTTGGAGGTCGTGCACGTGGACGCGGTCTTTCACGGCTTTGAAACCGAAGTCGTCGGTCGCGCCGTGCGTGTAGCCGCCTTTGGTGCCGCCGCCGGCGAGCCACATGGTGTAGCCGTGGTGGTTGTGGTCGCGGCCGGCGGTGGGGCTGACTTTTTCGCCCTGCGACAACTCGACGGTGGGCGTGCGGCCGAATTCGCCGCCCCAGATCACGAGCGTGTCGTTGAGGAGTCCGCGTTGTTTGAGATCGGTGAGGAGCGCGGTGAGGCCCTGACAACATTCGGTGGCGAGACGGCGGTGGCTCTTCTCGATGTTGTCGTGGCTGTCCCACGGCTGGAGTGTGCCGTGCCAGACCTGCACGTATCGCACGCCGCGCTCGACGAGCCGGCGCGCCATCAGCATTTGCTTCGCCTGCGGGGTGTCGCCGTAAAGCGCGCGGATGGGCGCGGGCTCGCGTTCGATGTCGAAAGCATCCGTTGCGGCGGTCTGCATGCGAAACGCGGTTTCAAAACTCTGGATGCGCGCTTCGAGCGCAGGGTCTTGACGACTGGCGAAATGCCGGCGGTTCAGCTCCGCCGCATAGTCGAGCTGGGCGCGTTGCGCGGCGGGATCGAGTTGGGCGTTGTTGAGATGATCGATCAACTGCGAGGCGCGGCGATCTTGCGTCTCGATGTAGGTGCCTTGGTAGGCGCCGGGGAGAAACGACGACTGCCAGTTGTCCGCGCCGGCCACCGGCATGCCTTTCGGCACGAGGACGACGAAGCCGGGGAGGTTTTGATTTTCCGTGCCGAGGCCGTAGGTGATCCACGAGCCGATGCTCGGGCGCGCCATGATGCTCGCGCCGCAGTTGAGAAGGCGGAGGCAATTTTCGTGGATCGGCGAATCGGAATACATTGAGCGAATCACACAGAGATCGTCGGCGTGTTTTTCGGCGAGGCCGGCGAAGAGTTCGCTCACTTCGAGGCCGCACTGGCCGTAGCGCTGGAATTTGAACGGCGAGCCGAGGGCGGTGCTGGTCGGGCGCTCGGTCGCGAGGTGGATGGGGAGACGCTGACCGTGATACTTCGTGAGCACGGGCTTCGGGTCGAAGGTGTCCATCTGCGCCGGGCCGCCATTGGCGAGAATCTGGATCACGTATTTCGCGCGCGGCCGGAAATGTGGGGCGCGCGGCGCGAGCGGGCCGGTGGCGGGCGCGGTAGAGTCGGCGGCGCGTGCTAGGGAATGGCCGAGGAGCGCGGCGAGGCCGACGCTGCCGAACCCGGCGCCGCAGCGGCGAAGCATGTCGCGACGGGAGATTGAGGCGTGGGCGGGTAGGTGGTGAGTCGACATGGGGAGGCGAACTCAGACGGGACAAGGCAGTTGAACTACAGATGGACACAGATGAACAGAGATGCTGAGTGGAAAACAAAACCCGTCGGGCGATGCGGTCGCCAGTGTGGGGTGCGAGGCCGACCAGGCGCGGCTTGGTCCGTCTGGCTCTGGGTATCTGTGTTTAGCTGTGTCCATCTGTGGTTTCTTTTCGGCGGCCCGATTCAATCGCAGTAGAAGAATTCGTTGGAGAGGAGCAGCACCTGGGCGAACTGTGCCCACTGCGCGTCGGTCGGAGTTGGGCCGAGGTAGCGTTGGGCGAGCGCGAGTTCATCGGCGCTCGGTTGGCGGATGAGGATGCGCCGATAGATCGCGAGGATGCGCTCGCGGACGTCGAGCTGCTCGGCGATCTCGGGCTGGCGGTTTACGCCCTCGGCTTGGGCGCGGAGAAACGGACTGTTGAGAAAATACAGCGCCTGCAACGGGTGGGTCGTTTCGCCGCGGCGCGCGATCGACTGGTCGGGGTTGGCCATGTCGAAATTTCGCAGCAAGGCCGGAATCCGAAAACGATCCGTGTAGCCATAGACCGCGCGGCGGGTGTTGTCGTCGTCGAGCTGCTCGATCACCTGGCCGCGTGGTTCATCGAACACGGCTGGTCGGTGAAGGCGCTCCAGCGCTATCTCATGTCGACTGCGACGTGGCAACAGAGCAGCGCCCCGCAATCGGC
>JANOAF010000231.1:0-3436 GCA_031411015.1 Opitutaceae bacterium | reverse complement strand
CGACATCGAACACGCGCTCAAGGCCCTCGCGCACGCCCACGGGCTCAGCTTTGCGGCCTTCCGCTACTTCAACGCCGCCGGCGCATCCGAGGACGGCACGATCGGCGAAGACCACCACCCGGAGACGCACCTCATTCCCGTCGCCATCGACGTCGCGTGCGGCCGACGCCCGCACCTCGAGCTCTTCGGCACCGACTATCCGACACCCGACGGCACGTGCCTGCGCGACTACGTGCATGTGGACGATCTGAGCCGCGCGCACATCGCGGTCTTCGACAAACTGGCCACGCCGGGCGCGCAGCATTTCAACAACCTCGGCACCGGCAGCCCGACCTCCAACCGCGCCGTAATCCGCGCCGTCGAGAAAATCACCGGCAAGCCCGTGAAGGTGATCGAGAGCCCGCGCCGGCCCGGCGATCCCGCCGCGCTCTACGCCGACTCGACCAAGGCTAAGGGCGAGCTGGGCTGGAAAGTGAAGTTCCCCGACATAGAGTCGATCGTCGCGACCGCGTGGAAGTGGCACTCGGCCCATCCGCGCGGCTACGCGGATCGGTGAGCAGCGACGCCGCGCCCGGACGTCGCGGCGCCACCTCGTCGGCATCGGCCGAGGGTAGCGGCGGGACCTCCGGGCCCGTCGTTTTGCGATTCGCCGGCAAGCCCACACGCCGCCCGGAGGTCGGCGCGCTACCCAGCCGCGGGCAGAGTCACAGCCGCGGCTGCGCCGGCTTGTTCGGCTCGGCCCACGCGTGGGCGCCGGTGGTGTTGAGTTTGCGGCGATAGACTTTCTCGGCGCACGTCGCGTAGAGAATGTCGAACTTCTCGCCGCCAAAGCAGAGGTTGGTGATCTTGCCATTGAGCGTCGGGATGATCGCGTTCACGCGGCCGGGCTGATCGCAGATCTGGATGCCGAGCGCAGTCGCAACATACACGCGGCCGTCGCGATCGACCTTCATGCCGTCGGCGGAGCTTTGGTCGAGGCCGTCGGGCTCGTGCAGCCAGAAATAGCGCTGCTTGTTCGTCAGCGTGCCGTCGGGCTGGATGTTGAAATTGTAAATCCACTTCGAGCGGTAGTCGGCGACGTAGAGCAACGTCTGATCGGGCGAGAGCGTGACGCCGTTGGCAAAGCGCAGGCCGGTGTCCACCACCAGCTTGGTGCCATCGGGTTTGATGAGCCAAACCTTGCTCGGCTCGCTGAACGGGCTCGTGCCGACAGGCGGGTTGGTCACGTAAATGTTGCCGTTTTTCGCGACGACCACGTCGTTGCCCGCGATGCCTTCGGCGATGATGGAGGATTTTCCCTCGGCGTCGAAGGCGAGGATCTGCTGCGCGCCGGCGGCGACGACATAGAGCCGTCCGTCGGGCCCGAAAGCCTGCCCGTTGTTGCGAATCGTGTCCTTGCGAATGAGCGCGATTTTCCCGTCGAGGCCGATCTTGTAGGCGCGGGAATTCGTGATGTCGGTGAAGAAGACCTCGCCTTTGGCGTTGGACGCGGCGCCCTCGGTCAAACGGTAGCCCTCGCCCACAAGCTGCCACTCCTCGCCGGGGATGAGCAGCGCGGCGAGAAAGGCGTTCTTCGTCGGCGCCGCAGATTTCACCGGCGCGGGCCAGCCGCTCCAGAGCCACTTCATCGCGTCGGGATACACGGCGGTGCCGTGCTTGCCGTTGTGGCCGCCCTCGCCCCAGACGTGGCGCACGTCGTAACCGGAAAACGTGAGTGCGCGCTCCATCGTCTGGTTGGCCATCCACCAATCGCCGCCGTAGATGTTGTTGTCGTTGGAGCCATCGACGAGAAACACCCGCAGCGGCTTCGGCTCATATTTGCGGATGAGCGTCGGGTAAATGTCGCCGCCGCGCAGGCCGACGAAGGTGCCGACGTTGCTGAACACGCGCGTGAACGCATCCGGCCGCTCCCACGCCGCCGTGAACGCCGCGATCGCTCCGCTGCTCGATCCCCCGATGGCGCGATCCGCGCCGGACTTCGAGAGCTTGATCGCGCGGCCGTCGGGCGTGGATTTCGTTTCGACCGCGGGCAGCAGTTCCTCGAGGAGGAAACGCGCATACGCGTCGCCGAGGCCGTCGTATTCATAACTGCGGTTGAAGCGATCGAGCGCCTTCTCCGCATCGGCGGCCTTCACCACACCGGGGCGCACGAAGACGCCGATGAGCACCGGGATGTCGCGGCGCGCGATCAGGTTGTCGAAGACGACGGGCGCGCCCCACTGCACGCCGTCCTGGTTCACATAGACGCACGCGGGTTTCGCGGGGTCGTATTGCTTGGGCACGTAGAGCGTGACCTCGCGCGTCGTGCCGGGAAAAATTTTCGACGACGCGAACTCGAATTTGATCAGGTCGCCCTTGGGCACCATGGGATTCGCGATCGAATCGGGATGCGGCGGGAAATCATCGGCAGCGGCGCGGAGGACGGGCGCGAGCCCGACGAGAGCAGCCAACAGGCAGGACACGAGGCGGGGGAGTTTTCTCATGGGGAAGCTGAGGAAATCAGACAGGCTTCAAAAAAACAATCCGGCCGTCTCGCCCTGCTTGGCATGCTGAGCGCAGCGAAAAATCCACTTGGGTTCACGCACGCTCTTTGCCGCCCCGTCTCTTCTCTTGGACTCTTCGCTCCGCTCAGGATGACAAAATAAAATCACCGCGCGCCGAACGCCGTCTCGTCGATCAGCAACTTGTCGGGATACGCCATGCGGCCGTGCATGAGGATGTCGCCGTCGAAGATCTCGTGGCGCATGTCGGTGAGGCGGAGGGCGTGCTCGATGCGCTCGGGGCGCAGGCCGCTGAAGATCGTCTTGGCCTTGTCGTCGGCGAGGATGATCGGCGCGTGGTAGGCGAAGAGGTAGTCGAGCTGCCGCGCGCGCACGAGTTCGCTGATGAGTTGCGCGCCGCCCTCGACGAGCACGCCGGCGATGCGCTCCTCGGCGCATTTTTTCCGGAAGTCGGCAAACGGCACGCGCTGCGTCGGTGAGTCAAAGGTCCAGACCGTGATGCCCATTTCGCGCAGCTTGCGCACGTAGCCGAGGCCGCCATGCGGCGTCGTCACGACGATGGTGCGGTGGCGGAAATCATCGGTGAAGACAGCGGGCAGGTTCTTGTCCACGACCGTACGCAGCAGGCCGTCGAACACGAAGCGCCACGGGCACCACTCCGCCTCGCCCTCGCGCCGCGCGGTGAGGCGCGGGTTGTCCTTGAGGATCGTCATCGCGCCGACCGCGATACCGGGGAAAAGCCGGCGCCAGCGGTGCACGTCGGCGCGCGAACGCTCGTTGGTGATCCACTTCGATTCGCCAGTGCGGCACGCGAGCTTGCCGTCGAGCGTCGCGGCGACCTTGGCCGCGATGAGCGGCCCGCGCACGACCCAATGGTTGAAAATCAAGTTGAGATCGGAGCACTCGCGCTCGAGCACACCGGTCACGACATCGAT
>JANOAF010000230.1:0-4236 GCA_031411015.1 Opitutaceae bacterium | reverse complement strand
GTTCTACAGTCCCGGCGCGCCGGGCTACTCGGATTATCCACCGATGCCAGCCGTGTAGGGCCAGCCACCGATGCTTATCAATCGCAGTGACGGATCGGGCGCCGGCTGAACTTGAATTGAAAAATTCCTGACCGGCGCGATCGCGCTGCGGTGGTCATTTTTCCACGGGGAGTCTCTGCAACCGATCGATTTCCTGATCGGCGATGGCGGTTTTTGACTCCCATGCGTCCGAGGCGGATCGGGACTCCGCGAGCTGGGATCATAGCTGGGTGTTCTCCGCCTGGACGCTGGCCAACTGGGCTTTCATGCCGGCCGTCTGGGCGAGAGCAATTTCGGTTTCGCGCTGACGCTTCAGGGAGGCGATTTTTGCTTCCGCCATCTGGGTTTGGAAATCGGTCGATGATCCCCGTGCTTTTTCCAACGCACTTTGGCGGTTCACTGCGGCGGACTTGTGTTACCCGACCTTCCGGCTTGCTCGCGAGCGTTCTGCGGAAGGGCAATCGTTGCCTTCACGCGGTCGGAAGCGGTCGCGACGAACGCCGGGGATTTTTTGCCCGTTGACCAAATTGAGGGCCGACGTGTAACCAAGCTCACTCATGAAACCCCACCGCACAACGCTGTTGGCCATCATAGTGAGCGCGCTGCTTTCCGGCTGCGCCACGACTGAGCCGGAGATGAGCCAAAAGGAGCGCGACAAAATCGATCGCGAGATGCAGAAGGCCAACCGGCAAAACGCGCAGGCGCAGGAAAAAGCGCTGCGCGGAACCGGCCAGAGCAAACAGGCGCGCTAAGGACTGACGTCCTTCGCTCGTTCCCCGGGAGCCGGGGGTGCACTTTCGTTTGATTCGGGCGGCCAGCGCAGCCGAAACGCCAATTGCGCGTCACGGTCTGGGACGTCTTCGTAACCGGGCCGCATCAGAAATCTCATCGGATACGCCGACTCTAGCGCGACAACGCATACGGTTTCGTTTGTAACCGTGAACACCGCGCGCCACGCGCCGCAGCCGATGTCGAACTGCGTGGGATTGCGGCGGCGGATCCGCCGGGTGCGGTGTGGCGTGGGGTCCCGCGAGAGCAATTCTATCAGACGCGGCGTGAAATCGATCGACCCGTTTTCCTGCAACCACTGGCGCTGCGTCACCGCCGTCGCGGAGAGCGTCACTGTATACCGTGCGGGTTCGCGCAGTTCGGCCTCCATCGCATCGATCCAGCCAGCGCGCGCGTCCGGGAAGGCATCGTGCGCGGCGATGTAGGGCTTCACGTCGAAGACCGGCGTGCCATCAACGAGATCGCAGGGCCCGAGCAGGAGCCGCCGGCCGGTGACGCCGAGCAATGCGACTGAAGTTAACCCAAGCGGGTTGGGCCGATGCGGGGAGCGGGTGGCAAACACGCCGCGCCGCTGCGCTGGTCCCCGCGGCGGCAACACAAGCGGACGCCAGTTCGCGTTGCGATGAAACCACCAGAGTAACCACACGCGTTCCATGCCAGCGAGGTCGTGCAAGGCCTGCTCGTAATCGTGGCCCGCGAGCAGTTCCAATTCGTTGCGCGCTTCTGTCGCGGTCTCCGGCTGGTGTCCGGCTTGAAACTTCACCTGTTGCCGGGTGCGAAGGTAGCCGATCGGGTGCAGCGTGAGCGGGGGAGGCAAACCGTCATTCAGACGTTTCGCGGCACCGGGGTCCATCGGGAACTCCGCCGATCTGGGTGGAACCGACAATTCGAATTAACGGGAGCTCACGCAGAGGCCTGATGGAATTTTTTCGCCGCAGGCTCCGCGGCTCCATGTGAATCTGCGTCTGAATGAGTCGCTTCACTTCGCTCTTCGTTTCTTTGCGCCCGTCGCGCTTACCAGATCGCGCGCAGCCCCGGCACGTGCCGGGCTACATTGGCCGGCATGGAGCTGGCGAGCAGACCGGTGACGATGAGCAGCAGGGCGAGTCCGTAGGGACTCTGCGGTAGCGGACGGAAGGGCATCATCAGCGCGACGAGCACCGGGGCGTGCAGCACGTAAACGCCAAAAGAGCGGTCGGCGAGCCAGCGGAGTGTGGGGCGCTGGACCTCCTGGAATCAGGAAAACGTCCGATGCCCTTTATCTTTGTCGGATGGGATCCGCGCCTTTGGCGCTTTCTATTCTTTGGTTCTGAATGAATGAAGGCACCCGACTATTTTGATTCCAAAAATCTTGGGGCCGGCGACCGAAGTATTCCGTTGACAGAGCGAAGGCCGACCTATGCTTTTCCACCTTTTATGAAAGTCGTTTCCTCCATCAAATCGGCCAAGAAGCGTCACCCGGCGTGCCAGGTCGTTCGCCGCAAGGGCAAGATTTACGTCATCAACAAAGTCGAGCCGCGCTACAAGGCGCGCCAAGGCTAATCTCCTCATACTGCGATGAAAGCCGAAGGCCATCCCTCCCTCAACAACGTCTGCTTCCTCGATATCGGAACCGGCCGTCGTTTTCTCACTAAGTCCACCATGAAGTCTGCCCGCAAGGAGCAGATCGACGGGCAGGAGTTTTTCGTCATCGCTCGCGATGTGACGATGGACTCGCACCCCGCCTACACCGGTGAAAAGCGCCTCGTGGACACCGCGGGCCGCGTCGAGAAGTTTACCTCGAAGTTCAAGCGCGGCACCGCCGCCAAGAAGTAAGCGCCCGCGCGATACTTTCTCTCGATTTCAAAGCCCTCCGGCCACGGAGGGCTTTTTGTTTCTTCAGTTCCGGACCTGATGGTGGAAATCCCTGGCGCATGACAGGCTTTGCGCGCGGTCGCTAGTTTTTTCCGTGGATTCCGTGGGTTCCGTGGCCCACCCTCAGTGCTCTCATTTTCGCCCATGCGCATTCACCCGTTTCAAGGTCTCGTTCCCACTCCCGCCGCCGCGCCTGAAGTCGCCTGCGTGCCCTACGACGTCGTCAACACCGTCGAGGCCGCCGCGCTCGCCGCGGGAAAGCCGCACACGCTCCTGCGGGTCGACCGCGCCGAGATCGATTTGCCGGCGAAGACGGATCCCTACAGCGAGGCGGTCTATGCGCAGGCGCGGGAGAACCTCGCCGCGCTCCAACAGGCGGGCGTGCTGGTGCGCGAAACCGAGCCGTGCCTCTACGTTTACCAGCAACAGATGGGCCCTCACATTCAGCGCGGAATCATGGCGGGTTGCCACGTGGATGACTACGACGCCGAACTGATCAAGAAGCACGAGAAGACGCGGAAGGACAAAGAAGACGATCGCACGAAATTGATCGACACGTTGAGCGCGGACACCGGCCCGGTGTTTCTCACGTATCGTGACAACGCGGTCGTCACGGCGCTCGTGAATGCGAAGACCAAGGAGAAGCCGCTGCACGATTTCACCGCGCCCGATGGCATCCGCCACACGGTCTGGCGCATCGCCGGCGGCACAGAGTGGGTCAAGGCGTTTGCCGCGGTGCCCGTCACCTACATCGCCGATGGACACCATCGCGCGGCGAGCGCGGCCCGCGTGGCGCGGCTCCGGCGCGAGCGGAACCCGAACCACACGGGAGCCGAGGACTACAATTGGTTTCTCTGCGTGCTCTTCCCGGCGAGCGAATTGAAAATTCTCCCTTACAACCGTCTCGTCGTGGACCTGCTTGGCCTCACGGCGGCGGACTTCCTCGCGAAAGTGAAGGCGCTGTTCGGCCTGCAGGAAAACGCGTCGCCGACGCCGACCGCGGTCGGCCAGGTCAGCATGTATCTCGGTGGAAAATGGTATGGCCTCCGCTGCGTCGCCGATGCGAAAGCCGATCCGGTATCGCGGCTCGATGTGAGCGTGCTCCAGGATAAACTGCTCGGGCCCGTGCTCGGCATCGCGGATGTGCGCACGAGCAAGCGCATCGATTTCGTCGGCGGAATCCGCGGCACGGGCGAACTCGTGAAACGCGTCGACGCCGAGGGCGGCGTCGCGTTCTCGATGTATCCCGTCACGCTCGCCCAGCTGATGGACATTGCCGATGCCGGGCAGATTATGCCGCCGAAGAGCACTTGGTTCGAGCCGAAGCTCCGCTCAGGCCTCGCGATTCACACGTTCTGAGGCCGCGGGAATCTCACGGATCTGCCCGCGGCTTGCTTGCGCCGCCGCGACCGTGAGGTTTGCTGCAGCGATGCTTCGGATGAAAACGGCATGGCGACTCGGGATCGTGGCGTCGGTGTTGACGGTGGGTGCCGCGTGGGCGGCGCAGGCAGCGCCTGACCTTCCGGCATTTCCGCGGCCGCTGGCGGATTACGG
>JANOAF010000229.1:0-7103 GCA_031411015.1 Opitutaceae bacterium | reverse complement strand
AGACGCCGGACGCGCCATCGGTCGCAGTGGCGACGGCGGCATTGACGGCATCATCAACGAAGACCGTCTCGGCCTCGACAGTATCTATCTTCAGGCAAAGCGCTGGGAGAACCCCGTCGGTCGCCCCGAGATTCAGAAATTCGCCGGAGCCCTCGCCGAACATCGCGCTCGCAAAGGTGTCTTCATCACCACGTCGACCTTCACCAAAGAAGCCCTCGCCTCCGCCACAAAGCATGACGCCCGAATCGTCCTGATCGACGGTGACAAACTCGCCTCCCTCATGATCGATCACGGTCTTGGCGTGACACTCGAAGCCAGCTACGAAGTAAAGCGTGTCGACTCCGACTATTTCGCCGAGGAATAGCACTTGCAGCGCGGAGCCACCATCAGACGCCCGCACATGAAACTCCTCGTCACCGGCGCCTCCGGTTTTGTTGGCCGCAAGCTGGTCGAACGCGCGCAAGCCACGGGTGGCTTTGAGATTTTTGGCGTCGGCCGCCGCTTGCTTGCCAATCGAGACCGTGACTATGCCTCCATCGATCTCAGCCGGCCTTTCGATCTCCCATTCGCGCCCGATGTCGTCGTCCACGCCGCGGCGCGCTCGTCGCCATGGGGCACGCGCGCGGAATTTCTTCGGCACAACGTCGAGGCCACGCGCCGGGTGATCGAATTCTGCGAACGAAACGGCCGGCCCAAATTGGTCTATATTTCTTCGTCGTCCGTGTTCTACCGCCCCGAGCATCAATTCGATCTCACGGAGACTTCGCCCGTCGGACCGGCGTTTGTGAACACTTATGCCGAGACCAAATTCGCCGGCGAGCAGCTCGTGCGCGGCTACGCGGGCGCGTCGGCGATTCTCCGGCCCCGCGCGGTGTTCGGACCCGGGGACACCGTGCTGTTTCCGCGCATCCTCGCCGCCGCCCAACGCGGCCGCCTCCCGCTCCTCGTCACCGATGGCCGCCCCGCCGTCGGTGACTTGATCTACATCGACTCGCTCACCGACTACATCCTGCGCGCCGCCCGCGACCCCGCCGTCACTGGTGACTTCAATCTCACCAATGCGCAGCCCGTGCCCATTCTCGATTTCCTCCTCGGCGTGTTCGATCAACTCGGCCTCGCGCGGCCGACGCGACGCGTGCCGGTCGCGCGCGCGCTACGTTTCGCCGCGGCCACCGAAGCGATTTATCGCCTGCTCCCCTTTCTCGGCGAGCCGCCGATCACGCGCTTTGGCGTAAGCGTGTTTGCTTGGTCGAAGACGTTCGACGTGCGCAAATCGCTCGCCGCGCTCGGTCCGCCGGCCGTTTCGATCGCCGACGGCGTCGAAGCCTTCGTGCGCTGGCAACGCAGTCAGACGGTCACAACTCCATCGTGAGCGTCGTCTCGTAGTTCGAAGCTGGCGGCGAATTCCCTCCGCTGCGCCGTAGGAAATACAAAATGTGCGGCCGCATCACATCGAGCGGCGTCGAGGTGAATGCCGCCCCGCCGAACCGATCGATGTTGGCCTGCTGCATTCGCAACACGTCCTGATCCTGCCGCAGCACGCGGCCGAACACGACGCGCAGCGCGAGCCGCTTTAACCACGCGGGGGCGAGTTCCCTCGGTGTCGAAATGAACGAGTGAATCAGCACGTGGCGTTCGTCGCAGGGCGTGAAGTGCGACGTGAGCAGAAACCGCGTGCCCTTCGGCCCGGCATATTCGAGCTGCGCGGTGCCCGGCGGAAAAAATCGCCCGATGCTCGTCGTGCGCGCGCCTTCAAGCAGGCGCGGAATCACGCCGTCGGGCACGCCATCCTCGCGGTAAACCGCCTCGGCCATCTCCGTGGTTCGGCGCACCGTGACCTCCACGGTGCGACGTTTCGCTGCGCGTCGCACCAGGCCGGCATGCGCGAAGTGCGGGTGACAGGCATCGAGCAAATTTTCCAAGCCGTCGACCAACGCGCAGTCCGCCGCCGCCGGCCAGAGCATCGTGTCGTAGCGCGCGTCGTCCGGCGCGACGTGACGCCGCGCGGGCAGTCCGTCGTCCCCCTCGCCCAGCCGCACCCAGACGAGCCCGTCACGCTCAGCGACACCAACCGCCGTCGCGTGTTGGTGTCGATACTCGCACCCGCCCGCCATCCCGGGAATCCGCCGGCACTCCCCGGCACGGTCGAACGCCCAGCCGTGATACGGACACTCAATCAGTCCGTCGACGACCCGTCCCGCCGACAGCGGCGCGTTGCGATGCGGACAACGATCGACCAGCGCCGCGACTTTGCCCTCGGCCCGAAACAGCACGAGCGGCGTGCCGAGAATCGTCCGCGCGACAGGCCGCGGTCCCAATTCGGTCGAGGTGCCCGCCACCCACCAATGACCGCGCAGCGCTTCCAGTGAGATGTCGGCGCTCATAATTGAAATTTCCGCATGAGCGGCACGCCGAGGCCGTTCGTCACTGCGGCCAGCGTGCTCACCGCGAGTCGTCGCGGCGCCGACAGGTGCCGATCGTAGATCGCGCTGTATTCGATCTGCGGGCGGCCGCCGCGAAGTCGTTTGAACTGCGCGGCGCCGGAGCTGAGGTTGAGCCGCAGCCCGTGCTGCATCGCGAATTGAAAGGTGAGGGTCATCAGCAGCCGGTAGAGTCCGACCCGCGAGTCGAGCGACGTATCGTAGCCGACGATGGGTGCGGTCACGATGCCATCGATGGCAAACAGCCCGAGGATGCCAACGAGTTTTCCCGTCGGTGCCCGCAAGCCGAAAAACGTCATCACCCGTGTGCGGTGACAGAGCCGCAGGTAAGCGGCGGTGAACTGCGGATTGAGCCGCGAGTATTTTTCGATGTAGAGCTGCCGGTAGAGTTCGGCCATCCGCTCGTAGTGGGCTTCGCCGAGTTCGTCGTTGGCGATCACGCGAAGCTCCATTCGCGCAAGCAACTGCCGATCGAGTTTGGCGTTGTGCGTTGGCCACCACGTGCGCGCGAAATCCTCGAAGACGTAGACCTGCCGGCTCGCCACGATCTGATAGCCGCTGGCGCGAAATTCCTCGAGTAACGCCGCGTCGCTCCATGCGTTCAGCGAGCGAAAGCAGATGAAGTGCGCGGGAAATTTTTCGCGCAGCACCTCGGTGACGGCGTCGAGATTCCAGGTCGCGTCGCGCCGAAACAGATTCGTGGAAACCATCCAGTTGTTCACCTGCACCATTTGATTGATCCGCGCCGCCTTCAACATCCCACCGGCCGCGCCGGCAAGCGCGACGAGCGCGGGACACCACCACCGGTCGCGCAGCAGCCGCGTCTCCTCCTTCGCGTAGGTGGCGTAAGCGGTGTAGGGCGAGCAGATGTAGGTGTTGTCGTAGTCCGTCTCGTTGATCGTCACCGGCAGCACCGTATCGCCCGTGTGGAGCAAGCGCAGCTCCGTGCGCAGGTTCGTGACGAGGCGCGTCACTCCCTGCTGCGCGAATCCGCCCGCGTAGGCGCGCAGCATCTCGCTGCCCGCGGGCCAGTCCGCCGCGGTCGTCGTCGCCGGATCGAGGAGCCGCACGCTCATGCGATGTCCTCGCCGTCCCACTCAATGTCGCGGGTGGAAGCGGCCTGCGGCGTGATGCCGTGCCACGTCGCGGCCGCGACCGTCGCGCCAAGTCCCGCGAACAAATAGAAAGCCGGCCACGGGTCGCGCGGCGACCACAACACATCGCGCGCCGCGCGCCAGTCGGCCGCAAGGGCGCGGAGTTTCCCGTGACGGAGAGCATCCGCGACGCCGATCGCAATCATCGCGGTGCCGAGCATCCCGGGGCGATCGCCGGTCGGCCGCACAACCTCACTGCGTTCGTTTGTGAAAACCCGCGCGAATCCATTCGTCTCCGCAAACAAATGGAGCCCGCTCGTCGCGCGCGGATTGCACTCCAGCACGTGCACGCCGCCGTCCGGCGACTCGATGAAATCGAACGCGATTTGCCCGGTGTAACGGGTCTTCGCCACGAACCGCCCGATAAACGTCTCGATCGCCGGCACGCGTTGCGGGGAAAAATAATAGCCCGAGCCGCGACCCGCGCGCCACACCGGTGCGTAAAGCGCATGCGCGCACAGTTGGCCTGCCCGCGCGACTGAATAACTGCACAGCTCGCGCCCCGCCACGAAGCGTTGCGCCACCCACGGTCGCTCGGCGCTCGGCCCCAGCGCCGCCACCTCGGCGGCCTTCGGTTGCACCAGCGTATGCACCGCAAACCGGGAGAACACGGGTTTGAAAACCAATTCCTGCGGCGCGACGGGCAGCGCCCTCACATCGGCCGGCGAAGCCAAGCGCCACGTCTCCGGCACTCCCATCCCGAGCCCCTGCGCCAGGCGCGTGAACCGCCACTTGTCGTGCAATTCGGCGAGCAGCGAAAAATCCGCGCAGAACAAGTCCGCCTCTCCGTGCAGTCGCTCGGCGTGGCGCGCGACAAAGAACACCTCCTCGCACGTCGGCACGATCAGTTCGATTTTCTCCCGCCGGACAATCGCGCCGATGGCTTCGGCGAAGGCCTGCGGCTCCTGCCGCGGACGTGGCACGCGAAAGCTCCGATTCACTGCGCGCGAAGCCCGCGCCAAAAAACACGGCGCACTGTCCGCCACGAAAACCTCCGCGCCCGCCGCCGCAAAATGCCGCGCTAGGTCGAGCGCGACCGGCGCCCGTCCCCCGGTGATCAGCACGCGATTCATGCCACCAAAACGTGGGGACGCGACGGACACCGGCAACGATTCTCTTGCGGGCACATCTCATTCTACTGCCGTGGTAGGGGCGTGCCTCGTGCGCGCCCTCCGCAAACCGGGCGCGGACGAGCCACGCCCCTCGCAACCCACGGCGTGGGTAAGAAAGTGAGAGGCACCCTTCTCTTGCCGTCCGCTTCCTCCGCACTCGCTTCGCCGATCTATTTTCGTTTCATAACGGCGCTTTCCGCATGCAACAACACTTCCGCATCGCCGGCCTCGGCGGCCACCTGCCGGCGAAGGTGATTACTGCCGCGGAACTCGATGCGCGCCTCGGTCTCGCGCCGGGTTGGACCCTCCGCCACACCGGCGTCGCCACGCGTCACCAGCGCGCGCCCGACGAAACTGCCACCGACCTCGGCTGCCGTGCCGCTCGCGCCGCGCTTGCGAACGCCGGCCTGCGCCTCCGCGACCTCGATCTCATCATCGATGCGAGCACGTGCCAGCAGCAGCCGATTCCCACCAACGCCGCGCTGCTCCAGGAAGCGCTCGGGTCCGAGGCGCACGGCAGCGCGGCGTTTGATGTGCACGCGTCGTGTCTCAGTTTCGTCGTCGCCCTCGCCACCACGAACGCGTTTTTCGCGGCCGGGCAGTATCGCCACGCGCTCATCGTGAGCGCGGAGACGGCCCTCGCAGGCGTGAACTGGGCCGACCCCGCGAGCGCGTGCCTGATGGGCGACGGCGCCGCCGCCGTCGTGGTCTCGCGGACCGAAACTCCCCTCGACGACTTCGCTTATCGCTACGAAACCTTCGGCGAATTTGCCCACGTCTGCGAGGTCGCGGGCGGCGGCCACCGCCTCCCTCCGTTTCAGCTTACCCCGGAAAACGAGTCGCGCTACCGCTTCTTCATGGACGGCCCGCGCCTGCACAAAGCGGCGAGCCGACATCTGCCGCCGCTCGTCGAGCGCGTGCTGCGCGAGGCGCGCACCGAGCTCGCCGATCTCCACGTCGTCCCACATCAGGCCTCGGGTCCAGCCGTGGAACTCATTGCGCGGCGCCTCGGCATCGCCCGCGATCGCTTGCACAGCTCGCTCGCGGATCACGGCAACCTCGTCGCCGCCGGCATCCCGTTTGCGCTGCATCTCGCGCGCGAAAACATCGGCGTCGGCTCGCGCGTGATCTTCATCGGCACCGCTGCGGGCTACTCGCAGGCCGCGATGGTGTTCACGTTGTGAGTGCCGCCCGCCTCGCGCCTGCGCCGATGGAAATTCGTTTTTTCAACGGAGGCTACTGCCGCCAACTCCTCGCCATGGCGGATCGGCGCACGTGGCGCATCGGGGAGTTTCAAGCTGTCTTCCTCGCCGTCGCCCATCCGCGCCTCGGCTGGGTGCTCATCGACACCGGCTACGGCACGAGTTTCCCCGCCGCCACGCGCGGCTGGCCGCGCTGCCTTTACCGCTGGGTCACGCCGGTCGTCTCGCGGCAGCCCACGGCTGATATCCTCCGGGCGCACGGCATCGCACCCACGGACATCCGGCATATCGTGCTGACGCATTTCCACGCCGACCACATCGGCGGCACGCGGGAATTTCCGCACGCCACGTTTCATCACGCCACCGAGGCGCTCGCGCCGCTGCTCGCGCTCTCCGCCTTCGCGCAAACGCGCCACGCTTTCCTGCCCGCGCAACTGCCCGGAGACTTTGCCGCCCGCGCCGCGCCGTTCTCGCTCACCCAATTCCAATCCGACTCCGTTACACGCTTTCCCGGCCACGATCTGTTCGGCGACGGCTCGCTCACATTGCTGCATTTGCCCGGTCACGCGCCCGGGCATCTCGGCGTGCGCCTCGCCGACGCGCGTGGCCACCTCCTCTACGCCGCCGATGCCTTCTGGCACCATCGCCAAATCGACGAAGAAATTTCACCCCTGCTTCCGGCCCGCATCGCTATCCACGACAACCGCGCCTACGACGCCACGGTCGCACGGCTGCGAGAATTGCAGCGCACCGGCACCTGCCGAATCCTGGCCTGCCACTGCCCAGCGACGCAGGCGTTCGTCAGCCAGTGACGCCAGGGCTGCGACTCGATTCCGCTTCGCCCGACCGGGATTGCCACGCTTCCCCACTCTCACCCACGCTCACGTCATGCCTCCCTCGCGCCTTCGAATCGCTCTGATTCTTTCCGGTATTCTTGCGCACTTTGCCAACGCCGCGGATCCGGCGTTGCGCGACGCGGTCGCAAAGAAAATCGCCGCCGACTACCCCTCGCTCGAAACGATATACAAGGATCTCCACGCGCATCCCGAGCTTTCGCTCATGGAGGAACGCTCCGCCGGGAAAGTCGCGGGCGAACTCCGCGCCGCGGGTTTTGAGGTCACGGAAAACTTTGGCGGCTTTGGTGTCGTCGGCGTTTTGAAAAACGGCGTTGGTCCCACTCTCCTCATCCGCTGC
>JANOAF010000228.1:0-15552 GCA_031411015.1 Opitutaceae bacterium | reverse complement strand
TGAACCCGCGGCCACCGTCGCGATGCAACCCGTGTTGATCGTCTCGGCGCTCGGGCTGCCGTTTCTCGCCTTCGTGAATCTCGTGCTGCGCGCGTTCTACGCGCAGAAGGATACCACGACACCGGTGCGCGCGGCGGTCATGAGTTTCCTCGTCAATCTCGGCTTGAGTTTCGCGCTAATGGGCCCGCTTGGCACGGTGGGCCTCGCGATCGCGGGGAACATTGCCGTCGTGGTGCAGGCCGTCTATCTGCAGGTGCATCTCGCCCGCAAGCGCGAGAGCCTCGCGTTCCGCTACGTCGCCACCGATCTCGCAAAGGTAATTGGTTCGGCGCTGGCGATGGGCGCGGTGGTGGCGGGCGGCTGGGCGCTGTGGCAAAGAGGAATGCCGGCGAACAAACTCAACGACCTGCTCGCCCTGGTGACCCTGATCCTCGCGGGAGTGGCGGCGTATGCGACCGCGCTCTGGACGCTCAAGGTTGAGGGCCGGGAAGAACTCGGCGCAATCCTCGTGAAACTCCGCACGAAATTCGGTGGTGCTTCCCGCCGATGAGCGTGCCGCGAAAGGCCAAGGTGGATTGGTTTCTCCCGGTGATGGCGGTGGTCGTCGCCCTCGCCGCGCTCTGGCCTGCGCTGGGTGCCACGGGCGGGCCGCTGAAGGCGGAGATTGTCACCAAGGTTGGCGTGATGATCGCGTTCTTTGTCTACGGGCTCACGCTTTCCTTCGCCGCGCTGAAGGGCGGTGCGCTGAACTGGCGGCTGCATCTCGCGGTGCAGGCGGGGACGTTTCTGCTTTTTCCGCTACTTGGTTTCGTCTGGGCGAAATTCGCCGCCCCGTGGATGTCGTTGGATCTGCGTTACGGGTTTTTCTATCTCTGCGCGTTGCCCTCGACGATTTCTTCTTCGGTGGCGCTGACGGGGGTCGCGCGGGGCAACGTGCCCGGCGCGGTCTTCAATGCCACGCTCTCCAGCCTGCTCGGCGTCGTGCTCACGCCGCTCTGGCTCTACCTGCTCGCGGGCGTGACGGGCGCGGGCCTCGACCTGGGTGCGGCAATCCTCGACATCGCGCGAATGCTCCTGCTGCCGATGGCGCTGGGGCAGCTTTGCCGGCCCGTGCTCGCGGCGTGGGCGGCGCGACACCGCGCGAAGCTGCAACTCACCGACCGGCTCCTCATCCTCTTTCTGATCTACTCCTCGTTCTGCGATTCGTTTGTGCAGCGCATCTGGGCGGGGCACGGCACGACCTTGCTGCTGACTGTGACCATCGGATCGGTCGTGCTGTTCGCACTCGCACTCGGTGCGATGGTCGGTCTCGCGCGCGTGCTCGGCTTCGACCACGGCGATCGCATGGCCCTTATCTTCTGCGGCTCGAAAAAGAGTCTGGCGCAGGGTGTGACGATGGGAAAGGTGCTGCTCGCCACCCATCCCGCCGCGGGCCTCGTGCTGCTGCCGCTCATGATCTATCACGCGCTCCAACTTATCGTGGGAGGCCTGCTCGCGCCGCGCTGGGCGAGTGACGCGGAAAAGGAGCAGCCGTGAGCACCGAGGCGGCGAAAAACGACGAGGTTTTGGTGCGGCACAACGCCGCGGAGCGTCGTTTCGAAACGGTCGTGGACAGAGTTCTCTCAGTGGCGGAATACGAGTTGGGCGCCGGCACCATGACAATGACGCACACCCTTGTGCCGCCGGCACTGCGCGGGCGGGGCATCGCCGAAAAACTCGTGCGCGCTGCCCTCGACTGGGCTCGGACGGAGCGGCTGCGCGTGGTGCCGGCTTGTTCCTATGTCGCGACCTTCGTGCAGCGGCATGCCGAGTATCAGCCGTTGGTTCGTTGATGCCGGGTTTCGGCGCGTGGCCGCCAGCGTGTCCTAAACCCGCGCGGAATACTGGCGCTCCGGCGCGGGTTGTGTTCAGTCGGGCCTGTTGGTTTTCATCACCCTCAATCCATCCATCCTATGAAACGCAAAGCATCCGCCGTCTGGCGCGGCGACCTCAAATCCGGTCGCGGCACGATCTCCACCGAAAGCACCCTCCTCAAGGAGGCGCAGTATGGGTTCGGCACCCGGTTTGAAAACGGCCCGGGCACCAATCCCGAGGAACTCATCGGCGCGGCGCACGCCGGCTGCTTCAGCATGGCGCTCTCCGCTGAGCTGGGCAAAGCCGGCTTCACCGCCGAGTCCATCGCGACGACCGCCACCGTCACGCTCGATAACCACCCCCAGACGAGCTGGACCGTCACGACGATTCACCTCGAATGCGTCGCGAAGGTTCCCGGGATCGACGCCGAGAAATTCGCGGCCGTCGCCGCGGGCGCAAAAGCCGGTTGCCCGATCTCGCGCTTACTGAAGGCCGCCGAAATCACCCTCGACGCCAAGCTGGCCTGATTCTGTTTCGGCATGTCGCACCTCTTTGCTCCGCTCACGATCAAATCCGTCACGTTGCGCAATCGCATCGGCGTCTCGCCGATGTGCATGTATTCCTCGGCTGACGGCGTGGCGGACGACTGGCACCTCGTCCACCTCGGCGCGCGCGCGGCGGGCGGGGCCGGGCTCGTCATCGCGGAGGCGACTGCGGTGTCGCCCGAAGGGCGAATCACACCGGGCGATGCCGGGATCTGGGCGGAGAAACACATCGAGCCGATTGCGCGCATCAATCGTTTCGTGAAAGCACAGGGCGCCGTGCCCGGCATCCAGCTCGCCCACGCGGGACGCAAGGCGAGCGCGGCGCGCCCGTGGGAGGGCGGGGCGCATCTCGCCGACGCGGCCGGTGGTTGGACTCCGGTGGCCCCGAGCGCCGTCGCGTTTGGCGATGGGCTGAACAAAATTCCGCACGAGCTCGCGCTCGAAGAAATCGGGCGCGTGCAGGCGGATTTTGTCGATGCGACGAAACGCGCGCTCCTCGCTGGCTGCGAGTGGCTGGAGGTGCATGGGGCTCACGGCTACCTCGGGCACGAGTTTCTCTCGCCGTTTTCGAATCGCCGCACGGATCGCTACGGAGGCGGATTAGAAAATCGCATTCGTTTTCTCGTGGAGACGACGCGCGCGGTGCGCGCGGTGTGGCCGGATCATCTCCCGCTTACGGTGCGCCTCTCCTGCACCGATTGGGCCGAAGGCGGCTGGACGATCGACGAAACCGTGGAACTGGCGCGGCGACTCAAAGCCGAGGGCGTTGACTTGATCGATTGCAGTTCCGGGGGTGGCATGGCGGGCGCGAAGATTCCGGTCGGAGCGGGCTACCAAGTGCCGTTTGCCGAACGCATTCGCCGCGAAGTTGGGATCGCGACCGCGGCCGTCGGCATGATCACCGAACCGATGCAGGCGGATCAAATTGTGCGCAACGGGCAGGCCGACCTCGTGCTGCTGGCGCGCGAGCTCCTGCGCGATCCGAACTGGCCGTTGCGTGCGGCGCGGGCTTTGCACGCGAAACCACCGCCTGTGCCACCGGCGCAATATGCGCGTGCGTGGTGAGCGGCGTTGCTTTTAGAACAGGAGTTCAATGTCCGCTTCTCTTTCCCCCCAACAACTCGTCGCAGCGTTCAACTGGCGCTACGCGACCAAGAAATTCGATCCGGCGAAGACCATCGCCGCCGATGTGTGGCACGCGTTGGAGCAGTCCCTCGTGCTCGCGCCGTCTTCGATCGGGTTGCAGCCGTGGAAATTTTTCGTGGTGACGGATGCGAAAACAAAAATTGATCTGGCCGAGGCCTCCTACCGGCAGACGCAGCCAGCGGATTGTTCGCACTTCGTGGTTTTTGCGGTGAGGCGCGACCTCGACGACCTGCACGTCGATCGGCACGTCGCGCGGATGGCGGAAGTGCGGGAGATCGCGGTGGAAGCCCTCGCGAAGTTTCGCGCGATGACGATGAGCAACCTGGATCGGGCGCGGACGAAGGGCACGCTCGACACTTGGCAGGAGCATCAAATCTACATTGCACTCGGGCAATTCATGGCGAGCGCGGCGATGCTCGGGATCGACACCTGCCCGATGGAAGGAATCGAGGTGGCGAAGTTCGACGAGATTCTTGGCCTCGCGGGATCGGGCTACGCGACCGTCGTGGCGTGCGCCGCGGGGCACCGTCTGACGGACGATAAATATGCGACGACAAGGAAAGTGCGCTTTAAGCCCGAGGATGTGATCGTGAGGATTTGATGCGTCGCGCGGTCAGTCTGGCCGCATTTTGTGTGAAAGCAGCACGGTCGGGCGGACGGTGCTACGGTGCAAACACCGCCGCGCGCTCGGTGGCCTGGAGTTCGCGCCAGTTTCCCACTGCGAGGTCGCCGAGCGGAAAGTCTCCGATGCGGGACCGGATGAGGCGCAGTGTCGGATGTCCGAGTGCGGCCGTCGTGCGGCGGACTTGGCGATTCTTCCCCTCGATGAGTTCAAGGGAGAGCCACGCATCGGGAATGGATTGGCGGACGCGGATCGGCGGGTCGCGGGGTGGGAGCGACGGAGCGGGAGTGAGCAGACGGGCGCGGCAAGGGAGCGTGCGATAGTCGTCGATGGGAATGCCGCCGCGGGCGAGACGTGCCAGCGTTTCCGCCGTGGGGATGCCTTCAACCTGGGCCCAATATTCACGGCGATGCGCGTTTTTCGGGTCGAGGAGGCGGGAGTTGAGGCCAGGCTCGTCGCTAAGGAGCAGAAGACCTTCGCTGTCGGCGTCGAGGCGACCCAAGGCATAAACATTTCTCGGCAGACTGAAGTCGGCAAGCGTGCGCCACCGCGAGCCGGGCTCGGGCGTAAACTGCGAAAGGACGCCATAGGGTTTGTGGAGGGCGAGGAGCACGGGCGGATATTAATTGCGGAAACGCGGAGGAGCGGAAGCACGGAAGGGACAAATTCCGTTCCGCGCTTTCGTTTTTTCGCAATTACGCGATGGTCTCGGTATGCGTGCTGTCCAATTCACCGGGGTCGATCAACTCAGGGTCGTCGAGGTCAGCGACCCGGAGCCCGCACCGGGCGAAGTCATCGTCGCGCTGCGGGCAGCGGCGCTCAACCACCGCGACGTGTGGATCAAGCAGGGGAAATACGCCGGGCTGAAGTGGCCGTGCCGGCCTGGTTCCGATGGAGCAGGGGTGGTGTGCGCCGCGGGTGCGGGCGTCGATGCGGCGTGGCTGGGCCGCGAGGTGGTGATTAACCCAAGCTTCGGTTGGGGCATGAGCGAACACGCGCAGGGATCAGAGTTCACGATCCTCGGATTGCCCCGCGATGGCACACTGGCGGAACAAATCACGGTGCCGGTGGGGCAGCTCGCTGCGAAGCCTCCGCGCCTGTCGTGGGAGGAGGCGGCGGCGCTGCCGCTCGCCGGCCTCACGGCGTATCGGGCCTTGTTTTCCCGGGCGCGCTTGCGCGCGGGCGAGCGCGTGCTCGTGACGGGAATTGGCGGGGGCGTGGCGCTGTTTGCGCTGCAATATGCCGTGGCGGTCGGGGCAGAGGTGTGGGTCACGTCGAGCGCCTCCGAGAAAATCGCGCGCAGCGTCGCGCTCGGCGCGCGCGGAGGTTTCGACTACACCCAACCGGGCTGGGCGAAGCAGGCTCTGGCACAGGTGCCGGGCGGAGAGTTCGACGTCATCGTGGACAGCGCGGGGGGCGAGGGTTTTTCAGACCTGCTCGACCTCGCGGTAGCGGGTGGGCGGATTGTGTTTTTCGGGGCGACGCGCGGCAACGTGCCGGCGCTGGTTTTGCGAAAGATTTTCTGGCGTCAGCTCTCGGTGCTGGGGACGACCATGGGTTCGCCTGCCGACTGGGAGGCGATGATGGACTTTGTGGCGCTGCATCGGTTGAAGCCGATCGTGAGCGAGGTGTTTCCGCTGGAGCGCGCGGCCGAGGCATTTGCACTGATGGAGCGCGGCGGGCAGTTCGGGAAGATTGTCGTGCGAATGGGAGCCTGATTTTTTTTGACCGCGGATAAATGTTTTATTCTGACTTGGCGTGGTCGAGGGCGGCTGGGAGAACTTCGGATCTCCAATGAGCGACCACTCCAATTTTTTCGCGTGCATCATGGCTGGCGGCAGCGGCGAGCGGTTCTGGCCGATGAGCCGGGCGCAGACGCCGAAGCACCTGCTGAAACTCCTGTCGGAGCGGACGCTGGTGGAGGAGACCGTGCGGCGGTTGGGCGCGGCGGTCCCGCGGGAAAATATTTTTGTGCTCACCAACGAGGTGCAGCTCCCCGGCACCCGGGCGGCGCTGGCCGGGCTGCTGCCGGCGGAGCAAATCGTGGCCGAGCCGGCGAAGCGCGACACGGCACCGGCGGCGGCGCTCGCGACGGCGCTCGTGCGGGCGCGCGGCGGCGAGGGCGCGACCCTCGCGCTGTTGCCGGCGGATGCGTTCATCGCGGATGCAGCGACGTGTGCGGCGCAACTGGGAGCGGCGCTGACGCGCGCGGCGGAGTCGGGTGCGATCCTCACGATCGCGATCAAGCCGGATCATGCGGCGACGGGCTTCGGTTATCTGGAGATGGGCACCGAGCGCATGCGTGGAGCGACCGGCGTGGTGCGCGAGGTGAAGCGCTTCGTCGAAAAGCCGGACGCGGCGACGGCCCAGCGTTACGTCGAGAGCGGAAATTTTGCCTGGAATGCCGGGATGTTTTTCTGGCGGGTCGACACCTTTCTAAACGAGGCGGATCGCAACGCGCCGGAGCTGGCGGCGTTCATCCGCGAATTTCCCCGGGAGGACTTCGGCGGTTTTCTTGCGCAGCGGTTTCCGACGTTGAAAAAAATCTCCGTTGATTTCGCGATTATGGAGAAGGCCCGCAGCGTCGAGACGTTGCTCGCAAATTTTGACTGGGACGACGTGGGCTTGTGGACGGCGCTGCCGAAACACTTGAAGACCGATGCCGCTGGCAATGCGTCACGCGGGCACGTCGTGGTCAGCGATTCGGCTAACAACATCGCGGTGAGCAACGGCCGCACCATTGCACTTTGCGGAGTGAAGGATCTCGTCGTCGTCGAGACGGCGGACGCGATTCTTGTCTGTCACCGCGACTCCGTGCAGGACATCAAGAAGATCGTCACGCAGCTGCCGAAGGAGCTGCTGTGAGGCGCAGGCGAGCGGTTCGAGGTGGAGCGGCTTGACCTCAAGACGCTGGATGGGGAGGTGTTCGCAACTCCTGAAAGCGCGTTGAGGTCAACGCGCTCCACCTTCAATCATCTACAGCGCAGGAGCGCGGCTGAGGCACGCGGCGAGTTCGGTGAAGTAGCGCTGCTTGGTCGCGGCGGGGAGGTCGGCGACCTCGAAGCCATTGCGCGCGAGCTGCACGAGCGTCGCGGGTGGGAGCGCGGCTTCGGTGGCGAGGGCGAGGTAGTCGTCGTTGAGCTGGTTGCCGAAGAGCATCGGGTCGTCGGTGCTGACAGTGCAACGGACGCCGGCGGCGAGGAAGCGCGCGATGGGATGCTCTCGCATGGAGGGAACGGCGCGGAGTTTCACGTTGCTGATGGGCGTCATGTCGAGGGTGACCTCGCGTTCGCGAAGCAGGGCCAGAACGGCGGGATCGTCGATGGCGCTCAGGCCGTGCTGGACGCGGCGTGTGCCAAGGAACTCGACGGCACGGCGGACATCGGCCGCGCGCTCGAATTCACCGGCGTGGGCCTTGGTGGTTTTGCCGAGCGCACGCACACGCGACCATACCTCCGCGCTCCACGGCTGGAACTCGGGGCGTTCGAAACCGTGCAAATCCACGCCGGCGACTTCGTCCCAGGTGATTGCTTCGTCGACGATTCGGCCGAGCGCGCCATCGTAGTGGTCGCGAAACATGCCGAGATAGAGACGCAGTTCGAGTCCGGGTGGCTTGGCGGCGTGGATGGCTCGGGCGATTTCGCGGAACGGCGTTTTGCCGATGCGATCGGCGGTGCCGAGGTGGAAGCTGCATTCGAGATAGACGCAGTTTTGCGCGACAACATCCGCGAACACGCGCCGGCAGCTCTCGAAGTAATTTTCCGGCGAGACAAACCACTTGAAGAGGCACGAATCAAACTGCTCCTGGAAAAGCGCGAAGCCGTCGAAGCGGTAGTCGGGGTGCCAGTAAGGCGGTGCAGAGGCGAAGGCGTCGGGGTCGATCCGCCGGGCGAGTTCGATGGGCAGGGAGCCTTCGAGATGGAGATGCGTTTCGGTTTTGGGCAGGCTCGCGATCCAAGGGCGCAGGGCGGCGGCAGAGGGCATGGTAGAGTTTCATTGAGCAGGAGGCGGGCCGGCGCAAGCTGCGGGCACGGGCTCTGCTACCCGCACCCGCCACATGACACCCCCGCTTGCGCTCAAGCATCAGCCCCCGACGATTGTCCCCGGCATCACGATCGCCAGACGCCGCGCCGCGCGACCCACGCGCGACCTCACGCTGATCCTCGGTGCGATTCCGCAGGAGTCGGAGTTGGTCGAGCGGGCGATGACGGGAAAGAAGCACGGAACGCTCGCGGGTTTTCCCTATGTGAGTGGCCGGCTGCACGGGCGGCGCGTGGTGCTGGCGGTCACGGGCATCGGCAAGACTTGCGCAACCATGCTGACCACGCTGTTCGTGGAAAAATTCCGGCCGCGCGAGGTGCTCATGACCGGCACGGCCTCGCGCATCAACCCGGACATTCGCAACGGCGACGTGATCGTGGGGGCGGTGACCTGCAATCACGACTTCGGCTCGTTTGCGCGGAGCGACGAAATGGAATACTTCGCGGCCGAAGGGCCTCTCAAGGATCACATGGCGATTGTTTACCCCGGCGATACGCGGCTCCTCGCGACGGCGAAACGCGCGATCCGCGCGCACGTGCCGGAGACGGCGAGCCAGCACACGCCGAGTTACGTGCCGGTAGTGCGGGTCGGGCGCATCACTTCGGGCGATCAGTTTGGGATTACGGCAGCGCGCATCGCGGACATCCGGCGCCAGCTTGAACCCGACCTGATGGAAATGGAGAGCGGTTCGGTGGCGCAGGTATGCTGGTATCTGCGCACGCCGTTTCTCTGCATCCGCAGCGGGAGCAACCGCACGCAGAACTCGCCTGACAACGACTACCGCACCCTCTCACCGTTCGCCTCGCGACAGGCGGCCTTGTTTACAATCTCGTTGGTGAAACAGCTCGGAGCCTGCCCCGCATGAAACTCTTCACGCGCGGCGATGTGGATGGGTTTTGCGCCATCGCGTTGGACAACATTGTGCAGCTCTTGCTGGTGCCCGCGCTGTGTCTGGGCGTGGTGGGCCTGCCGCCGGCGATGGTGTTCGGGAAAATTCTGCCGGGCATCGCGGTCTCGTATCTCGCTGGAAATCTCTTCGACGCGTGGCAGGCGCATCGGCTGGCGAGAAAGGAAGGCCGCACGGACGTGTGCGCGCTGCCGTTCGGCCTGAACACGCCGACGTTCATTGCGTATGTGTTTCTCGTGATGTTGCCGGCGAAGCAGATCGCGAAGGCGACGGGCGCGGCCGACCCCGACACGATCGCGTGGCAGGCGGGACTGGTCGCGTGCATCGGCTCTGGACTGATTGAATTTTTCGGGGCGTTCATCGCGGAGCGGGTGAGGCGGATGACGCCGCGCGCGGCCTTGCTCGCGGCGCTGTCAGGCGCGGGACTCGCGTTTCTCACGCTCAATTTTCTCATCACGACCTTCGCACATCCGGTCGTGGGTTTCGTGACCCTCGGGCTGGTGCTGTTGTTCTATTTCGGTGGGGTGAAACCCAAGTGGGGCATCCCGGCGGCGCTCGTGGTGCTGCTCGTCGGCACGGCGTTGTCGTGGCTGACGGGCCTCGCGCCCAACGGTCCGCGGCCGACGGACTCGCTCGGATTTTATCCGCCGTTGCCCGTGATCGGCGACGTGTGGCGCGGGCTCGTGAGCGGGCAATTCTGGCTCTACCTGCCGGTGGTGATCCCGCTAGGGCTGCTGAATTTGTTGGCATCGCTCCAATGCATCGAGTCGGCGGCGGCGGCGGGCGACAATTACGCGGCGCGTTCGTCGCTGCTGGTGAACGGTGCCTCGACGCTCGCGGCGGCGTGCTTCGGCTCGCCGTTTCCCACGTCGATCTACATCGGGCATCCGGCGTGGAAGCGCATGGGGGCACGCGCGGGCTACTCGACGCTCAACGGTATTTTCATCACGGTCGTTTGTCTGACCGGATCGATGGCGCTGATTGGCTGGGCGGTGCCGGCGGATGCGGGGATCGCGATCATCGTTTGGATCGGCGTCATCATCGCGGTGCAGTCGTTCGAGGCGACGCCGGCGAAGCATTGGCCGGCGGTCGTGCTCGGCATGGGGCCGGTGCTGCTGATGTGGGTCGCATTTTTCTCGAAGAACGCGCTGCGGATCGCGGGTATGGGCACGACGCCGAGTCAGGAATTTTCGCCGAAGCTGGTGGACGCGTTCCATGCGTCGGGGACGCTGATCGAAGGCGTGTTCGCCGTGGAGCAGGGGGCTTTCTACTGCTCGGTGGTGTTGGCGGCGGTCACGGTGTTCATCATCGAGAAACGTCTCGTGACGGCGGCGTTGTGGTCGTTTGCCGCGGCGGCGCTGAGTCTGGTCGGGCTGTTGCACTCGTGGCGCTTTTCGCCGTCGGACACGGTGAGTGCCTTGCCGATGTTGGAACGGCTCACCCAAACGACAGCGGCGGGCGGCACATTCTTTCCCGCGGCGGCCTATGCACTCGGCTATGCGGGGATTGGTGTGGTGTTGCTCTTGGCGCGATGGTTCACGATCCCCAGCGAGCGGGAGTAAAGCCGGACAAAAAAAGGCCGCTCGGGGGAGCGGCCTTGAAAATCTGAGACTGCTGCGACGCGCGGATCTGGCGTTACCGCTTGCCCGACTTCATCGCCTTCTGGCGCTCGGCGTTGTTGAGGATGCGCTTTCTGAGGCGCAGGTTCTTCGGCGTGACTTCGACGAGTTCGTCGGAGGCGATGTATTCGATCGCGCGTTCCAGCGAGAGTTTCGAGGCGGGCGTGAGTCCGGTGGCGACACCGGAGCCTTGCGAGCGGAAGTTGGTGAGGGCCTTTTCGCGAACGGCGTTGCAGGCGATGTCTTCGTTACGCGGATTCTCGCCGACAATCATGCCCTCGTAAACCTGTTCACCGGGGCTGACGAAAAGCTTGCCGCGTTCCTGCACCATGACGAGGGCGTAGCCCGTGGTCTCGCCGGCTTCGGTTGCGATGAGCGTGCCCGTGATGCGGGTGAGAACCTCGCCGGCGTAGGGGCCGTATTCCTTGAAGAGATGGCTCAAGACGCCGCGACCGCTCGTGGCGTTGACGACGTCGATTTCCATGCCGATGAGGCCGCGCGTGGTGATGGTGGCCTCAATCATGGTGGAGTGCGGGTGCTTCTCCATGTTTGTCATCATGCCCTTGCGGTTGGCCATATTCTGCATGATGGCGCCGACGCACTCGTCCGGCACTTCAATCCAGACGGTTTCGTAAGGCTCCATGCGCACGCCCTCGACGACGCGCTCGATCACGGTGGGGCGGGAGACGAGGAGTTCGAAGCCCTCACGGCGCATCGTCTCGACGAGCACGGCGACCTGCATGGCGCCACGGGCCTTGACGTTGAAAATGCCGGCCTTCGGCGAGTCTTCGATGTAGATGGAAACGTTGGTCTTCAACTCGCGCATGAGGCGTTCGCGCAGCTGGCGCGAGGTGACGAGTTTACCCTCCTGGCCGACGAGCGGACCGTCGTTGACGCAGAACTGCATCTCCAACGTGGGCGGATCGATCTGGGTGAAGGGGAGCGCGTGACCGGTTTCCTCGACGGTGAGAGTGTCACCGATATCCACATCCTCGAAGCCGGCGAAGCCGACGATGTTACCGGCGACGGCCGATTCCGTCTCGCGCGTGCCAAGGCCGGTGAACTCAAAGATTTTCGTGATCTTGGCGCGGACGCGCTTGTGATCGGAGTGGCGGACGACGAAGACGGTGTCGCCGATCTTGGCGACACCGCCAAGGATCTTTCCGACGGCGATGCGGCCCACGTAATCGCTCCAATCGATATTGGACACGAGCATATGGAAGGGCTCGTTCGGCTTCGCAAACGGCGGCGGCACGTGGTCGAGGATGGTCTGGAAAAGCGGTGCCATGTCCTTCTTCTCCTCGCCGAGGTGATACATCATGTAGCCGTCGCGGCCGGAGCCATAGACGACGGGCGCATCGAACTGTTCCTCGGTGGCGTTGAGCTCCATGAGGAGTTCGAGCACCTTGTCATACATCTTGGCGGGCTCAGCGTTCTCGCGGTCGATTTTGTTGATCACGATCACGACCTTGAGGCCGTGGGCCAGGGCCTTGCGGAGAACGAAACGCGTCTGGGCCTGTGGGCCGTCGTAGGCATCGATGACGAGCAGCACGCCGTCGACCATGCGGAGCGCGCGCTCGACCTCACCGCCGAAGTCGGCGTGGCCGGGAGTGTCGACGATGTTGATGATCTTATCCTTCCAGTGGACGGAAGTGTTCTTCGCCTTGATCGTGATGCCCTTTTCCTTTTCGAGGTCCATGGAGTCCATGGCTCGTTCCTCGACGCGCTGATTGGCGCGGAAAACGCCGCCCTCCTTGAGGAGCTTGTCGACGAGGGTAGTCTTACCGTGGTCAACGTGGGCGATGATGGCGATATTGCGGATGCTCTGGTTCATTGGCGGGCGCGTTCGGATGTTGGAAAAAGAGGCCCAACGTGCGCGGCGGCCAAAGCGAAGGCAAGGCCGAAGGAGTCAGACCAGAAAACGCGGGCGTGACCAAGCGGTGAGGACCCAAATGGCGCGGCGGTTTCCCAACCGCCATGGTTGTCCTTCATCCTTGTGCTCGGGAATGACCCGCTGCCCCCTTGAAACGTCAGGGCGTGAATTTCCGCTCCTTGAACCAATAGAGGAGCTGGTCACCCCACGGCGGCGCGGGGCGATCGGGGCGGCCGAGGCCGAGGCCGTGAGCTCCTTTTTCGTAAACGTGCAGTGAGACGGGCACACCCGCTCTGCGCATCGCGGCGGCGAAGAGCAGAGAGTTTTCCACCGGCACGGCCTTATCTTCAATCGTGTGCCAGAGGAATGTCGGCGGCGTGTCCTTCGTGACTTGGAGTTCGTTGGAGAGCAGCCGAACGAGTTCGGGCGCGGGATTGTCGCCGAGGAGATTCTTGCGTGAGCCCGCATGCGCAAATTCACCGAACGAAATCACCGCGTAGCACAGCACCGCGAGATCGGGGCGGGAGCTTTCGCGCTCGATGGCGTCGGTGGCGTCGGGTTTGCCGGCGTCGAAGTGGGTCGCGATCGTGGACGCGAGGTGACCGCCGGCGGAAGAGCCGATGACGCCGATGCGGGCGGGGTCGAGGCCGTCGCGTTTCGCGAAGGTGCGCACGAGCCGCATGGCGCGGGCGGCGTCGTTGAGCATCGTCGGGTGGCGATAGCCGTTGGAACCGAGCCGATACTTAAGGACGTAGGCGGTGATGCCGTGCGTGGCAAAAAATTCTGCGTAGCCCGTGCCTTCATGCTCGGCGAGATTCCCGTAGCCGCCGCCGGGGAGAACGATCATCGTAGCGCCGTTGGCTTTGCCCGCGGCGGGAAGGTAAGGCGTGAGCGTGGGGATGTCCTTCGCGGTTTCACCGCGTGCGTCCGGTGCCGCGCCGTCCCAGAGGCGAATCGGGCCGAGGATGAGCGGGTAGGGCGTGGGCGCGGGCGCCTTTTTCGTCGCTACTGGATTCTCGGCCGCTGGGGCGAAGACGGGGAGCAGCAGCGATGTGATGACGATAAGAGTGCGGGGGAAGGATGGGGGCATCGTGGTGGAGTGTGCGGTCAGTGAGGAGGCTGGCGTGAAAATTGGAAAACAAAAAGGCCCCGGAGCTTGTTGAAGGCTCCGAGGCCAATTTGTGGGGGTGGGCGGGCGTCACGCGCTCTTTCCCGGTGGCACACGCTTGGACGCGCTCGCTTTCGCGGGCGGTGTGCTTCCCGACGCCACTCTCCGCGGCATGCGGATGTCTCGGTCTCATGGCGGGACCGTCCTGACCGTCGCCGGTCGGGATCTTTCGAGTGAGGCCTCTGCGCCCGGTTCGGACACTCCCTGCCGGGAGCGGCGCGCCGGACGTAGTGCTGACACGCCTGCAATTCTCATTGTCTCGCGTCGGCACTTTTACCACGGGGACGGCACCGGCTTGTGGCCGGCCGTTGGCCCCGCGCTACGGGTCTGACCTCTTAACTCTCAGGTTGCATTTCGCTTTTGCAGCGGGGTGACGTGCTTTTACACGCCGCCCCAGTTGAGGAGGTTCACGGACTTTGCCTAGGTCCGTTCTCTCCCCGCCCGCGCGATTCCTTTGCGCGCCCGACTCGTGCGGCGAGTCAGGCCTTTTGGCGGGGTCGTCCCGCCGGGAATCTCGTGGGCGTTCTGGTCTGCGCAGTAGCAACCAAAACCCTCTGGGGTAACTGCGTCGGCGCACGGGTCGAAACATCCCGTGGGCCTGACTCCACTCGGCGCGGTTTCTAATCACGCCTTGCGGCTCAGCTCCTATTTCGTGGGTGGACTGACCGGACACGACTCCGGCCAGAGGAACTGGTGATATATGCCTCGCATCCCGCAAACGCGGTTTGGAGGGGAGGGCGGCACCAGTTGCCGCCCACCATTCCCCGGTCGCCCGGGATTATCCCAGCCGTGCTCTCAGCGACGTTTTTCAGGCCGCTGCGCTGCGACTGTTCTATCAAGGAACAATCGTGATGGTGCGCCGCGGGGGCGAAAAATGAAGTCTTTGTTCTGCCCATTCGATTCACCGTGCAAACCGGTGAATAATTTGGGAGCAAAGTGGCTCACTGGTTATTCACCGGGCAGGGGCGGCGGAATACCGCGAGTGGCGCGGACTCTCATGTGGATGCCACTCACACCTTTTTTAGTTTTCTGACGGGTGGAAAATTTGGAGAAATCTGCGGATAAGTGGAGGGGGCTGCATCTCGCCGGCGGGATGGCGGCGGCGGCGTGGGCGCTGCTTGCGTGCCGTTCGCACGGCGAAGGCGCTCCGCTGGCGTGGGTGCTCGCGACGCTGGCGGTGGGCTGGGCGGCGCTCGGGTGGGCATGGCGAACCGTATCGGAGCCGGGCTCACGCGCGGTGATTTTTTGGGCGATCGGGTTTCGGATCGCGGCGCTGTGCGCCGCGCCGGTGCTGGAGGACGATCATCATCGCTTCCTCTGGGACGGGTATCGGTTTGCCCTCACGGGCGATCCCTACGCCGCCGCGCCGCAGGCGAGTTTCGGCGATGGCGCTGTGCCGCCGGCCTTCCGCGAAATTCTCGATCACATCAACCATCCCGATGTGCCGACGATTTACGGGCCGGTGTGCGAGTGGGCGTTTCGGCTGGGCCACGCGGTCGCGCCGGGGAAACTCTGGCCGTGGAAACTGCTGTTGCTTGCGGCGGAGCTCGCGTTGATCGCGCTGCTGTGGGGCGAACTCTCGGCGCGCGGGCGGCTCGTGCTCGCGTGGTGCCCGCTCGCGATTTTCGAAACCGGGTTCAACGCCCATCCCGATGCGCTTGCGCTTGCGCCGCTCGTGGCAGCTTGGTGGCTGGGGCGGCGCGGGTGGTTCGCCGCGGCGGGCGCGGCGGTGGGGGTCGCGGTGGCGGCAAAAATTTTCGCGCTGTTGCTCGCGCCG
>JANOAF010000227.1:0-2420 GCA_031411015.1 Opitutaceae bacterium | reverse complement strand
GTGTTCGATCTCGCGGTCGAGCAGGTGCGCGAAGTCGAGCCGGGCCATACCGTGGTGATCAAGAAGCGCGGCACGGTCATTTCGGCTCCGTTTACCGCGCCGCTGCCGCGCGCGTCGTGCTCGTTTGAGCGGATTTATTTTTCGCGCGGCAACGACGTGGACATTTACCGCGAGCGTCAGGCCCTCGGCGGCCAGCTCGCCACGCAGGTGCTGCAGGCGATCAGCCACGAGTGGGGTAACACGGTTTTCAGTTTCATTCCGAACACCGCGGAGACGGCGTTCTACGGCCTGATGTCAGCGCTCCGCACGCAGCGCCGCGACGAAGTGAAGGCGGCGATCCTGAAGGCGAGTCGCGAGGGCAAACTCGACGAGGCGATGCTCGACGATCTGATTCTGCGCAACTGGCCGCGCGGCGAGAAAGTCGTGAGCAAGGACATCAAGATCCGCACGTTCATCGGGCAGGAAACGCTGCGCAACCAGCTCGCGAGTCACGTTTACGATATCACTTACGGCTCGGTGAAAGCCGGGCAGGACAACCTGGTCGTGGTCGATGATTCAATCGTGCGCGGCACGACGCTGAAGCGCTCGATCCTCCGCATCCTCGCGCGGCTGAATCCGAAGAAGATCGTGATCGTCTCCACGGCGCCGCAGATCCGCTACCCGGATTGCTATGGCATCGACATGTCGGAGCTGGGGAAATTCATCGCGTTCGAGGCGGCCGTTTCGCTGCTGATGGAGCGCGGTCAGAAAAACCTGCTCGATGAAGTTTACGAGCTCTGCCGTGACGAAGTCGCGAAAGGCGGATCGACGAACCACGTCCGCCGGATCTACGAGCCGTTTTCGCCCGAGGAGATTTCCGCTAAGATCGTGGAGCTGGTGCGACCGAAGCAGCTCGAGTGGAAAGGCGAGTTCGAGATCATCTTTCAGACGATCGAGAATCTGCATGTCGCCGTGCCGCAGCATCGGGGCGACTGGTATTTCACTGGAAAATATCCAACGCCCGGTGGCTATCGCGTCGTGAACCAGGCCTTCGTGAATTACTACGACAAGGTCGGTAATCAACGGGCCTACTAATGAGTCTCTCCTATGAAGCCTCCGGCGTGCGCTACGATCAGCTCGATGCGTTCAAGCGGGCGTGCCAGCAGGCCGCGCGCACGACGGCGGGGGTGCTGAAGGATCACGGTTACTCCGAGCCGGCGACGACCCGCGGCGAAAGCGCCTATCTGATCGAGGCGGCGGACCATTTTCTCGCGCACGTCGAGGAAGGCCTCGGCACAAAGAATCTCGTGGCCGACGCAGTCTATGCCGCGACCGGCAAATGTTTCTACCGCGAGATCGCAATCGATACGGTGGCGACGATCGTGAACGATCTCATCACCTGCGGCGCGCTGCCGATCTCGGTGGCGATGCATGCGGCGGTGGGTGACTCGGGGTGGTTTGCGGACACGACGCGCACCAACGCGCTCGTCGCCGGCTTTGCCGAGGCGTGTCGCACGGCTGGCGCGGTCTGGGGTGGAGGAGAGACGCCAACGCTCGGCGGTATCGTCGAGCCCGAGGCGATCGTGCTGGCGGGATCGGCGATCGGGAAAATCGCGCCGAAGAGTCTGCGCATTACCGGCGACGTGCACGAAGGTGACGCGATCCTTTTCTTTGCGAGTTCGGGCGTGCAAACCAACGGGCTCTCGCTTTGCCGGCGGCTCGCGGCGCAGTTGCCGCTCGGTTACCGCACGCCCATCGGCCACGGCGATACGCGGATGTTTGGCGAGGCCTTGCTCGCGCCCTCGGTTATCTACGTGGCGTTTGTGCGCGAGTGCCAGCGTCGGGGCTTGAAGCTCAACTACGTCGCGCACGTGACGGGTCACGGCTGGCGAAAACTCATGCGGCTGGAGGAGCCTTTCATTTACGAGATCGACGCCCCGCGTCCGGCACCCGCGTTGTTTCAATTCATGATGGAGGCCGGCCCGATCGAACTGCGCGAGGCTTACGCGACTTTCAACATGGGTATCGGTTTTGCGGCTTTCGTGTCACCGGATAAGGCGGACGCTGCGCTCGCGGTCGCGAAAACGACGGGCTACGACGCTTGGCGGGCTGGCACCGTGAAAAAACAAGGCGTGCGCAAAGCTGTCGTCGTGCCCGGACTCAACCTGACGTTCGAAGGCGACACCTTGCAGGTGCGTTGACGAGCGGCCGCACCGCCGCGCAATCTTAACCGACTTATCCCATGCGCCCCGTTGTCCAGATTTCCCTCGACCTCATTGATCGCGCTGAGGCGCTGGCCACGGCGGAGATGGCGTTGCGGGCGGGCGTGGACTGGCTTGAGGCGGGCACGCCGTTCATCCTCGCGGAAGGCGTGCATGGGGTGCGCGCGCTGCGTGAGCGTTTTCCCACCACGCCGATCGTCGCCGATCTCAAGATCATGG
>JANOAF010000226.1:0-3397 GCA_031411015.1 Opitutaceae bacterium | reverse complement strand
TGTCGCCGCCGGAATTTTGGGTTTCGTCGCCGGGGTCACATTGGTTTTGAGCCTCTGGCAGAGGGTGCGCTTGGCCCGGGCTGATTCCGTCGCACACCCCGGCACCGTGGCGAATCCCGACGCGATTCTCATCATCTTGGACGGCATGACGCGCGTGATCGGTGCGATGGCCGGCGTGTTCGGGTTTCTGGGAAAATTGATTTTAGGGGCGCTGGTTGTGCTGTCCGTCATGGGTCTAAGCCTGGCCACGGCGCTCTTTTTCACCGCCCGCGGGCTGCACGCGCAGCAGGAATGGGCGCGCGCGGTGGCGGGTGTTCTCATGCTGGGCTTGTTCGGCTGGAGCCTGCTTTCGCTCGTCGCCCTTCGCGGCTGGTGGCGACTGCTCTCCCTCACCCTCGGCACCGCGAGCGGCAGCGCGCTCTGGGTGTTGTGGCACGGCTACGCGATCACGACCTAAGCGACGCCGAGAACACGCGCGTCACTTCGCGCGATTTCGCGGATGGAATTTCCCGTGGTGGTCGACGAGCCGCGTTTGCTCCACGGCGGTGTAGAGTTGCGTCGTCGAGATGCTCGCGTGGCCGAGCATCTCCTGAATCGCGCGCAGATCCGCGCCGCCGGTGAGGAGGTGCGTGGCGAACGAATGGCGCAGTGCGTGCGGTTTCACGTTCTTCGTGATCCCGGCGCGCTTCGCGTGGGCCTTCACGATCATCCAGAGCGCGACCCGCGAGAGGCCGCGCCCGCGGTGATTCAGGAAAAGCTGGCTGCCGGTGTGTGGCTGCACGAGCGCCGGCCGGCCGGCCGTCACGTAGGTCGCGACCGCCTCACAGGCCTTGCCCCCCACCGGAACAACGCGCTCTTTCGCGCCCTTGCCGAAGACCCGAATGAAACCCTGCGTGAGATCTATTTGCTGGAGCGCGAGCGCGGCGAGCTCCGAAACACGCAGGCCGCTCGAATAGAAAAGCTCCAACAACGCCCGATCGCGCAACGCCCGCGGATCGCCGCCGGTAGGCGCCGCGACCAGACGCGCGATCTCGGATTCACTCAATGTGTGCGGCATCCGGCGAGCGGGCTTCGGATTGCCCAGCAGGGCCGTGAAGTCGTCGTCGCGCAGATTTTCGCGCACGAGGAATCGTGCGAGCATCCGTAGCGCCGAGAGTTTGCGGGCGAGGCTCGCGACGGCGACGCCGTCGGCCGACAGCGATTGCACCCACGCGGCGGCCTGCGCGGCGTCGACCTTTGCCCAGCCCATCGCGCCGCGCCGCGCGAGAAACACTGCCGCCTGATCCAAGTCGCGCCGGTAGGCCGCAATCGTGTTGGCCGAGAGACCGCGCTCGAGACTGTTGAACGCCAGAAACGCCTCGATCTCCCCGACAAAGGCCGCCGGAGCCCGGCTGTGATCGACCCGCATGGCAAAAAAAAGACGCCGCGGACAGGCGGCGTCGATCTCAATTAATCGCGAAGGACTCGCTCAATACTGGCGGCGGCGCGGCGCGGGCACGTAGTTGGAGTTCGTCTCCTTCATGCGGAAAGTGATGCGCGCCTTCTCCAAATCGTAGGGGCTCATTTCCATTTTCACCATGTCGCCCGCGGCGATTTTGATGAAGTTCTTCCGCAGCTTGCCCGAGATGTGCGCGAGGACCACGTGGCCGTTCGACAGCTGCACCTTGAACATCGTGCCGGGGAGCACCGACACCACCTTGCCCTCAACTTCAATCGCGTTGTTATCAGCGGACATGGTTAACGCGGTGTTGGTTCGCTCGGCGATGGGTCATGGTGTCGGTCGTCAAAAGCACCTTGTAAGGCAGAAAGCGGCGGCCTTAGTCAAGGTTTCCCTCTCTGGGTCGCGCCATGTCCGAACTTTCCACTCCACCGCCCGCCTGCCCGTTTGAAAAACGGTTTCCGTCGCAGCTCGTGCGCGACGACGTGTTTTTCATGAGCCTCGCGTTCAATCAGGCCATCGACGCGTGGCGGATGGACGAGGTGCCGATTGGCGCGGTGATCGAAGTCGGCGGCGAGATCGTGGCGTCGGCGCACAACACGGTCGAGGGGGCGAAGGACCCAACGGCCCACGCCGAGATGCTCGCGCTCACGCAGGCCGCCTCGGCGATCGGTGACTGGCGGCTCGAAGGCGCGACGGTTTACGTGACCAAGGAGCCGTGCCCGATGTGCTCGGGCGCGATGCTGATGTCGCGCGTGAAACGCGTCTGCTTCGCGGTGCCCGATCCGAAGATGGGCTGCCTCGGCGGCGCGACGAACCTCAACGATCTCCCGCGCGTCAACCATCACCTCGAACTCACCGCGGGCGGTGTGTTGGAGAACGAGTGCCGCGAGTTGCTGCAGGCGTTCTTCAAGCTGAAGCGCGCGGAGTCCGCCTAGCGCGTTCGGCGCGCAGGAACTTTCGGGGTGATGGCACGTCAACCGCGCGAACCCTGGATGAAACGAAGTCTCCCGCTGCCACGATCAACCCGATGGTTCACGAGCGCGGCGGCGGGACTGATAACCCTCGCGCCTGCGGAACAGCTGACGACAGCGCGACCCGATGTCTCGGAGGCAATCCGGCGCGTCGCGCAGCCCCAGCGCTTCATCGGCGGCTGGGAAGGAGTGCTCGGCACTTCGCTCGATCTCGTGATCGAGTCCGCGCGCGCGACTGACGCCGTGGAGTGTGCAGCGCGCGTGCTCGCGGAAATTGAGCGGCTGCGTCGCTTGCTTAGCACCTACGATCCGGCGAGCGAGATTCGGCGCGTGATGGCCGGCGCGCGCGTGGAATCGGTGGAGTTGGCGGAGCTGCTCGCGCTCTACGAAACTTGGGCCGGGCGCACGGGCGGCCTGATCGACATCAATCTCGGTGGCGTCATCGCCGCGTGGCGTGAAGCAACGCACACCGGCCGACCTCCTTCGGAAGTCGAGCTGACATCCGCCGCGACGCGCTCACGCGCCTGGAATGTCGATGCGCTCTGCAAGGGTTTTATCATCGAGCGCGCGGTCGCGATCGCGCGGCGGATTGCGCCGGGCGGACTGCTCGATCTTGGCGGCGACATCCGGGCGTGGGGCGAGACCGTGTGGCGCATCGGCGTCGCCGATCCAGCCAACCCGGCGGACAACGCGCCGCCACTGGCGCAGCTCACTCTGCGTGAAGCCGCGGTCGCGACGAGCGGCGGCTACGCGCGTTTCCACACGGTCGGCAGCGAGCGCTATTCTCACCTCATCAATCCACGGACACACCGGCCGCTCGCAGTGGTCGGGAGCGCGACGGTGGTGGCAGCCGACAGCGTGACAGCCAACGCCCTCGCACTCGCGACGAGCGGCGGCGGGGCCGAGCGCGGATCGGCGCTGGCGGCGGCGCACGGTGCGACGGGGTATTTGTTTACCGATCGCGCGGGCGGTTTCACGAGCGGCG
>JANOAF010000225.1:0-11355 GCA_031411015.1 Opitutaceae bacterium | reverse complement strand
ACGGCATGGCCAATCCGATGAAACCGGTTGTCACAGCCGAAACCCGCATCATCCAGCTGCGCTACGCCAAGACCGGAGAAACCGTCTCCTACGGCGCAACTGAGACCCTGATGCAGCGTGATCGGTCGGCTGCATTTCTTTTTCACCCTCGGTTGTCTGATCGGTTTCACCGCGTTCGCACAGGCGCAGCCCAACCTCCAAGCCGTTCGCTTCACCGTCTTTTCCGCACAACCCATCTCGGGCCTTACCTATGCGCCGCGCGCCAACGCACCGGCCGTGAAGCTCGTCTTTTATCCGACCGCACGCTCCCCGCGCTACGATTACCGCGGGCTGATGCCGTTGCGTTTCGTCGACGCCGAGTCGGGTGCGGTGGTCGCTGAAGCGACGATTCCCATCGGGGTGAACGACGCGCTCCTGCTGTTTTCCCCGGTCACCGCGACCGACGTGGCCGCGGGCAAGCTCCGTTACCAAATCTCCGTGCTCGATGACGGCGCGGCGCGCCACGGTTCCGGTGGTCTGGCCATCATCAATTTCAGCGGCCTCGCCCTTACCGGCACCGTGAACAAGGAGACGGTGATGCTTCAACCCGGTCTCAATCCCACGCTCAAGGTCGGCGCCTCCGCCAAGATCGCGCTGCAAACGCAGTTCAAGGGCCGCGCCTATCAGGCCTACAGCGCAACTGCGGCGCTCAAGCCGAGCGAGCGCGCGCTCCTGATTTTGTTTCCACCGTTCTACAAAGGCTCGCTCGAAGTGCAGTCACGCCTGCTGCTGGATTCACCGCCGGGCAGCCCGGCCACGAAGAAAGAAGTGAGGGAGCCGGTGAAGCGGTGAAAAAATTGGTTGGATTTTCGGCGGAGAGCCGCCACGTTCGCCCGGTTTTCGCCAGAGTAGCTCAGTGGTAGAGCAGAGGACTCATAAGCCTTTGGTCGCCGGTTCAATCCCGGCCTCTGGCACCATTTCAAATGCCGTCGGTCGTCTACATGTTGCGAGGAACGACGGCTCGTTTCTACCTCGGAAACACCGACGATCTCGCGGCCCGGTTGGAGCACCATCGCCGGGAAAACACTCTTCCAACGATGCGGCCAGAGGTAGGGCGGGGTCTGTGACCCGCCCTTTTGCACGCTGAGTTTTCGCACCGAGGGCGGGTCACAGACCTCGCCCTACTTCCCCTCGTAGTCGGAGTTCAATCCTCGCCGCTGGCACTATTTCCGGTCAGCGGTGATACTGGCCTTGTAACCATCACGGTTTATCCGTCAGCAGAAACGTCATCAAATCGCGTTGCTGGGGAGCGGTGAGGTTTTGCCAGAGGCCTTCGGGCATGAGCGAGACGGCCGAGGCTTTGAGGCCGGCGATATCGCGGCGCGCGATGGTTTGCTTTCCGCCCGCAGCGTCGCCGAGCACGATGGCTTGGGGGGTGTCGTCGAGGATCATCCCGGTGACCGTGGTGCTGGATTTCAGGTCGACGACGTAGGCGATGCGATCGGGGTTGATCGCGGCGCTGGGCTCCAGAATGTCCTTCAACACCGAGGCGTAGTCGCGATGGACGAGATTGGAAAGGTCCGGCCCGATGATGCCGCCGGAGCCGCGGACTTGGTGGCAGACGGAACACGCGGCCTGCGGGCTGGCGAAGACTTGGCGGCCGCGTTCCCAATCGCCGCCGGCGATCTCAGGGATTTTACGTTCGGTGGTCGCGGCAGGTTCGTTGGTGCGGGACGTCGCCCAAGGCAGCAGCACGCGCCGCAGCATCAGGGCGCGCGGGCGAATGTCCTCCGCCGTGTGCCACGCGACATCGAGGCGCGCGTCGGCGTCGCCCCCGGTTGCGAGCGAAAGCTCAATGGGCAGCCAGGCGTTTGCCTTCGATTCCGTCGTCACGCGAATCTCGCCGTCGCCGCGGCGGTCGAGTTTGGCGGCGGAGGGAGCTTTGAGTTCCAAGCGCGCGCCAGATTTCAGCCCCACAGTCACGGTCTCGGCGGGATATTCGAAATCCAGTTTCGCGCCCGGCTGGATCGCGGTGCGCAGCATCAGGTGGAGGTCGAGTTGGGTGCGAAGCAGGAGCGTGCCGGGAGTTTTGAGGAGCGCGAAGAGACGCGTGTGCTCCTCGCTCGCGGCGGCGAGTTCGCGCGCGACCTTCAAGTCGAGGTGCGGCAACCAGCCGGTCCATTTTACCCCACCGGCGGCATCGCGCCACTCGGCCACGACGCCGGTGAGATCGGTGAGCACGTCGAGGGCGGCATGTTGGGGAAGCTCTTTGCGTCCGGCGTCGATGGCGCGCTGCGGCTGCGTGCCTTCGGGTAGCTTGATGGCGTAGTTTGTCGCCTCGGTGCGCGCGGCGGTGCGCAGGGTGAGTGAGCGCAGATCCGGCGCGAGCACGGCCGAAAGCACCGGCACATCGAAGCGGCGCACGACGGATTGATCCTTCACGACTTGGTAACCGGGCACAAAGGACTCGAAGCGATCACCGGCGGCGACGTGCGTGCCCATCGTGATTTCGCTGGTGCGTGCCAGTGTCCGCCACTGCGACGGCTCGAGCGGGCGGTCAAAAATCACGCGCGTCTCGGTCGGGCTCGCGGCGTAGGCGAGCACGGGTTGCGGCGCGGTCGCGTCGGAGTAGGAGAGCTTGAAAATTTTCCCCTCACCGCGCGGCCCCGTGCCCCAATCAGGCGCTCCCGTGTGGCAGGCGATGAGAAGGTCGCCCTGGGGCGTCGGCACGGCGTCGATGGTGAGGAAGGCGAGGCCCGCGATGAGATCGTTTTTCGCGACGTAACCGGCGGAGGTTTTTACGAGCTTGGTGCGCCAGATTTTGCCGCGCGACTCGCCGGCCATGAAAGCATCGCCGCGCCACCAGTCGGGTCCGAAGATTTTGTTTCCACCGGCGACGGGCTCGTTGAAATGCACGCCGCAGGTGGACTGGTGCTGCGGGCCGTAGTCGAAGACGCTCGGCTCATCGATCACGCCGGGGTTGTATTCCGGGTGGCGGGGGGGGAAGCCATAGTGCCGGCCCTTCACGATGTGGAGCAACTCGTCGAAGGGATTGCCGTTGGGCAGCCACGTCGCGCCTTCTTGATCGCTGCAAAAAAGATCGCCGGCGGCGTTGAACGCGAGCGACACGGGGAAGCGTAGGCCGGTCGAGATGATGTCGCGGCGCTTCCAGTCAGGGGAGAGCTTGATGATCGTGCCGCGCTCGCTGAACGGGTTGTAATCCGAGAGACCGGTCGTCTTGTTGACGCGATACGCGCCGTTCCAAGCGTCGACGCCGAGACCGAAATAAATATTACCCGCGGGATCGACGGCGAGGCCGATGGCGTCGAGGTTGGAGCCGGCTGCGGCGGTGGGCGGCAACCAGCCGCCGGTGACGGTCTGTAATTCCGCCGTGCCGTCGCCCTTGTCCTTCAGGTGAATCACGCGGCCACGGCTCGCGAGGTAGAGTCCGCCAGGGCCCCACGCCATGCCGATGCTCGGTGGGATCACGCCGCTCGTGTTGTCGAAAAACAACGTCGCGCGATCCTCCAAGCCGTCGCCATCGGTGTCGGCGAGTTGGTAAACGTTGCCATCGTAGCCAAGCGCAAAGAGCCGGCCGTCGGGTGCGTAAACGAGATTGTTGAGGTTGCGGAGCTGCACCGGCAGCTCGCGCACAGTGAAGCCGGGCACGAGCATTTGGACGGGTGGAGGCGACTTCACGGCATAGGCGGGCAGGGGGGCCGGGGCCGCGGCGGCGTGCGCGGCAATTGAAATGAGAGCGACGCAGAGCGGCAGGTGACGGAACGAGATCATTGGGGAAAGCAGCGACGCGAACCTGAGGGGCGTTGACGGACGGCGTCAATTTTCCCGTGACGGGAGTTAGCGTAGCGCGGTCAGCCTGACCGCGTTTTTCGACCCCACACAGGCAGGCGCCCCGGGCTACGTCACGGCCGTGTTTCCTCTAATGTGGTGGGCCAGCAACTGAGATGCGCCCACTGCCATGCAAGCATAGCTTGGAGGTTTCCTGGCTCTGCAACTCCTCCCTTTCGTGTCTTTGGTGTGTTTTGTGGTCAATTCCGACTGCCCGAGTCCGGCTGAGCGAGGCTCAGTGCCGGGTTTGCTCGTAGTGCTGCCGGAGCAAATCCTTGCCGTAGTCATTGCCGTTGGGCGTGCGCACCACGACGTGCACGTGCTCGCGATTCGGCAGCTGCGGATCCTTTGCGAGGTGGCGGAGATTCGCCGGACGCTGGTGATCAAACTCGATCAGCACGACAGGGCTATGGATGCGAAAATAGAAAACCGAGTCGTCGGCGCTGCCGCCAATCCACGCAAAGTGCGTGCGGCCCAGCTGGGCGCGCACTTCTTCCATTTTCACCTTGGCATGACCATCGTCCATGTTGCCGATGAAGAGTCCCGCGAGCGCGAGCAGATCTTTCTGCTGCGCGGAGCTGAGTTCGCTCACGGGCAAGCCGGCGTAGTCGAGCACAACGTTGTCCTTCCAAGCTTCGGTGAGATTGTTGTTACCCGTCTTCGACACATCGAGCACCGCGCGCTTCGCCTGCGCCTCGGTGAGCGAGCGCCGCAGGGCCAACGCGCGCCCTTGCTCGTCCTGCAGGATCGCGAGGCCCTTGAATTTCCCGGACGGCGCGATGACCGGCTCCGATCCCACGAACACGGGCGACATCACCACCTGATCGCGCAACACGAAATAATTGATGATCAGGTGATGCCCATCGATCTGCCAGCCCCACGGTTTGTCGGCCGACGGCTCGCCCATCACCGTGATGTGGTAGAGCCACTCGCCGTATTGGACAAAATCGTTGTTGTTCAATTCGCCGAGGGTGTGGTTCAGCTTCATGATGTCGCGCGAGAGCTGCAGGCCCTTCGCGCTGAGCGACACGCGCAACAGCGCAAAGGCCGCCGTGCGCTGCGCCTCGCTCATCTCCTGAAAACTCACGCCCTGCCGCACGTAGAAGTGCTGGTTCATCCATTTGCGCCATTCGTCGTCGCCCACGGGGAAAAGCGTTTTTGCGCGCTGCTCCGCCGTCAGGGCCGCGAGAAAAGCCGCGGCCGCCGTGCGCACGGGCTCGGTCGTGACTCCGCTCGCGCGCACGGGAAACAATCCCGGCTCGATTTTTCCGCTGGTGGTGAGGCCGCGAAACGGTTCGGCGAGTCCGCGCTCTTCCGCTTCGCGCGAACGCTGGGCCGTGCTCCCGGCCGGCCCGCCCTTTGGCGCGGGCTGCGCGAAGGCACCGGCGAGGGACGCCACCAGGGCAATGAGACAAAACAAGGGAGTGCGAATCAGCGAGTGCATGGGGATGGGGGGGATGAAAAATTCTTAGCTTCGAGGCCGGTAAGCCGGATTCTGTTCTGCGCCTTGCGGCGCTTCGGTCGTCATTTCTCTCAACGCCCTTGCGGGCCTGGCCCGAGCCGTGCGCTTGCGCGCCCAACCCAAGCTGCGGCATACCCGTGACTATAGGACGAGCCGCCCAGTCACCTATTTTGCCTTGCACCGGGCGGGGTTTGTCATGCCGCCGACGTCGCCGTCGGCGCGGTGGGCTCTTACCCCACCTTTTCACTATGACCCTGAGCGACCCGCCTTGCGGCGAGTCGAACCGGGCTACCTGTTTTCTGTGACACTTTCCGTCAATGCGCCTTGAAACGCACCGCCTGGGCTCGCGGTAAAGCTGGCCCAGCGCCCTGCCCTATGGTGTCCGGACTTTCCTCTCCGAACTTTCTAAAACGGACGCGGGTTTAGCCCGCGCCTTGGGATCAAAGAACTCGGAGCGACGACCAGGCCCCGAAGCTAAGGCGGCGACCCTAAAACGCACTCGCCCGAAAGCAAGGCGGGCGTGGGCACCCTCAGCTTTCCCAGTAAACGATCCGCCCGCACTGATCGCACGTCGGCAACTGCACGAGAGGATCGAGGCCTTTGCCTCGCGCCCCGGAGATCGCCTCGCCGGAAACTTTCAGGTGACATCCACCGCACTTGTCACCGTGCAGCGCGACCACGACCGGCATGTTGCGCACCGCGATCCGATCATAGAGGCGGAGCTTGATGGCATCGACGGGCGTGCGCGCGGTAGCGACATCGGCCTGCGCGCCCTTCAACTCGGCGGCGAGACTCGTCTCGCGTTCGCGCAGCATCTTAATGCGCGCCTCGTGGCCGGATATGTTGCCCTTCAATTCGGCTTCGGCGGCGGCGAATTTCTTCTTCGCCTCGTCGATCGCATACATAATCTCCAACTCCTGCCCCTCAAATTCGCTGATCGCCTTGTCGGTGGTTTCGATTTCGTGGCCGAGCGCCTGATATTCGTCGTTTTTCTTCACGAGCGACTGCTGGGTCTTGTATTTCGCCAGCTTCGCCTCCGCCGATCCAATCTCGGTCTCAAGGTTCTTCTTCTTCACCTCGAGCCCCATCAACTCCTGCTTCGCCGCATCGATCGCAGATTTTTCCGCGGCGATCTTGGCTTCCACGCGGGCCACGTCGCCCGGCACCTGCTTCAACTGCGCCTCCAGCCCGAGCCGCTTCGTATCGCGATCCTGCAGGATGAGGAGGGTTTCAATCACGGGGTTGGGCATGGGCCGCCACTGTGCCGCCGGGCCCGCGACCGTCAAACGAAAGCTCGCCGATTCCTCGCGACCGGGCGCTCCCCCGCCGTTCTCACCACCCCCGGAGACCGCAAGCCTTTAATCGCGACAGGAACCGCCTTCGCGGGTTGGTTTTTTCTCAAAAAAACCCTCGCCACTCCGACGGTTTCCCGAGAGGTTTTTCCTTTCATTTTCGGCCCGCTCATCCCTCTCGCACCCTCCCTCATGTCCGAAACTCCCGCCACTCCGGAACCCCAGAAAAACCAGCCGATCTCCGGCTCCTACGACTCGTCGCAGCTCGGCAAACTCGAGGGCCTTGAGGCCGTGCGCAAGAAGCCGGGCATGTATATTGGCGGCACCGATGAGCGCGCGCTGCACCACTGCGTTTCCGAGGTGCTCGATAACTCCGTCGACGAACATCTCGCCGGCCACTGCAAAAAAATCGAGGTCAGCATCCACGTCGATGGCTCGATCAGTATTCGCGACGATGGCCGCGGCATTCCGGTCGACATCCATCCGCAATATAAAATTCCCGGCGTCGAGATGGTGCTCACCACGCTGCACTCCGGCGGTAAATACGGTCAGGGCGGCTACAAATTCTCCGGCGGCACGCACGGTGTCGGCGCGAAGTGCGTCAACGCGGTCTCCGAATGGTTCGAGGTCGAGGTCTCGCGCAACCAGCAGGTGCACCACATGAAATTCGAGCGCGGCAAGACCGTGAAGAAACTCGAAGTCATCGGCAAAGCGCGCGGCACCGGCACCCTCATCACGTTTAAGCCCGACGCGGAAATTTTTAAGGAGACGACGGTGTTTCAGGGCGGCCGCATCGCTCAGCGCCTGCGCGAACTCGCGTTCCTCAATTCCGGGCTGACGATCGTTTTCACCGACGAGCGGCCCGCCCAGCCGAAGCCAGAAACGTTTTTCTACAAGGATGGCGTCGAGGAATTCGTGAAGCAGCTCAATCAGGGCAAGACCCCGCTGCATCCGAAGCCCGTCAGCATTTCCAAGGAGACCAAGGTCCAGACCGACGACAAGGAGGCCGAGATCCACGTCGAGGTCGTGCTCCAATACAACGACACCTACAACGACCAGGTTCTCTGCTACACCAACACGATTCACAATCCCGACGGGGGCACGCACCTCTCCGGTTTCCGCAGCGCGCTCACCCGCGCCATCAATCAGTTTTCCAAGGCCAACAATCTGCTGAAGGACAAGGACCCTCAGATCACGGGCGACGACGTGCGCGAAGGCCTCGCCGCCGTCATCTCGATCAAACACAGCGATCCGAAGTTTGAGTCGCAGACCAAGGTGAAGCTCCTCTCGCCCGAGGTGGAGAGCATCGTCGGCTCCGTTTGCTACGAGGGGCTGATGATGTATTTCGAAACCAATCTCTCGGTGGCCAAGCGCATCGTGGACAAATCGCTCAACGCCGCCCGCGCCCGCGAGGCCGCGCGCAAGGCGCGCGAAACCGTCCGCAAGGGCGCGCTCTCCAGCGGCGGCCTGCCCGGCAAACTCGCCGATTGCTCCGAGCGCGATCCCGCGCTCACGGAGCTCTACATCGTCGAGGGCGACTCCGCCGGCGGCTCGGCCAAGCAGGGTCGCGACCGCCGTTTCCAAGCGATTCTTCCGCTGCGCGGCAAACTCATCAACACCGAGAAAGCCCGCCTCGATAAAGTTTTGGCCAACGAGGAAATCCGCACGCTCATCACCGCCTGCGGCACCGGCATCGGCGAGGGCGACGAGGCGGTCGGCGGCTTCAACGCCGCGAAGGCCCGCTACCACAAAATCATCATCATGACGGATGCCGACGTGGACGGCTCCCACATCCGCACGCTCCTACTCACGTTTCTCTACCGCCAGATGAAGGGGCTGATCGAGCGCGGCTACATCTACATCGCCCAGCCGCCGCTCTACAAAATCAAGCGCAAGAAACGCGAGCAATACGTCGACAACGACGAGCAGCTGAACCGCATCCTCCTCGAGCTCGGTTCCGAGGACATCGTGCTCACGCGCGTCACGGACGCGCACATCTTCGCCCCCGCGCAGATCGACAAGATCGTCGAAAACTTTGCCGCCCTTGAAAAACTCGGTGCCGGCGTCACGCGCTACGGCGCGCCCCTCGCCGAATACCTCGACGCCCACGATCCCGCCACACACGCGCTGCCGCGCTACGTCGCGCGCATCCGCGCTGGCAACAAGGAGAGCCACAGCTTCCTGTTCGACGAGCACGTCCGCGCGAAGTTTCTCCAAGAGCACGGGCTCAACGCCGACTTAACCGAGCAAGCCGAAAACGGTGCCGCTTCCGCCGTGCCGTTTAGCGGCGACAAGAAACCCGCCGCTCCTGCGCGTCGCGTCACCATCCACGAAATCTACGAAAGCACCGAGATGGCCAAGCTCCTCAAGGCAATCGCCGCGACCGGACTGGACACCACGCGCTTCAGCGCGACCGAAACTCCGCTCTTCGGCATCACCGAAAACCCCGGCCAGAAATCCGAAAACAAGATCGAGCTCCGCAGCCCGCTTGAGATCGTCACGGCGATCCGCGCCAACGGCCGCAAGGGCCTCAGCATCCAGCGCTACAAGGGCCTCGGCGAAATGAACCCGAAGCAGCTCTTCGAAACCACGATGGACCCGGACAAGCGCCGCCTGCTCAAGGTCTCGATCGAGGACGCCGCCAAAGCCGACGCCCTCTTCACTCTCCTGATGGGTGAAGAAGTCCCCCCCCGCCGCCAATTCATCGAGGACAACGCGCTCAACGTGCAATTCCTGGACGTCTGAGCGTGCGCCAGCCGATCTCAGGAAACGCAAAGTCGCAAAGACGCGAAGGTATGAACCAAGTAATCGTTCCGAGCGACGTTGAGGCTCTTGCCACCGAAACGGTCCACGCGGCGCTGGCCGTTCATCGCGCACTCGGGCCCGGCTTGCTGGAAAGCGCATACCAAGAATGCCTCGCCATTGAGCTCTCGCTTGCCGGTATTTCTGTCGAGCGCGAGAAAACCCTCCCCCTCGTTTATCGCGGACGCGCCATCGAAACCGCCTACCGCCTCGACCTGATTGTCGGCCACCGGCTTCTCGTTGAACTCAAGGCCGTCGAAGTGATCGCGCCCATCCATCAAGCACAGGTGGTCACCTACCTGAAACTCCTCGAACTGCCACTCGGGCTTCTGATCAACTTCAACGTCCCGCTGATCAAAGACGGCATCCACCGTATTCTCAATCTGAGCTTCAGGTCTGATCCTCGTTCTCTGTCTTCTCATCCGACCTTAGCGTCTTCGCGCCTTAGCGTTTAATCCCTTTCGCTCTCGTTTTCCCTTCGCCCGTGTATACCGCCAACGAAAAACTCTCCTCGGCCAACATCACCGACATCATGCAGTCGGCCTACATCGAATACTCGATGTCGGTCATCATCTCGCGCGCGCTGCCTGACGCGCGCGATGGCCTGAAGCCCGTGCAACGCCGCGTGCTCTACGCGATGTTGCGCGAGGGACTGCTGCACAACCGGTCCTTCGACAAGTGCGCGGGCGTCGTCGGCGAGGTGCTGAAAAATTATCACCCGCACGGCGACTCGTCCGTTTACGACACGCTCGTCCGCATGGCGCAGCCGTGGGTCATGCGTTACCCCCTGATCGATCCGCAGGGCAACTTCGGCTCGGTGGACGGCGATCCGCCGGCGGCCTACCGTTACACCGAGGCCCGGCTTAAGGACATTGCCGAGGATCTCCTGAAGGACATCGAGGAAGACACCGTCGACTTTGTCCCCAACTACAAAGAGTCGACGACGGAGCCGACCGTCCTCCCCTCCGCTTTGCCGAATCTGCTGATGAACGGCTCGACCGGCATCGCCGTCGGCATGACGACGAATATCCCGCCGCACAATCTCGACGAGATCATCGACGCCACCTGCGCCATCATCGACAACCCGCGGATCTCGGTCGATGACCTCTGCGAAATCGTGAAGGGACCCGACTACCCCACCGGTGGCATCATCTCGGGCCGCGAAGGCATCCTCAGTTATCTAAAAACCGGCAAGGGCATCGTGCGCACGCGCGGGAAGGCCCACACCGAGGAACTCAAGGGCGGCATGGAGCAGATCGTTATCACGGAGATTCCGTATAACGTGAACCGCAACACCCTCGTGCTCCGCATCGCCGAACTCGTCGGCGAAAAGGAAATCGACGGCATCCGCGATCTGCGCGACGAGTCCGACGAAAACACGCGCATCGTCGTCGAACTTAAGCGCGGCGAGCAGGCGAAGGTTGTTATCAACCAGCTTTTCCAAAAGACCGCGCTCGAATCCTCCTTCGGTGTCACGCTGCTCGCCCTCGACAAGAAGCGGCCGAAGCAGATGAACATCAAGGAACTCATCGAGTGCTACATCGAGCACCGCCGCGATGTCGTCACGCGCCGCACCAAGTTCCGCCTCCGTGAGGCCGAGGATCGCGCGCACATCCTTGAGGGCTACATCATCGCCCTCGATAACCTCGACGACTTCGTCAAAATCATCCGCGCCTCGTCGAATCGCGAGGAAGCCAAGGTCAAGTTGATGGCGAAGTATCCGCTCTCCGAGCGCCAGACCGACGCGATCCTCGAACTGCGACTCTACCAGCTCACTGGTCTCGAACGCGGCAAGATTGAGGCGGAGTATCTCGAGTTGATGAAAATCATCGAGGAACTGCGCTCCATCCTCGCGTCCGAACAGAAGCTGCTCGACCTGATCAAAAAGGAACTCGCCGAGATGAAGGCGAAATACACCTCGCCCCGCCGCACCGAGATTGTCGGCTCCGCCGGCGAATTCCGGATGGAAGA
>JANOAF010000224.1:0-19666 GCA_031411015.1 Opitutaceae bacterium | reverse complement strand
TCGGCCGCAGTTTCCGCAGGCGGTTGCGGGTGAGCGCGGAGGGGGCTACGGGCGACGGGCGAGTTCAGCCTTGGTGGGCGGCATGCGATCGACGAACGGCGCGTCGGTGCGGCGGAGTTCGGCGATGGTCTTGGCGCGGAGCGCGCGGAGGCGGGTCGCTTCGGCGGGGCGGGGCGCGAGGTTGGTGAGTTCCTCGGGGTCGGCGGCGAGGTCGTAGAGTTCCTCGGTTTCGCCGGCGACGAGGTTGCGGATGTATTTGTAGCGCCCGTCGCGCAGCAGGGCATACCACGGCACGCCGCTGGTGTTGGTGAGACGCTCGTCGGTGGGAATCTCGGCCGTCTCGGTGCCGTAGTTGCGCGCGGTGTGCGTCATCAGCATCGGCGAATTCCACGCCGTCGTCGTCGGATCGGCGAGGAGGGGGCGGATGTCGCGACCGTGCATTTTCCACGGGATGGTGACGCCGGCGGTGCGGCAAAAGTAGTCGACGAGATCGGGGGCATTGACGGGATGCGGGCTGACTTTGCCCTGCGGAATACGGCCCGGCTGCGAGATGATTAAGGGCGAGGAAACGGTGGCGTCGTAGGGCGCGACCTTCTGGTTGAAGCCGTGTTCGCCGAGGCCGTAGCCCTGGTCGGCGGCGAAAACGACGAGCGTGTTTTTCAACTGGCCCGAGGCCTCGAGCGCGGCCATCAGGCGGCCTACGCCTTCATCGACGGCCGTCATGCACTCGTTCACCTGCTGCACCCACGCATCGTAGGATTTTCCGGGCACGAGGGAATCAAAGTTGCCGGCCTTGCGCGTCTTGTCGGCCATGACGACTCGTCCGTCCGGCGTGCGCGCCCACGCCTTGGTTTTTTCGAGGTAGGCGGGCTTGTCAGGCCATGGGCCCACGATGTCGGCGGGGATGGGCGCGGTCTTGCCGGCGAGCGAGCCCCGATGGCGATCCGCGGGGGTCGTCGGGCCGTGGATCGCGCCGTAGCAGAGCCAAAGATACCACGGCTTGGCGGCCTCGCGGTGAGCGCCCTTGATGTAATCGACGGCCCAGTTGGTATAGTTGTCGGTGGAGTAGCCGGCGGTCGGGCGATCGACGCCATTGAAGGTGAGGATCTGGTCGGTGTAGTAGTTGCCGGCGTTTTCGGGATGGCCGGGGCGGTTCCAGACGATCTGATAATCCCAGTCGCGGCCGAAGCCCGTGTCGGTGCCGGTGTGCCACTTACCGATCTGGGCGGTCTGGTAGCCCTGCTGGCGGAATTGCGCCGGCACGAACGGACATTGCGCGGGATCGTAGCGGCTGCCGGGGTAAGTGCCTTCCATGGTCATGCTGGTGACGGCGTGCTGGAGTCGGCCGGTGAGAAACGCCGCGCGCGACGGCATGCACCACGCGCCAAAGTAGCTGCGCTCGAAGCGCACGCCCTGCGATGCGAGGCGATCGATGTGGGGTGTCTTTACCCACGAAGGCGCGGCGCCGTAACAACTGAGTGTCTTGTAGGACTCGTCGTCGGCGAAGATGAACAGAATGTTGGGTCGCGGGTCGCCGGGCGGAGTGGCGGCGAACAACCGGCCGGAGACGAGTGCGAGAATCGCGACGAAGGAGGCGAGATGGCGGGGTGAGGTGAACATGGCTGAAATGGGCGGCGTGACCGAGGGCCGGCGGGGTGGAGCGAAACTCAAACCGGTCTGCGAAAACCAAAATGCCGCGGTGCCCAGACGCGAGTGAAATGGCGCCTGACCCCGGATCGCATCACTGCCGGGACTTGGCGAGCATCGCGCCGAGTTCGGCCAAACTCGGCAGCACGAGATCGAGCGGCGGTTGGGCCGCGGCGGCGTCAGCTGCGGTGGCCTCGCCCGTGAGGACGAGGACGCCGAATGCACCCGCGCGCTGCGCCATCAGCATATCGGTGTAGATGCGGTCGCCGACCATCGCGATCTGATCGGCGCGCAGCTGGTGGCGGGCCATGATGCCGGTGAGCATCGTGGGATCGGGTTTGCCAAACACGAGGTCGGGCGCGCGGCCCGCCGCCTTTTCCAACGCTGCGCAGATCGAGCCGCAGTCGACGAGCACGGTCGGTTGATCGGTGGGACACACGAAGTCGGGATTCGTCGCGATGAAGGGCTTGCCTTGTTTGATCCACCAAGCGGCACGGCAGAGTCGTGAGTAGGTAAGTGTGAGGTCGAAGCCGACGAGCACCGCGTCGGGGGCGTCAGCGGGATCGTCCGCCGTGAGCGTGAAGCCGGCGGCGGAAAATTCCGCGAGCATGCTCGGCGTGCCGAGCGCGAAGAGCCGGCGCACGTGCGGGCGACCGCGACGGATAAAATCGATCGTCGCGCGCGCGGAGGTATAGATTTGCTCCGGCGCACACTCGATGCCGAGGCGCGCGAGGCTGGCCCGGTAGTCGGCCCCGCTCTTCGAGGGATTGTTCGTCAGAAACGTGCAACCGATCCTGAGGGTGCGCATCCGATCGAGGAACGGGCGCGAAAACGGAAAGAGCGTGCCGCCTTGATAGACCGTGCCGTCGAGATCGAGCGCGAGGTGGGCGATTGAGTGAAGCCGTTGCGTTGCGTCGGGGGCGGGGAACATCGTGGTGCGGGAATCAGGATGGGTTGCCCTCGCCGTAGCCGTGCGCCTTGGCCGGCCACGCGAGGATAAACATGAGGGTGCCGATCGTGCCGATGGCGAGCAGGGTGCCGAAACCGATGTTCCACCCGTAGTGTTGCACGACGTAGCCGAGGCCCACGCCGGATACCAGCGTGCTCGCGTAGCCGAAGAGCCCGGTAAAGCCGGCGGCGGTCGCGGCCGCGCGCTTGGTGGCGAGGTTGGCCGCGGTGATGCCGATGAGCGCCTGCGGGCCGTAGATGAAGAAACCCGCCAGCGCGAGAAACACGGTCGCGACCGTCGGCGTGTTACCGAGCTGCCAGAACGCCAGCATCGCGAGGCACGCCCCCATCATGCAGAACACGCACATGCGCGCGCCGCGGCCCTGGAAAAATTTATCCGTGGCCCAACCGGCGAGCAGCATCCCGACGATTCCCGAAATCTCGAAGGCTCCCACCATCCATCCCCCTTGGTGGACGGGAAAATGTTTCATCTCCTTCAGCAGCGTCGGACCCCAGTCGAGCACCGCGAAGCGCAGGATGTAGACGAAAAAATTCGCGAGGGAGATATACCAGATGTAGGGATTCTGAAAAACCTGCCGCTTCACGAATGCCTTGTATCCGACCGAGGTGCGGTCCTCGTGGTCACCGTCCTTGGCCCCTTCGACCTTGATCTCCGGCAGCCCAACCGAAGTCGGCGTGTCGCGGAGCAGGATGAACAAAATCAGTCCCGCCACCGTGCATAAAATCGCCGGCCCGAAAAAGCACCAGCGCCAGCCGAACGCCACGATGTAGCCGCAGAACACGCCCGCCACCGCCGCGCCGATCGAGTGCGACGTGTTCCAGATCGACATCTTGGTGGCGAGTTCGCCGGGCCGAAACCAGTGCGTCATCAATCGGCAGCACGGCGGAAAACCCATGCCCTGCACCCAACCGTTGATCATCCACGCGACACCGAACCACAACACGGCGGAGCTCATCCCGAAAAACACGTTGGCCCCGACGGACAGCAGCAGGCCCGTGACCATGAAGTAGCGGGCGTTCGCGCGATCCGCCCACATGCCATTCACGAAACGTGAGACGCCGTAGAGCAGACCGTGCAACGTCAGAAAGAGTCCGAGGTCCGCCTTGGTGATGCCGAGGTCCGTCTGCATCGCGGGCATCGCGAAGCTGAGATTCTTGCGGACGAAATAAAACGCCGCGTAGCCAAACATCGTCGCGATCAGCGTGCGGTATTGCCAGTAGCGGAATCTGCTCGCGACGGCGTCGGGCGCAGTCGCGGTTACCGATGGAGAGTGGGTCATGGGGTGGGGGAAAGAAGTTGCGGGTAAAACTAGATTTTCCAGATTCCGGCCGGACCGAAGAGCACCTCAAGACACTCGTCGAGGACGCTGGTGCGCACCGCTAGGTCGAGCACGGTGAATCGGCGGCGGATGTGGTAGGCGAGGCGGAAGCTCGCACGCAACCGCTCGCGCGTCAGGCCGATCTCCTCCGGTTCGGTCGGCGCGCCGACGAGGGTCAGTCGCCGTTTCAGTTCCGCGTATGGCACCAGTTGCGCGTGCAGGCGCTCGCGCAGCGCCGACCACTGCGCGGCGAGCAATTCGAGCTGCGCCTGCAACTCGGACCGTGAAATGTGTTTCGCGAGCGTTTCCTTCGCCGCAGTCTCGACAAAATCCGCCCCGGCAAAACGCGCGCGTGCGCTCCGCTCAGCTTCCCCCGCCTCCGGCCACTGCGCGACGCAGCGCTCGATATCGATTCGCTCCAGCGGGCGGCGCAATAGTTCCTCGTAGAGTGCGGCGACTGCTAGGGTGGCGATGCCGACTTTGAAACCGTGCGACGGCGCCTCGCCGTGATGCGTGTGGTGCTCCATGTCCCACAGGTGCGAGAACTGGTGCTCGGCGCCCGAAGCCGGGCGGCTCGACTTCGTCCATTGCATCGCAAACCCGCCGAGCATCAGCCCTTCCACGAGCGGTCCCATCGCCTCGACGCGACCGGCGCGCGCCCCCGCGGGATCGGCGAGTGAATCGCGCAGGCCGCCCTGCACGATATCCCACGCGCGCGCCTCGATTGGCTCCACGTGCAGCGCGTCGGCGAGAATCCAATCCGCCCCCGCCGTAATCTTCGCCTGCAAATCCGCGTAGCCCGACGCCGTCATTTCCGGCGGCGCGCCGCGGATGACGTCGAGGTCGGCGATCACCGCGCGCGGCGCCGGACAGTTGAACGTCTGCTTCGCGCCCTGATCCGTGATCGACGCGCCAAATGCCGTGTAGCCATCCATTGATGCCGCCGTGGCCACGCACATATAGGCCGGCCGGCCGGAGCGGTGCGCCGCGAGTTTTGCGAGATCGTTGATGGTGCCGGAGCCGACCGCGATGGGAATGGCGCCGTGCTGTCGCAGCGATGCCTCGAGTTGCTCCACAAAGGCCATCTCGGCGTAGAGCTTCGGGTCGGTGTAGATGAACGGCTCGATGCAGCGCACGCCGGCCGCCGCGAGCGCCTCGGCCACGGCCCGACCCGCGAGTTCGAACGTCTGCGCGTCCGCGACAATTACAGCGCGACTGCCGGGAAACTGCTCCAGAAAAATTCGCGCGGCCTCGCTCAGCGCTCCCCGGCCGACGATCAGGGCGCGGGTTTCACGCGCTGAGCCGAGGGCGTCCGCCAGGGTGAGTTTCGTGGCCGCGAGTGGCGGAGTGACGGTCGCAGGAGCGCTCATGGCGTCTTCTTTGGAGACCGTTTCGCGGCGGTCTGTCCGAGCGTAAGGACCGTCCTCAGGCCGACGCGGCAGAGGCCGGTGAGAACGAAAGCGGAGCGTCTCATCTTTTTTTGTTTTTTCGCCTTGGGGATTTTGGATTCTGAAACCACGGCGGCCGCGAGCAGCGCGCTGGCACCCGCCTCGTCGATGATGAGCGTCTTGAGCAGCCCGCCGACGATCGCCGCCATGATCGCGGCCGAGCGGTCGCTGCCGGAAACGACGCCGATCACCTGCGGGATTTTGCGGAGCTGGGCGACCTGCACGCTGATCACCCGATCGCTCCACGCAGTGGCGCACTCGTGGCCGCGGGCGTCGATGAACCGGCCGCACACCTCGCCGACGGCGCCGGCGCTTTCAAGCTCGCGCAGCATCGTGTCCTTTAGCACGCCACGTTCGACGAACACCGAATTCGTGAGTGTGCCGAGGCCCACCAGCGCGACGCGCGCGCGATCGAGGTGCTCGTGGACGTTGCGCACTTGCTCGAGTTTCAGGAGCGCATCGCGCGTGCGCTTCTCCGGAATGAACGCCGGCGTGTGCAGCGCGAGAAACCCACCGCCGAGGCGTTGGGCCATCGTGCGGCCGACTTCCTGGGCATCGAAGGCATTCATGGTCGAATCCACACTGCCCATGGCCTGCACGACGGTGAGCGCTTTCGTCTTCACCTGCGGCAGGTGATGAACGAGCGCGTGAATCGTGCGCCCGCCGGCGAGCGCGACCGTGTCGCGTGGTAAGATGAGTGCATCGACCGCTGCCGCGCCAAAGTGACCAACCGCGCGCCGCAAGTCCGCGGCCTCAGAACCGGCGTCCGACTTGATCACGATCGCCTCCTTCAGGCCGAAGCGGGCGCGCAACTTCCCTTCCAGCTCGCGGCGGCGCGGTTCGTAGTCGGCCACCGTGACGCGCACAATGCCGCGCGCGCGCGCGAGGGCCAGCAGCCGCGAGACCTTGGCCTGCGAGACTTTCGCGAAGCGTGCGACCTCGCCCTGACCCAGCCCGTCGAGGTGGTAAAGCCGGGCCACGAGACGGAGGTGATCGTCTGAATAATCGTTCGGCATGACTGCAGGTGGATGAAGCGACTAGGGCACTGAATGACAATTCGGAATATCTATTCAATTGGCAGACTGATCCCGTGGCGACCGATAGTCCGGCTCCGGTGGATTTGCGCCGGCGTGGCCATCCCCGCCGCTCCCATCTGGTCCCGGTGCAGATTGGTGAGCTCTATGGCTTGCGACGGTAAGTGCGATTCCTTCAGGCTCGCCGGATGTCGCACCATTCGAATTCGTTCTTCGTCCGGCTCGCTTGGGTTGCCACCGCCTGTCTGTCCACCGCGGTTCAAGCGGCGACGCTGGCTGACCGCACGGCTGTGCGGTCGGCCCTCCAATCCCTCCAAATCAGCGAGCCCGAGACGCTCGATGAACAGGCGCGGATTTGCGAGATTCCGGCGCCGCCGTTTGAGGAGAAGGTGCGCGGGGAATATTTCCGGAATAAATTTATCGAGCTCGGCCTCCGCAACGTGCGCGTCGATGCCGAGGGCAACGTGCTCGGCGAACGCCCGGGCCGTAACACCACGACCCGCCTCGTCTTCTCCGCGCACCTCGACACGGTGTTTCCCGCTGGCACCGACACGCGCGTGAAACGTCAGGGCACAATCCTGAAAGCTCCGGGGATCGCGGATGATTGTCGCGGACTCGCCGTGATGCTGGCGGTGATTCGCGCGTTGAAGGAAGGGAAGTTCGCGACCGAGGGCACGGTGGTATTTGTCGCCACGGTCGGCGAGGAGGGTCTCGGTGATTTGCGCGGCGTGCGTTACCTCTTCGAGAAGGAGCTCAAGGGCCAGATCACGCATTTTATTTCCCTCGACGGCACCGGGCTCGGCGCGGCGAGCGGCGCCGTGGGCAGCAATCGCTATCGCGTGACCTTCGAGGCGGCGGGCGGCCACAGCTACGGTCAGTTCGGACTGGTGAATCCCATCCACGCGCTGGGGCGCGCGATGGAAAAGATCGCGCGGTTTGAAGTGCCCGAGACGCCGAAGACGACGTTTAACGTCGGCATGATTGGCGGCGGCACCTCGGTGAACTCGATCGCGCGCACGGCCACGATGGAGATTGATATGCGCTCGGTGAGTGCGACCGAGCTCGAAAAAATCGACGCGGCATTTCGCGCTGCCGTGGCCTCGGCGGTGAAAGAGGAAAACGAATTTTGGACGGCGCACGCGCGGAATCCCCTCGCCCGTGTCACCAACAGCCGCACCCCGGTCAGCGCGAAGATCGAGTCGGTCGGACGGCGGCCCACGGGGCGCGTTTCCGACGATGCGCCGATCCTGCAAGCGGTGCGCCGCGCCGATGCGGCGCTCGGCATCCCGTCGCGCTTCGACGCGAGCAGCACGGATTCCAACATCCCGATCAGCCTCGGCATTCCCGCGGTCACTCTACGCTCCGGGGGCGACGGCACGGGCAACCACGCGCTCGATGAACAGTTCGATTCGAAGGACAGTTACCGCGGCACCCAGCGCGCCTTTCTCGCCCTGCTCGAAATCGTCGGGCTCACCGACTAGCGCGTGTCCTTAAATTCTGTCATTGCGAGAAGTCCCGCTCTGCGGGACGCCGAAGCAATCCAGCTGGATCGCCACGGTGCGCTTCGCGCACCTCGCGATGACAATCATTTTGATGACCCGGGCTAGCGCGCGGACGGTCTCGCCTAATTGCTTCATCCGCGTGGGGAGCGAGCCACCCCGAGGACAAACATTGCGACGCCCTTCAATGTTTGTCGTGAATGAACGCTGCTTTTTCTTTCCCCCAACTCACCACTTCGCATGAAAGTCATCATCACCGGCGGCGGCGGCTTCCTCGGCTCGCAGCTTTGTCAGAAACTTCTCCAACGGGGAGAACTCACCGGGCCATCGGGCAAGGCGGAGGAGATTCGCGAAATCGTGCTGCTCGATGCGGCGTTTCACCGTCCGGCCAGCGACCCGCGCGTGCGGCAAATCAAGGGCGACATCGGCGATCGCGCGACGGTTTTGGCCGCGGTGGGCGACGAGGCGGCGACGTCGATTTTCCATCTGGCGTCGATGGTGAGCGGCGAGTGCGAGGAGCGGTTCGACGACGCGCTGCGTGTAAATCTCGACGGCGGCCGCAACGTCTTCGAGGCCGCGCGGGCCGCGGCGGGTCGGCCGCGCGTCGTCTTCGCCAGCAGCATCGCGTGCTACGGTGGCGAGGCGATGGCGGACCCGAACACCGACCGCACGAAACTCACGCCGCGCACCACCTACGGGATGACGAAGGCGATCTGCGAGCTGATGGTGAACGACTATTCGCGCAAGGGATTCTTCGACGGCCGATCGGCCCGCCTGCCGACCGTGATTGTGCGGCCGGGCAAGCCCAACGCCGCAGCGTCGAGCTGGGCGAGCGGGATGTTTCGCGAGCCGCTCAATGGCGAGACCTGCGCGCTCCCGGTGCGCCGCGACCAGTGTCACCCGATGACGAGCTACCGCACGGTGATCGACTCGTTCATCGCGCTCCACGAGGTGCCGGAAAGCAAACTCGCCGACGATCGCGGCTACGTTTTGCCCGCGCACCGCGTCACCCCGAAACTCGCGGAGACGATTGTGCGCGAGGTCGCCGCCGAACAGGGCATCAAGGCGGGCGCGATTGCGGATGCGTTTGATGCGCGCATTCAGGGCATCGTGAGCAACTGGCCGGTGAGCGTGGATGGCGCGCGCGCCGTCGGGCTGGGCCTGCCCCAACCGCCGCCGCTCAAGACGATCGTCGAGCAATATCTGGAGGATTTCGGTCCGCGGGCGGGCGCCTGACTGAGTGCGAATGCCGAGCCGGTAGGGCGCGTGTCTTGCACGCGCCGTTCGGGGTGAACGCACGACGGCGTCAGCAAGACAGACGCCCTACCGGACAATCTCCCTCACTCCACGCGATAGAGGTGCGTGCGCGTGCGCAGGAAGAGCGCGTTGCCGGAGACGGCGGGCGACGACATGAATCCCACCTCGAATTTGTTTTCCGCAACCTTGGCGAAAGTGCGGTCCGGTTTGATCACGGTCACGTGGCCCGCTTCGCTGAAAAAGTAAATGTAGCCGGCGGCGAAAAGCGGCGACGCCGAATAGCCGCCGGGGATCCGCTCGCGCCAGACTTCGGCGCCGGTCTTGGCTTCGAGACAGGACGCGACGCCGGTGTCATCGACCAGAAAAAGCAAATCGCCGACGGCGAGGATGGAAGGCTTGTTGGGGATGTTTTTCTTTTCCCGCCACGCGACGACCTGGGTCTCGTCGAGCAGGCCCTGGCCGCCGAGTTTCACCGCGAGGAGCTGGCCCTTGGCGAAACCGGTCTGAAGAAAAACCATCCCGTGGGCGACGACGGGCCGGCTGCTGGCGCTGTGCTGCGCGCGCTCCTCGAGCCGCGAGATTTCCTTACCCGTCAGCGGGTCGTAGACGTAGTGGGCCTTGGCGCCGCTGCTCAGCATCACGGGCTTGCCGTCCTGCACGATAATCTGCGGCGTGGAGAATCCCTTGCGCAGATCGCCCTGCGCCTGCGGTTTTCCTTCGGCGTCGAGGTCCTTGAAGTCAATCGAGCGATCGGTTTTCCACACAGTGCGGCCGGTTTTTTTGTCGAGGCCGACGACGTATTGAAAATCGCTGCCGTCAAAATGCATCAGCAGCAGGTTGCCGTGGAGGATCGGCGAGGAGCCGGCGGCACGAAAGTGGTTGCAGACGAAATCCGTGCGCTGCCACAGCACCTTGCCCGTCTTGGTGTCGAGGCACGCCGTGCCGGGCGAACCAAAGGTGACGTAGACGCGGCCCTCCTCGATCACCGGCGAGGGCGAGGCGTAGGAGTTGAACGCGTGGCAAAACTGCGGCTCGGCGATGCGGAAGAGGATGTCGTCGCGCAGGATTTTGCCGGTCTCCTTGTCCACACACACGACGGAGAGTTCGGTGCCGGCGAGGTTGGCGGTGGTGAGCCAGATTTGGTTCTTCCAGATGACGGGCGACGACCACGCCTTGCCGTGAATCTCCGTTTTCCACTTCACGTGGTCCGTTTCGTTGAAAGTCACGGGCAGGGTCTTCGCATCGGAGTGACCGTCACCCGTGGGCCCGCGGAACTGCGGCCAGTTTTCCGCGGCGCGGGCGAAGAGCGCGGCGCACATGAGCGCGGCGAACAGACGGGCGGAGTGGAAAACGAAACGGGAATTCATGGGGCGGGTGGACGAGGGAAACGGCGCGGTGCGGTGCGGACAATCCTGAAAGGTGATCGGCTAGTCGCAGCGTGGGAAATTGGTAGCCGCGAGCGTGAGCGAGTGGTGGGTTGTCCACTCGCGCACGCCCGCAACGACGGAGCAGAGATGGGTGTCATGATTTCGTCGCCGCCTTGCTTTTGCCTTTTTTCACGGCGGCGGGGGCGCTCGGGGCGGGCGGCGTCCATGCCGCGGGTTTCGGATTCGCAACGGTGAGGGGCGCCGTGTCGCCGTAGCGCGCCATTTCGGTTTGGAGGAGGGTCGTCATCGTGACGAGACGCGCGGCGTGCACGGGGTCGGCGGCGAGGTTGTTGAGCTCGCGCGGATCGGTGGCGAGGTCGAAGAGCTGGGTGCGGTCGACCTGCGGGTAGCGGATGAGCTTCCAGCGGTCGTCGCGCACGGCTCGCTGCACGTCGCGGTAGGCGGTGTAGAGGGCGTCGCGCACTTTCGTGGCGCGGCCGTGCAGGATGGGCGCGAGCGTGCGGGCTTCGATCCCCTCGGGGATGTGCGTGCCGGCGAAATCACAGAACGTGGGAAACAAATCCATGAGGTAAACGAGCGCCTCGCTGCGGCCGTGCGGGATGCCGGGACCGGCGATGACGCAGGGGACGTGCATGCCGCCGAACTCATAGAGGTTTTGTTTTCCGAAGAGGCCGTGCTCGCCGAGCGAGAGGCCGTTGTCGCCGGTGAAGATGATGATCGTGTTGTCCCACTCGCCGCGCGCCTTCAGCTCAGAAAACACCCGGCCGATGTGGTGATCGAGCCCGGTGATGCACGCGTAGTAGTCGGCGAGTTGCTGTTTCGTGTCCTCGAGGGTGCGCGGCCACGGGGCGAGCGCCTCGTCGCGCACTGCCATCTCGCCGTTATCGAAGGGATGCTGCGGGAGGAACGCGGGCGAAAGCGGAATCTTCTTCGGATCGTAGCGGCCGTGGAATTCCGGCGCGGCGACACGCGGGTCGTGCGGCACGGGTGGGGCGAAATAGATGTAGAAGGGCTTTGCCGGAGTCGCGTCGGAGGCTGTGGCGCGCGATTTCAGAAACGCGATCGTCGAATCGGCGTGGCGTTCGCTGGAGCCACGGCGCAGCTCGGGCGAGCTGTCATTCATGATGAGGTTCGTGTCGAAGGCGGCGAGGCCAGCGGCGAATTCGTTGCCGCCCTTGCCGACGTGGAAGGTGGTGTAGCCGGCGCGGCTGAGCACCTTCGGGAGCGAGTTCGTGGCGTCCGCATTGGCGTCGCGGCCGTTGGGGATGCGCAGCCAGGATTTGCCGGTCAGCAGCATCGTGCGGCTCGGCAGGCAGACGGCACCGACCATCGAGCCCATCGTGTAGCAGCGAGTGAACGTGGTCCCGCGCGCGACGAGCGTGTCGAGGTTTGGCGTGTCGAGGATCGGGTTGCCGAGGGCGCGGAGGCCGTCGGGGCGGTGATCGTCGGCGTGGAGGTGGAGGATGTTCGGCGGGCGCGGGGTCGCAGCGAAGGCCGTGGCGCTGCCGAGGAGAGCAACGGCGACGAGGTGGAAACGGAATGGAGTCATGAAAGCGAGGGCCGCGCTGCGGAATTACACTGTCAGCAGCAGCGCGACCATGGTTGCGAGGCCGCCGCCGAGCGCGAGGAAACCCCAGCGGCGCGTGACGGCGAGTTTCCACCAGAGGTAGAGTCCGGTCGCGATCCAGACGAGGGTGCTGACGCAGAATACGTCGACGGCGAGCGCCCAGAGATTATTGAGAAAGCCGCCTTGCCCATAGCTGGTGCGCTCGTGGAGGCGGATGAGCACGTCGAGCAGGGCGAAACGCTTTTGTTCGGCGCGCAGTTTCTTGGTGCCGAGATCGTAGTTGAGCCGCTTCGGATACCAGAAGTTTGCGATGTTGATGTTGAGCCTTTCGCCCTGGCGCCGGACGCCGAAGCCCCCGCTCAGTCCGTGATCGCTCAGGATCTGCCGCGCGGTGTCGCGCAGCGCAGCGGCATCTGTTCCCACCGAAGCGGCGAGCGCGTAGTCCTTTTCCCAGAGCGGGAGCCACTGCGGATCGGCGGCGCGGAGCGATCGGAAATGCTCGGCGTGGTTGAAGACGAACGTGGACGCGGCATAGACGAGCATCCACGGAATGAGCAGCAGCCCGAGGTAAACGTGCGTGCGACGGAAGAGCAGATTCCAGTTTTTCATGGTGGGGTCTCCCGTTCAGATGGTGGCGAGCAGGACGGCGAAAATCCCAAAACCCGCCACGAGGCTCGCCGCGCCCCAGGCGCGCGCGGGACGGATTTCCCACCAGAGCAAAACGCCCGACAGCACCCAGAACCCCATGCCGACCACGGCGAGGTCGACGACGAAGCCCCAGATTTTTGCTGCGAGATACGGTTGCTCGTAGCCATGGCGGAAGTGCAGGCGATTGACGACTACCGGGGCGGCCAGCCGCTGCTTTTCGACGACCAGGCGTTGCTCCGTGCGGAAAAACGTAACGCGGTGCACGGTGAAGGCGGCGTTGCGCATGATGATGAGCCGAGCCGGCGTGGAGCCGCCCGGCGGAACACCGAAAGAACCGGCGAGCCCGAGGTCGTCGAGCACCTGTTCGGCGATCATGCGCGGGGTCTCCTCGGCGGAAAACGCGGCGGTGTAGGGCCGCTCCTCAATTTTTTCGAAATCGGCATATTTGCCGCCATACCAGCTGCGCACGGTGTCGAAATGATTCAACACGAGCCCGCTCAGCGCATAGGCAATCATCCACGGCGTGAGAAACAGCGCCAGATACATGTGGGTGCGCCGGATCAATTTTGCGAAGGGAAGGGGCATGGGGTTTTCGGCGGGCGACGCGGCGGCACCTCACGGGAGCCGGCTGACGCCGACCAAGGTCTTTAGTTGCGGGATGTCGAACGCCGCGAGCAGGCCGAAGCAGAAGAGTTCGGGCTTTTGATCGACGGTCCAATCTTGGCGGAGGATGTCATGCAAGCTGGTGAGCGCAGCGGTCTGCTGGAGGCGACCGATGGCGCGTGGTTCGAGCGCGGCGGCGACGAGTGCGGCGAGGCCGAGGCGCGGGCCGGAGGATTCGAGCGCGACGGGCGACGATTTGAATTCTCCCCCCACCCAGCGGGCAACGGCGGCGACCTGACTCGCCTGCAGCCCGAGCGATCGCTCGCCGACGGCGGCGACGAGGAGGGCGTAGAGAAAATCGCGCTGCGCGATCTTCGACTCGCCGAAGTAAAACGGATCGAGCGCGAGCACGCGCTGGCCGGCGGTGAGGAGGACCTCGGCCCGCGCGCCGAGGGAATTGCGGCCGGCGTCGGCGACGAGCAGCGTGCTGGCAGTCGGCGTGGTCCCGGTGCGCGTAAGTTCGGTGACCGGGATCGTCCAGGTGTGGCCGACGCGGAGTTTCCAAAACGTAGCTTGGACATCGCCGCGCGTTTCGGTGCCGGCGCGGGTGGCGACCACGTCGAGGGACTTGAAGTGCGTCACCTCGGCGAGTTTGGTCCTCGTGGCGGCGCCGGCGCGCGGCAGGTCCCTGCTTGCGGCGAGCGCGAGCTGGTGGAAATCGAGATTGCCGGCCGGGAGCGGCACTTCGAGTTGCGCGGCGGTTTTTAACTCGGGCTGCGACGGAATTTCCGCGGCGTTGAACGCGGCGTTGCCCGGGAAAAACGTCGCGCCGACCATGCGGTAGAACGCTTGGCGGTTATCGACCTCGAAGTTGTGCGTGCCGGGATCGGTGTTGATGTGCGAGCGGAGGCGCAGCGGTTGCCCGTAGAGATTAAAGATCGGCTCGGCGGCGTTGAGCAGCGGTTGCAGCGCGTGGTCGGAGGCGAAGCAGCAGTTGTCGGCGGCGTTGTAGGTGAGGAGCGCGTGGCGGCCGGCGAGGAGCGCGGTGAGGTGCGTGTAGTCGGCGACGGTGGCGAGGTCGTTGGGGGTCTGCTCGGAATCGCCGAGGTCGGACAAATAGCGCGCGCGAGTGCGGTAGCTCGAATAACCGGCCACGGGATTCGCGAGCGTGACGCGCGGATCGAGGGAGCTGATCATAATCGTTTGCCAGCCCCCGCCGGAGAGGCCGCTGACGGCGACACGGGTCGCATCGGCGAACGGAAGCGCGAGCAGCGCGTCGAGCCCGCGCGACATCGCGAGGTAAAACGGCGCGAGCCCGCTCACACCGCAGAGATCGAGTTGGTTCATCCGGTAGTGCCCGAAGCCATCGGTGCGGAGCTGGCCCTGCGCGAACCATTCGACGTTGAGCGAGGCGATGCCGCGCTTGGCGAGATTGATACAGCGAAGCTGTTTGTAGGGCGCGGCCTTGCCGTCCTTGTCGTGGCCGTTGACGGCGAGATGCACGGGGATTTTTCCCGTGATGCCGTCGGGCACATAGAGCAGCGCAGGGATCCAGAGACCGGGCAGTGCCTCGTAGCGCAGCTTGCGAATCGAGTAGCCCGGACCGCCGGGAATGGTGTCGAGCCACTCGACCTTCGTCTTCGCATTGCGCCACGAACGCGCGAGCTCACCGCGGAAAACAATTTTTTCAAGGACGTCGCGCCGCGTGCGGTCGGCGAAGTCTTTCCAAGCCGCGAGCGTGGTGACGACCGGCATCGCCGCCACGCGCTGCTCGGTGAACGCCTGCACTTCGGCGAGCGGTGAGCCCGTTTCGAGGATGGGGCGCGAGAGGAGCGCGGTGAGGGCGGCCGTGTCGGCGAGCGCGAGCGAAGTGAACGCAGCAACGGCAACCGAGAACCGAATCAGAGGGCGAACGATGAGCATGGGGATGGCGAGGGGTGGGCCCGCACCGCACGATGGAGCGGTCGGGGTCGGGGCGCACGACGAAATTCTGGGTAGCACGCCGCGTGCGGTGTTGGTGGGCGCATCCTAGGTTATGGCAAACCCACGGGCCGAACGCCCCGGCCACGTGGCGTGTGCGTCCCGCGCGTGTGGGGTCGTAGAACGCGGTCAGGCTGACCGCGCTGCGCCCGGTGCCGGTCGCTGCAAGAAACTGGGATGCGCCCCGGCCGGTGGCACCGGCCGAATCGGTCTCGCCCGGCCGCGGCGATTTCCCTTCGCTGGTTCTCTGGCATGAAACTCAATCACCCGGCGCTCGTCGATTTGTTGCAGCGCGCCTACTCGGCGGAGCGGGCGGCAGCGTTTGCCTATGTCGGCCACGCGAACTCGCTCAAGGACCCGGCGGCGAAAAAAGCGGTGAAGCAGATCGAGGATGACGAGTGGCACCACCGCGGGAATGTCCTCGTCCTCATGCGGCGCTACGACGTGCCGGTTTCCCGCTACTACGAGGGGCGGTTTTTCCTCATCGGCAAAGTGATCTCGGCGAGTTGCCATGTGATTGGCCGGTTCATGCCTTATTTTTTCGCGGGCAAACTGGAGAGCGGCAACGTCTGCGAATACTTCGTCATGATGCGCTACTTTCAGGCGCTCGGCATTCGCGAGCACGACGACGTGCTCTACGAAATGGGCATCAAGGAAAAGGAGCACGAGGTCTACTTTCTGGAGCAGATTCGCCACAGCCGCTGGCTGCCGTGGTTCGAGAAGATTTTTTCGTGGGGCGCCCAAGCCTCGCTGAACGACGTCGACTTGGCGCGCCAACAACCCGTGGCCGCCTCTCACCTCTACTGCAAAACCCACGACGCGCAGGCTAAGAAGTAGAGTGGTGACACCTCAGCTGGAGGCCTGAGGCCTCGCCGAGGATTTTTCGCGGCACGGTTCAGCCAGACTCAGGTCAGCTCGGGCGTGAGCCCCATGACTAGATCCCAGCGGGCGGAGAGTTCGCCGGCTTTGGAGCCGGCGAGGGGAGCGAAGTCGATGGTCACGGCCTCGCGCTGCTGCTGATCCTTGATGCCCTTCCACACGCCGTCCTTTTCGTTGCCGGGGTGGCCCTTGATGTAGCACTGCGAGACGAGTTCCTTTTTGCCCTTCAATTTCACGGCGACGTGAATGTGCGGCGTGCGGCCGGGATAAGGCACGGGCTTGATGGTGCGGAAAACATATTCCCCGCTCGTGCTGGTGACGAAGCGGCCGAAGCACTGGAAGTTCGTGTCGCGCTTTTTGCCCGTGCCGCTGTCCTTCGAGTGGAGGTAGACGCCCGTGCTGTCGCACTGCCAGATTTCGATCGTGGCGTTGCGGATCGGGCTGCCGGCTGCGGTGAGCAGGCGACCGCCGAGCCAGGTGATTTCGCCGACGGCGGGCGTGAGCGCGTCGTTGACGACGATGAGATCGTTGTCGGTGTCGAGCGGGAGTTTGTCGGGGTAAAACGGTCCCTCTGTCTGGCGCGGCGTGAGCGTGAGCTGGGCGGCGAATAATCCGGGCACGGCAAACATCGCCGAGCCGAGCGCGAGCTGGCGAAGAAACTGACGACGGGGAGCGTAGATTTCGAAGGAGCGGGGGAGCGGAGGTGATTTCATGATGGGGTGGACGCGGGGTTGGGGGTAACTGTGACAGAAAAATGCGGGCTAGCGACGATTGCGGGCGCGGGCTTGGGGAAGAGCGGGGTCTTTCAGCTCCGCCATCTTCGCGAGGATGCGCGCGTCGAGGTCGGCGAGGATTTTTTTGGTGGCGGGGCTGGCGTCGGCGATGAGGTTGCGCGTCTCGTCGGGATCGACGGCGAGGTGGTAGAGTTCGTCGCGGCCCTCGTGGTTGAAGTCGCGGATGAGTTTCCACTCGGGCGTGCGATACATGCGCATGTGGACCTGCGCGCCGTGGCGCATGGAATACTCGGCGTAGAAATCGTCGTTCCAGTTTTTCGCGGTGCCGCGCAGCAGCGGTTGCACGTCGCGCCCGCGGATGATCGTGCCGGCAGGAATCGTCGCGCCGGCGATCCCGGTGAGCGTCGGAAACCAGTCGAGGTGCGAAAGCGTGTGCGGGTTCACGGTGCCGGGCTTGACGACGCCGGGCCAGCGAATCGCGAGGGGAATGTGGATGGAGGTGTCGAACATGTTGGGCCGGCGGCCCTGCGAAATTGTGGGCGTGGCGGGTGGGACAAATTCCTTCATCAGCATCCACGACGCGTTGCCTTTGTGCTGCAGCGCGTGGTGGCCCATGTTGTAGCCGTGATCGGAGGTGTAGATGACGAGCGTGTTTTCCGTGAGCTTCAGCTCGTCGAGCGCCGCGAGCACGTTGCCGAGGTTGCGATCGACGGATGCGACGGAGGCGAGGTATTCGCGCGTGAGGCGCTTCACGCGCTCGACGTCGAGCCCGGGGTAGTCGGGATTCGGGATGACGGGATCGAGATCCTTTACTTTGGCCCAATCCTCGTCGCGCACCGGGAGGTAGGAGGCGTGCGGCTCGCGGAAGTGCAGACTCACGGCAAACGGCTTCGACGCATCACGCTGCCGGAGCCACCCGATCGCTTCGTCGGCGACGAGGTCCACGATGAAACCCTCGCGCTTTTCGTTCACGCCGTTTTTTTCCAGCGTGGGGTTTTTCGGCGGGGAACCGCCGCCAATAAATCCGACGAACGTATCGTAACCGCGCTTCGTCGGATGCTGCTCCGGCAGATCGCCGAGGTGCCACTTGCCGAAGAGCGCGGTGGCGTAGCCGGCTTGCTGGAGGAGCCGCGGCCACGTGGGGATTTTCGAGTCGAGACCGAGGCCCTTGTCGACGTTCGGATTGATCCAATCGAAGATCCCGAGCTCGGTGCCGTAGCGGCTCGTCATGATGCCGGCGCGCGCGGGACTGCAGACGGGAGTCGGCGTAAAGGCATTCGGGAAATACGCGCCCTCGCGCGCGAGCCGATCCATGTGGGGCGTCTTGACCTGCTTGTAGCCGGAAGGCCCGAAGGCCCACGGCGCCTGATCATCGGTGAGGATGAAGAGGATGTTCGGCCGCGCGGGCGCGGCGGCGGAGGCCAGCGCCGCGCCGGCCAGGAAGAGAAAATTGAGGAGGCGATACGAATGCATGGGAGGAAAATGGGTGAGGTGACGGAAGCGGTCTCAGAATGTCCCCTTCATCCCGATCGTCCACAGCGAGCCGTAGCGTTCCTGGAAGCGGAGGGTGGCGTGGGCGGGGGTGGTCGGGCCGACGGTGGTGCCGCGATCGGCGACATCGGTGACGTTGCGGAGATTCGCGAAGATGGCCACGCGCTTCCACACGGTGAACTCGCCGAGCACGTCGAGCTTCGTGTAGCCGGGCGTGTAGTTGTAGGTGCCGGGCTCGATGCCGAGGCCCGTGACCTCGCCTTGGGTTTGATCGGCGCGCCAGGCCCAGTTGAACCGGACGTTGTAGCGCGGGCGGGTGAAGCTCACGCCCCACGCGGCGTAACGCGGAATTTCGTTGAAGCCCGAGCTGCCCAGAAAGCCGCGCGTGGCGTTGGTCTTCGCGAGGCTGCCATTCGCGAAGACTTGGAACCCGCGCGCCCACGGCGGGAGAAATGTGAGCGCCTGCCGGTAGCTGAAGTCGAGGCCCTCCATGCGCACGACGTTCGTCAGATTGCGCTGGGTGGAGACTTGGTAGGGGCCAAACTCCGCGGGATCGAGGCTGTAGAGCTGGAGAAATTCGGGCGTGGCGTCGAAGACGGTGGCGCCAAAGAAATTTTTGAAATGGCGGCGGTAGGCGCCGACGGAAATCTGGCCGACGCCGGCGAAGTAATATTCCAAGCGCACCTTCACGGTGTTCGCCGTCCAGGGTTTGATGGCGACGTTATTGACGACGATCCGGTTGGCGTTGCTCGGGGGATTGTCGGTGTTGGGGAGCGTGATGCCGCCGGCGTATTGGTTGAAGTCGGGCGGCCCGATCGAGGTGGAGACGGCGGCGCGCGCGAGGAGGTTTTCGCGGATGTGGAAAGTGGCGTTGATCGAGGGGAAGAGCCGGAGGTATTCCTTCTCGGCGTGCGCGGCGCGTTCGAGAAACGTGAGCCTCGAGGTGGCGAGGGCATCGGTGGTGATCGGAATGACGGCACCGGCGGCGGTGCGGAGGGGGCGGCCCTGCGCGTCGCGCTGGACGTTGAGGGTGAGGTCGGTGAGCGGGCCATCGGCGTCGATGTTGGTCTGCTCGACTCGCACGCCGCCGACGAGGAGCAGACGGCGGTCGAGGAGCGCGACGTCGCCGCGCAGGTAGGTGGCGGAGACGGCCTCTTGCGCGTGCTTCGAGTTGGTGACGTTGCTGCGGTAGAGGTTGTTTTC
>JANOAF010000223.1:0-3208 GCA_031411015.1 Opitutaceae bacterium | reverse complement strand
GTCGAGGAGCGCATTCAGCACCGCGCTGAGGCGGGCAATTTCCTCGGGACCGTCCGGTGCGGGCAGGCGCTCGGCGAGTTGCCGCGCGTTCAGTCGCTCGGCAGTCGCGGTGATGTTCATGACGGGCGCGAGCGTGTGCCGGCCCAGCCAGCGGCTGCCGAAATAAACCGCCACGCCGAGCACCGGCAGCGCGACGAGGAACGCGAGCAGGACATCGCGCGCCATCGCATCCACGGGTGTCATACTCGTCGCCAAAGTCACTCGCACTCCGTCTTCCTCGAAGGTGCCGACTCGCACCCGTTCTCCGGCGAGGCGCGCGAATGCGTCGCCATCCACGCGGCACTCGGGCAGCGCCGCTGCCGCCTCGGAGTTTGCGAAGAGCAGGCGGCCCTCGCTGGTGGTCACGCGCATTCCACCGATGAAGTGCAGTTGCTTCAACGCATCCGCCGCGCGTGCTTCCGGCGCACCGTCGCGCTCGCGCCATTCGTGAAAGAAACGCGCTCCCTGGTCGGCGAGCCGCATGTCGAGCGCGGACACTTGCTGCCGCACGGCAATCCACGCGACGGGCAAAGCGAGCAGCAGGAGGAGCACGGAGAAAAACGCCGCCGACCAAACGCCAAGTCGTCCGCTCAAAGACCACGTCTTCATGGCGTGCGCAGCGTGTAGCCCTGCCACGGGACCGTGTGAATGAGCGCGGGCTCGCGGCCTTCATCCACCTTGCGGCGGAGCCGGCCCACGGTCACGGCGACCACGTTCGTGCCCGGCTCGAATTCATAACCCCACACGCGCTGCTGAAGTTCGACGCGCGAGATGACGCGGTTCGCATGGCGCAAAAGGTATTCGAGCAAGCCGGCCTCACGCGCACTGAGGTCGAGCTTTTCTCCGCCGCGCACGGCGAGCTTCGTCGTCGCGTGGAAAGTCAAATCGCCAGCCGCGAGCGGCGGCGCGGGCGGAGTCGTCGCGCGGCGTTTGAGCGAACGCAGCCGGGCGATGAGTTCCTCCATCACGAAGGGCTTCGCGAGATAATCGTCCGCGCCGATTTCCAGTCCTTCGACACGCTCAGCAGGTGTGCCGCGTGCGGAAAGCACGAGCACTGGCACCGTATTTTGCCGGACGCGAAGTTCGCGCAGCACTTCGAGTCCGTCGCAACCGGGGAGCGTGAGGTCGAGCACCACGGCGTCGTGCCGCGCTTCGAGCGCGCGCTGCAAACCGCTCGGGCCATCGCCCGCCTGGTCCACCGTGCAGCCGCCCTTGTGCAACGCCTGCGCGATGTAGCGGGCGAGCTTGGGTTCGTCTTCGATGAGCAGCAGGTGCATGGCGGGCGCTCACTGTGGCAGAGCCGCGCCCGGCTGCAAAGCTCCACGCCGACCCATAACACCGCTGTCACAACTTTGCGCCGGACTCGGCACGGCTGGTGGGGTTCATGGCAACACCCCACCCATGAAGGTTTCGCTCTTTCTTTGCTTGGTCTCATCGTTCGTCGCCGTCGCCGCGCCGCCGCTCACGCTGGAGAAATCCATCCCGCTGCCCGGTGTGAAAGGCGGCTTCGACCTCATGGCAGTGGACGCGGGGGGTCAGCGGCTTTTCCTCTGCGCGGAAGAAAACAACACCGTCGAAGTCCTCGACCTCGCCGCAGGTCAGCGCGTGAAAAGCCTGCCGGGATTTGCGGAGCCGAAGTGGGCCGTCTATCGCGCTGAACAGCAGCGGCTCTACATCTCGCAGGCGAGCGGCGCGGTCGCGGTGCTCGACTCGCGCACGTTCGCGCCGGTGAAGGAATACAAGTTTCGCGAGAAAGCGAACAACCTGCGCTTCGACGCGACGACCGGCGAGTTGTTCGTCGGCATCGGCAAGACCTTCGGAGCCATCGCCATCGTGGACACGGCGAAGGACGCGACGACCGGCGAGATTCCGCTCGCGGATTTTCCGAAGCAGTTCGAGGTCGAAGGCGGACGCATTTTCGTGAACGTGCCGAAGGCGAATCACATCGCAGTCATCGACCGGGCGAAGCGCGAAGTCGTGGCGACGTGGCCGGTCGCGGAGGCGAAGGACAATATCCCGATGGGCTTCGACCGTGCGCAGCACCGGCTGTTCGTCGGCTGCGAGCCGGGGAAGTTTGTCGTCTTCGATTCCGTGGCCGGAAAGAGCGTCGCCAGCCTCGACATTGCGGCGGAGTCCGATGGCATCCACTACGATGCGATGCGCCACCGCATCTACGTCTCGTGCGGAGCCGGCTCGCTCGATGTCATCGCGCAGAGCGACGCCGACCACTACGCGCTCGACGCAAGTGTGCCGACCGTGAAAGGCGCGGGCACCTCGTGGTTCTCGCCCGAACTCGACCGCCTCTACCTCGCCGTGCCCGCGCACGACGGCCAGCCCGCCGAGCTGCGCGTCTATCAGCCTTCGTCCGCCAAATGAACCGCCCCATGACCAGACCGCTTCTTCTCACTCTCGCGCTCGCCGCGCTGCCCCTCGGCTGCGCGAAGTATTCCACACGACCACTCGACGCCGGGCACACCGCCTCCGCTTTCACCGGGCGCTCGCTCAGCGATTCGGGGCTGCGGAAATTCTTCGCCGAACAGGGCGCTGGCGGCGGGTCGTGGAATGTCGAGCGACTCGCGCTCGCGGCGGCGTATTTCCAAGGCGAGGTGGCCGTGGCGCGCGCCGAAGCCGAGGAGGCCGCGGCGGGCATCAAGACCGCGGGCCAACTGCCGAATCCCATCCTGTCTTTTTCGCCGGGCTACAACGCGACCAGCACGGGCATCTCGCCGTGGATTATCAATCCATCGCTCGACGTGACCATCGAGACTGCGGGCAAGCGCGGCAAACGGCTCGCGAGCGCCCGTGCCACCGCCGAAGCGGCGCGGCTGCGCGTGAACGATGTCTCGTGGACCGCGCGGACAAAAGTGCGCGCCGCGATGCTCGACCTTTACTCGGCGCGCGAATTCAGCGCGCTGCTCACGGCCGAGGTCGCGCTGCACCAGGAGGCCGTGACGAAACTCGACGCCCAGGTGAAGGCGGGCGCCGCGCCGGCTTTCGAGCTGATTCAGGAACGGCTCGGCTTCAACCGCTCGAAGCTCGCACTGCACGACGCGGAAAAACTCGCCGCCACTTCCCGCGCGCAGCTCGCCGCCGCCGTGGGCGTTTCGTCCGCCGCGCTCGATGCCGTCACGCTCGATTTCTCCGCCTTCACTTCGCTCCCGCCCGCGCC
>JANOAF010000222.1:0-12024 GCA_031411015.1 Opitutaceae bacterium | reverse complement strand
CGCCTGGAAATACCGCCGCGCGCTGCCCTACGTGTCGTGCCCGCTACTCTACGAAGGGCGGCTCTATTTCGTGAAGGATGGCGGCCTCATCTCCTCGCTCGATCCCACGACGGGCGAGCCGTTCTATGCGCAGGAGCGCCTGCCGGCCAACGGCAACTACTACGCTTCACCCGTCGCAGCCGACGGCCGCATTTACGTCGCCTCGCTGCCCGGCAAACTCACGGTCGTGAAAGCGGGCGGCGCGAAGCCAGAGCCGGTGCATCAGGCGGATTTCGGCGAGCGCATCCTCGCGACGCCGGCGCTCGTGGGAAAAAATATTTATCTGCGCACGCAGACGAAGTTATATGGCTTCGGCGAATGAGTGCATAGGCGACCGCCCCGGCTGCGCGGCAAAATCTTACCCCATGAAAAAATCTACCCTGCTTCCCTTCCTCGTCGCGACGGTCGCCTCGGCCACGCCTGCCCTGACCGTTGTGCGTGATGTGCGCTATGCCGATTCTCCGCACGAGCGCCACGTGCTCGATATCTACGCACCGGCCGGGGCGAAGGATTTGCCGGTGGTGTTTTGGATTCACGGCGGTGGCTGGCAGGCGGGCGACAAGAGCGAGGTGAAGTTGAAGCCCGCGATGTTCGCCGAGCGCGGGTTCGTCTTCGTCTCGATCAACCACCGGCTGCTGCCGCAGGTCGCGATGGGCGACATCATCCGCGATGTGGCGCAGGCGTTTCAATGGACGCACGCGAACATCGCGCGCCATGGCGGCGATCCGCGGCGCGTGCTCGTCGCCGGTCACTCCGCCGGTGCGCAACTCGCCGCATTGCTCTGCACCGACGAAAAATATCTGCGCGCCCACGGCCTCTCTTTTGCGCCGATCAAGGGCTGCATCCCTGTCGACGGCGACACCTTCGACATCCCTGCGATCATCGAGGTGGCGGAGACGCGGGCGCGCGTGCACCAGTTGCCGCAGGCAAAATTTGGTCATCGGCAAAAATTCGGCGACGACCCCGCGCTCCACCGGGATTTCTCCGCTGTCACCCACGTCGCCAAGGGCCGCGGCATCCCGCCGTTTCTCCTCCTGCACGTCGTCGGCCACCCGGACACGACGGCGCAAGCCCAGCGTTTCGGCGCTGTGCTCAAGGCCGCCGACATCCCCGTGCGCCTCGTCGGCGCGCGCGACACCGATCACGTGCGACTCAACGACAACCTCGGCGCCCCCGGCGATCCGGCGACGGCGGCGTTGGGGGAATTTGTGGCTACGGTGGTGAAGTAGGCGGCGGATTTTTATTCGCCGTAGGCCAGCCGGCTTGCGCGCGCCCAAACCGCGCTCGCAAGCGAGCTGACCTACAAAACTCGCGGAGGGATTCAACGCGCGTGCTTGCCGCGGCGGCGCGCGTTGCTTGGCTACGTGCATGAAGTTTCACATCCGCAACCTCGCCGCGTTGGCGGCAATCGTGATCGTCTCGCTGGCGCACGCGCAGAACTGGCCGCAGTATCGCGGGCCGGCGGCGAGCGGGCTGGATGAGTCCGCGGCGCTGCCCACGACGTGGAATGCGGAGAAAGGCGAAAATATCCGCTGGTCCACCCCGATCCCCGGCCTCGCGCACGCGGCCCCCATTGTGTGGGGCGACCGCATCTACGTCGCGACCGCCGTGTCGGAGAGCGGGAAACAGGACCTGAAGGTCGGGCTCTACGGCGACATCGGCGCGGCGCCCAATACCGATAAAAACCAGTGGCGGCTCCTCGCGCTCGACAAGGCCACCGGAAAAATCCTCTGGAACGTGCTCGGCCACGAGAGCGTGCCGAAGGTCGCGCGCCATACGAAAGCCACGCACTGCAACTCCACGCCCGCGACCGACGGCCGCAGCATCGTGGCGATTTTCGGCAGCGAGGGACTCTTCTGTTTTTCTGCGAAAGACGGCGCGCTCCTTTGGAAAAAGGATCTTGGCCCAATGGACTCCGGTTACTTCGCCATGAAGAACGCCCAGTGGGGCTTCGCCAGCTCGCCGATTATCCACGACGGAAAAGTCGTCGTGCAGTGCGACGTGCAGAAGGATTCGTTCCTTGCCGTCTTCGACCTCGCGACGGGCCGCGAACTCTGGCGCACGGCGCGCGCCGATGTGCCGACATGGGGCACGCCGGCGATTGTCACCGGTGGCGGGCGCACGCAGATTGCCGTCAACGGCTGGCACCATGCGGGCGGCTACGATTTCGTCAGCGGCAAGGAACTCTGGAAATATGATGGCGGCGGCGACATCCCTGTGCCCACGCCCATCACCGGCCACGGCTTGATTTACTTCACGAGTGCGCACGGCCGGATGCGGCCGATGCGCGCGATTCGCGTCGATGCGAGCGGTGATCTTACACCGGAGGACAGCGCGGGGACGCTCAAGCCCGGCGTCGCGTGGAATCACGACCGCCTCGGCAACTACATGCAGACTCCGATTGTCATCGGCGACTTGCTCTTCGGGTGCGCCGACACCGGACTCGTCACGTGTTTCGATGCGAAGACGGGCACGGTGCGTTTCAGCGAACGCCTTTCCAAGACGAGCGAAGGCTATACGGCGTCGCCCGTGTCGGACGGGCGCCATCTGTTTTTCACGAGCGAGCTGGGCAACGTGTTCGTGGTGCCGGTGGCCGAAAAATTCTCCGTCATCGCGACGAATCCGCTCGGCGAAACCTGCCTCTCGACGCCGGCGATTTCGGGCGGCGCGATGTTTTTCCGCACGGCCGGGAAGCTGATCTCGGTCGGGATGAAATTGTAGACGCGGTTAAAGCTGCTGCCGCAGGATGCCCGCGAGCGTGTCGGCCATTTTCCCGAGCAGGGAACGATTCTTGAATTCCGACCGCGTCATCAAACGCGAGTTGTTTTTGTCCGCTTCGAAAACGGTCGTTTGCTCCGCGGCGAAGACTGCGTCGTAGATGTTCAGGTTGGCCTCGTCGTTTAAGCGGAAGGAGCGGTTGTCGAAATTGGTCGAGCCCACCGAGACCCACACGCTGTCGACGATCAGCACCTTGCAATGGAAGAGTGCCGGTTGGAATTCGTAGATCTGCACGCCGGCGTCGAGCAGCGCCGCCCAGCGCGAGCGGCTGGCGGCTTGAACGACTTCCGAATCCGTATGCGGCCCGGGCACGATGATCTCGATCGTTACGCCGCGTTTGCGGGCGGTCACCAGAGTTTCGACGGTGAGGTCGTCCGGCACGAAATAGGCCGCCTGAAGCCTGATGGATTTCGCGGCCGACGCGATGGACAGGAGATACATCAGCCGGACGCTTTCGCTCCCCTCGGTGGGCGAGCTTTTGAAAACCTGCGCGCGGGAGCGCCCGATTTGTTCGAGTTCGGGATAATACGCGCTGCCGAAAAGCACCTTGGCGCGGAGCTTCAGCCAGTTGTCACCGAAGGCCGCCTGCATCTGCGCGACGGCCGGCCCCTCGATTTGGTAGTGCGAGTCGCGCCAGTGATCCTTCGTATCGCCGCGGCCGGACCACGCGTCGGCGATGCCGACGCCGCCCGTGAAGCCGATGCGGCCGTCAACGACGAGCAGCTTGCGGTGCGTGCGATTGTTGAGCCGGGACAGGTTGAACCAGTGCAACGGATGGTAGCGCTCGACCTCGACGCCCGCCGCCTTCATCGCGTCCAAAAATTTTCCGTCGATCTTCCCGGCACCGAGCCAGTCTAGCAGGACATGGACCTTGACCCCGGCCTGCGCGCGCTCGCAGAGGGCGTCCGAAAATTTCTGCCCGATTTCACCCGACCAGTAAATGTAGGTCTCAAACACGATCGATTGCTGTGCGCTTTGAATGGCCGCGAGCATGGCCGGGAATATTTCGTCGCCGTTTTGCAACGCCGTCACCCGGTTGCCGGGCACGATGGCAGGGCCGAGGAGCTGTCCCATGCTGCGCAAGAACTGTGGGTTTTCGACGGCAAAGCGGTGGGTGAGCTCGTAGCGAATCTGCTTTTCGCTCGAGGTGCCCACGCACGAACTCAGGAAGAATGGAACCGTTCCGGCGGTCAGGAGCATCAGCCAGCCATGCAAGCGGCGTTGAATCGCTTTAGGCATGCAGCTTATTTCGCCCGACCCGAGGGGCGGTGCCCGTCTCCCCCTGCGCCAAGTTTGCATGGAGCGACGGGCCTTTTAATTGGGACCCGGGATGACCGGGCCGAGAGATTGATCGTTTCACCTCTGACATAGTTCAATTGCGCAGGTCATGGTTCCCGGTTGGGCCCAGTTTGCTGGGCATTCCTCGCCAGCATCCGGATCTTGGCGCGCACTTTAGTCAAAATTCTCGGTCAGGTGTCGTTCGTTCGATGCATATTCGTGTTTACTGCCTCAGTTTGATTTTGAGTGGAGCGTTTAGCTTGGGCTTGCGGGCGGCGCCGCCGCGATTGCTCGTGCAGGCCATGGAGCAGTGGAGCACAGGACGGGACGATTTGGCCTTCACCCAACAAACCCGGTTTTTCCATGACGATGGTCGGGTGAAGGAGGAGAGAATCGAACGTTACGACCCCTCGCTGCCCGATAGCCGGCGGTGGCAGTTGCTCGAAGTCGACGGTCGGCCCGCGACGCCCGCACAGCGCCTAAAATGGGAAACTAAGAAAAATGGGAAAGCGCGCAAACATGGCGTCAAACCCCCCGAGGAGTATCTCGATCTGGAGCGCGCCAAACTGCTGGACGAAACACCCACCGAAGCGCGCTTCGAAATCGGCTTGCGGCCCGAGGTGGCGCGCTTGCTCGCGGTCGAAAAAATCGCCGTCGTCATCACGGTGGACAAGGAGAGTGGCGGCATAGCCCGCATGGGGGCGAGCCTGCGCCAGCCGATTGCCGTTTTGCTGGGGCTGGCGCGGATTACGGACCTCGACCTGGATGTCCGGCTGGAGTTGGCGGCGGAGGACTCCGCGCAGCCGGCCGGCGAAGTTCTCACCGGCAGCACCGCGCGCGTGGCGATTTCAAAACTGGGCGATCCGATGGACTACCATTGGACGGATTTTAAACGGGTGACCTCCTATGGCAGGGTGAAGAAAGTGAATTGATCCCGTCTCTGGGCCAACGCCGGTGGCCGGGGGCGCAGCGAGCGTGAAAGCGGCGGCGGGGCCGGAGGGTTTGGGGACGCAATCTGGCCCGGGGCATCCGTGGGCGGACTGGTGCGAGCCAGAACTTCTTTTTCCCTGGGCTGGGGCGCCAATCAGGGTTGGAGCGACCGCCGGTTTGAAGCCATGGGCGGGACGCCATGCCACGTGGCACGGGTTTCCCGCCCGTGAGTTTGAGGGATGCTCAAAACCTGATTGGCGCCCTTTTGGCTGATTCCCGTGCGAAAAATCTGGACGGTGGGCCGCACCTTCCGCCAAGGGTGGAGCGTCTAGGCACCGGCGCGGCCTAATTGTTGCGCTAGGGCCTAGCTACCAGAATCCTCTCATCCTTGAACTCCTCCTCCCGCTCCTCCCGGCGCTTGCGCCTCGTTGCCTGTGCGATCGGCCTCCCTGCCGTCCTTGCCAGCTCCACTTTCGCCGCTGAGGCGAATGCGACCGTGATGTCGCCGTTTAAGGTGGAGGCGGAGTTCGGGGTCGATGGGCTCCGCACCCAGAATTCGCAAGCCGTGCTCAACGCCTACCTGCTTGAGCAGCACGGCATCGCGCAGCTGCAGGATGTGACGGGCGCCGCGCCGAATCTCGCGACGAGCAACAGCGACACCCGGGGCTACGGCGACGTGCTTTCGCTGCGCGGCCTCACCAATTCCATCTTCTTCACCGCGCCTTCCGTCGCTCTCACGATTGACGATGTGCCGGGCGGTTCGGTCTCGTCCTACCCGAGCGGCTTGCTCGGGATTGAGAGCTTCGTCGTGAAAGCCGGGCCGCAAGGCACCGACTACGGGCGCAACGCCCCCGGTGGCGTCATCGACATCAAGACTCGCCAACCCGGCGCCCGGCATCAGGGCACGGTCCTGCTCGATTACGGCTCGTTCAACTTCTCGTCCGTGCAGGCGGCCTTCGACGGGCCGATCAGCAAGCAAGTCGGTTATAGCGCGAGCTTCGGGTTGTCGGAGCGCGAGGGCTTCATCACCAACACGACGAAGAAAACGACCGCCGACGACCGCCGCTCGGTGGCGGGTCGCGGCGCACTCTATTTCCGGCCCGATGAGAAGACCCAGCTCCGGGCGGGCTTGGTCGTCGAGCGGATCCACGACGATGCCGGCCGTCTGACCTCGCTGTTCAGCCCGGACCGGTTCGCGGTGGGCTCGGACCTCAATGGCACCACCAAGATCGAGCGGTTGCAGTTTTCGCTTCAGGCCAAGCGCAAATTCGACTGGGGCACGCTGACCTCGACGACCTCGCGCCAAACCTTCGACGTGGACCCGTCGACGACCGATCTCGATTTATCGCCGCTGCCGCTGGCCTTTTCGCGGGTCGTGCAGAGCGAGGAAACGTGGACACAGGAAGTGCGTTTCGAATCCATCCCCGGTGCCAACAAAACGCAGTGGCGCGCGGGACTCTTTTACCTGAACACCGACAGCGACGGCAACGCGCTGCGGCAGTTCCTCGTGCCGCCGAGCGCGTTTGTGCCGCCGAACTTCGTGCAGACCGAGCGCACGATTTCCGCGCTCAGCCAGAGTAATCTCGCGGCCTACGCGAACCTCGACCAGCCGATTGCGCCGCAGACGACGCTGAAGGTGGGCCTGCGCGTCGAGCGCAACGAGTCCGACATCAACCGCACGAAGGCCGCCACGAACAATTTCGGCTTCCCTTCGCCGCAGGATCCCCGGCTCGTGCTGGCGCAGGACTCGGTCAACGCGTCGCTCTCTGCCGGCATCGTGCATGCGTTGTCCGATTCGTTGAGTGTGCAGGCGCGGACTTCACTGGCGCGCCGGCCCGAGGGCTACAGCGCGTTTACGGGCAAACCGGCACTGGCGCGTTTTGACGACGAGCAGCAGTGGGCAAGTGAGATCGGCCTGACGTTTGGTGCGCCCAAGGGCCGCTTCGGGGGCAGCATCCTCGCCTTCTGGTCGAAGATCGACGATTACCAGTTTGAGCGCACGGTGCCGGGTTCGACGGATTACGTCGTCGTGAACGCCAAGGAGGTCGTCTCGCGCGGCTTCGAGGCGAAGTTCATGTGGAGCCCGGTCGAGCGCGTGTGGTGGGATTTGCAGGCGGGCTACACCTCGGCTACCTTCGAGGATCACCGGGATTCGCTGGGGGTGCGCGTCGATGGGAAGCGCGTGCCGTTTGTCCCGCGCTACACGCTGCGCACGGGCGTGACGGTGGATTTCGGCCAGGGCTTCTCGGTTAACGCGAGCTACGCCGCCGTCGGTCGCACGTATTACGACGAGCGCAACACCGCGATGTTTTCCCAGAAGAGCTATGGCATCGCCAATGCTCAGCTGCGCTACCGCTTCGACCAGTGGACGGTCGCGGTCTATGGACAAAATCTCTTTCAGAAAGGCTACTATCAATTCGTGAATCCGGAAATCTTCGCCGGTGCGCCCGGTGCGCCGCGTCGCTTCGGCGTTCAGCTCACGCTACGATATTAATCCTGCACCCGGCGGGTTGCTTTTCGTGCCTTCAGCGTAGAATACTGTTTCGTATCATTCCCCCTTCGGTCCCATGAGAATATCCGCTCGCCTGCTCATCCTCGGTGCCGCCTTCAGCGGAGCCTCGTTTCTCACCGTCGCCCACGCCGCTTCCGGCTGGCTACAATGGCGCGGGCCCAATCAAGATGGCGTGTCGACGGCCAAGCAGGCGCTCGTGACCGACCTGACCCTTGGCGGGCCGAACGATCGCTGGACCTTCAAGGCCCACGGCGCGGGCACGCCCGTCATCGCCGACGGTCGCGTTTACGCGATGTGCTACTACGGCGAGACCGGGGAGGATGTGATCGAGGCCGTCGTGTGTCTCGATGGGAAGACCGGCGCGAAAATCTGGGAGCATCGGTTCAAGGATTTTCTCAGCGATACGGTTTACAACCGCTACGCCATCGGCGCGCCCTATGTCGATGCGGAGACAGGCAACGTGTTCACCGAGTCCACCTGTGGCGTCATCACGGCGTTCACGCGTGACGGGAAGATTGTCTGGCAGCGCTCGATGATGGAGGAGTTCGGCCGCCTCACCTTTCCCAACAGCCGCACTGGCTCGCTGGTCACCGATGGGGAGTTTCTCTACGCGAAGGCGATCACCGCCAACTGGGGCGCCGACGGCCCCGCGCGCAGCCGCTACTACGCTTTCGAGAAGCGCACCGGCGAACTCGTTTGGGCCAGCACGCCCGGCACCGATCCGGTGGACAACCCGATGGGCGCGCCGGTTTTCGCCGATCTCGGCGGCCACCGCGTGTTCTACGTCGGCACGGGCTGCGGTCACGTTGCCTGCGTTGATGCCCGCACGGGCGAGCCCATCTGGCGCTTCAAGTTTTCCAACGGCGGTCTCAATTCCGATATGCTCCTCGCCGGTCCCGGCAAGTTGATCGCGATTCATGGGAAGGAAAACATCGACGCGTCGACCCAGGGCCGCCTCGTCGCGTTGAAAATCCCGACCGAGTATCCCGCCGGCCCGAAGCCCGTAATCCTCGGCAAGGAGGCCGAGCTCTGGCGCAACGACGAGTTCAGTGCGTTCACGAGTTCGCCTCTGCTCGTCGATGGCCGCGTTTACTCGACCGGCTCGACGGGCCTTTTCCAGTGCGCGGACGCCGCCACCGGCCGAACGATTTTCGCCGAGAAGCTTGGCGCCGATCAGGTCCACGCCTCGCCGGCCTATGCCGACGGACGTTTCTATGTCCCGATGCACGAGGGCCGGGTCTTCGTTATCGAGGTGAAGAACGACAAGCCGACGATTATTTCGAACAACAAGATGGAGCCCGGCGTCGAGTGCCTCGGGGCGCCGGCGTTTTACGGCGACTCGATTTTCATTTTCACCAAGGGTGGGCTGCACTGCTTCGGCCCGAAGAACAAAGCCCCTCTGATTTCGCCCGCTACGCCGCCTCCCGCCCCGGCGACGCTGTCTACGGCACCGATCGCGGCGTTGCAGGTGGTGCCGGCGGAGTTCGCTCTCATTCCCGGCCAGTCGCAGGCGTTCAAAGTCTGGGGCCTCGACGCCGCCGGCCGTCGCGTGAAGGACGTCACCGCCGAGGCGACGCTCGTGAAATTCATCCCGCCCACCGCCCTCGTGAAATCCGAGGTGGACGCCGACATCGTCGGCAACGTCATTAAGGCCGGCCCCGCCGCGAAACTCTCCGCTGGCGCGTTTCAGGCCAAGTGGACCACGTTTGCCGCCACCACGCGCGGTCGCGTGATCGCGACCTACGGCCACAAAGAGGAGTTTTCGTCGCTCCCGCTCGGGCAGAAGGACAAGGACGGGGCGGATGTCGGGTTTCCCCCGCTCCCGTGGCTCGGCGCCCGCGTGAAGTGGCACATCTTCGAGAAGGACGGCAACAAGTTCGCCGGCAACCGCCTCGATTCGCTGCTCTTCATGCGCACGATGAACTTCATCGGCGGCCCCGATATGAAGAACTACACGTTCGAGGCCGACGTCATGACCGATGGCAACCGCCGCATCATGTCGAACGTGGGACTCGTGAACCAACGCTACCTCTTCAACATGGCCGCGAACAACCGCATCCTCGAAGTTACGAGCACGGCTGAGCGCTTCACGGCGTCCGTGCCGTTCGAGGCCGCCGCCAACACGTGGTATCACCTTAAGACCCGCGTCGACCGCGATAAGACAGGGGAGGGCGGGTTCGTCCGCGCCAAGCTCTGGCCGCGCGGCGAGCCCGAGCCGGCGAAGTGGACCCTCGAGGTTCGGCAGGAAAACATCCACCAGCACGGCGCGCCCGCCGTCTATGCTTTCTCGCCGCAGAGTCAGAAACGCGTCTTCATCGATAACCTCTCCATCACCGCCAATGAATAAGCCGAATTTCTCCTCGATGTTCCTGTGGAATGTAGCGCGGTGCTTTGGCCCGCACTCGGCCAATGCAGCGTCCTCACAGCGCGGGCTGAAGCACCGCGTGACGTTGCCGTTTGTGGCCGCAGTGTTGCTCTCCGCTCCCTTCGTCTCCGCCGCCGACTGGCCGATGTGGGGTGGCTCCCCATCCCGTAACATGGTCTCTGCCGGAAAAAACATTCCGGATGAAATCCAACCCGGAAAATTCCTCCCCAAGAGCGAGACCATCGATCCGAAATCGACGAAGAATGTCCGCTGGGTCACCAAGCTCGGCTCGCAGGCCTACGGCACACCCGTCGTCGCGGGCGGCCGCGTCTTCGTCGGCACCAACAACGAGACGCCCCGCGATCCCAAGCAGACGGGCGACCGCGGCGTGCTGATGTGCTTCGACGAAAAGACCGGAGAATTTCTCTGGCAGCTCGTCGTTCCGAAGCTCGGCTCCGGCAAAGTGAGCGACTGGGAATACGTCGGCATCTGTTCCTCGCCCGCCATCGAGGGCGACCGGGGCTACGTCGTCACCAATCGCGGCGAGGTCGTGTGCTTCGACGTCAAGGGCATGGCCGATGGCAACCAAGGTCCGTTCATGGACGAGGCGAAATTCTCCGTGCACGACGGCAAGCCCGTCGAGCCCGGACCGAAGAGCGCCGATATTCTTTGGGTGAGCGATATCCGCACCGAGCTCGGCATTTTCCCGCACAACATTTCCAGCTGCTCTCCGCTCATCGTCGGCGACAAGCTTTACGTTGCCACCTCGAACGGCGTCGATTGGTCCCACCTCAACATCCCCGCACCTTTCGCCCCAGCGCTCGCCGTGCTCGACAAGGCCACCGGTAAGGTCGTCGGCGAGGAGACCTCCGGCGTCTCGAAGCGCGTGCTGCATTGCAGTTGGAGTTCGGCCTCCTACACGACGGTCAACGGCCAGAACATGATCGTCTGGGGCGGCGGCGATGGCTGGTGCTACGGCTACGACCCAGTGCCCGTCATGGATAAAGACGGCACGCCGGTCCTCAAGGAACTCTTCCGCTACGACGCGAATCCTCCCGAGTATCGCAACAAGGACGGCAAGCCCCTCAAATACGCCACGCACGATGGCCCGAGCGAACTCATCTGCACGGTCGTCGTCCGCGATGGTCGCGCCTACATGTCCATCGGGCAGGACCCCGAACACGGCGACGGCATCGGGATGTTTAGCGTCATCGACCTCACCGGCCGCGGCGACCTCACCGGCAAGGCCGTGTGGACCAACAAGGGCATCGGTCGCACCATCTGCACGCCGAGCGTGACCGACGATTTTATTTTCCAGGCGGAATACTCCGGCAACATCCACTGCTTCGACCGCAAGACCGGCAAGACGCTCTGGACGCACGCCACCAACAGCCGCATCTGGTCCTCGACCCTCGTCGCCGACGGCAAGCTCTACTGCGGCACCGAGGACGGCGAACTCATCGTCCTCGCCGCCGGCCCCGAGAAAAAAGTGCTCAATAAAATCGAATTCTACACCCCCATCTACGGCACCCCTGTCATCGCCAACGACACGCTCTTCGTCGCGACGATCACGCATCTGTATGCGATTGGCCGGTGATTTTTATCCGGCCCCAGCTCTCATGAGCTGGGCTACTTTTTCACTGTAGCCCGCGACGTAAGCAGCGGGATTCTTTGCGCACCTTTATTTATCCAGCCAACTGAAAATTTCATGAGCAGCAAACTCACCCCCACCCAAGCTCAGACCGCCCTCGACGCTTGGACGCGCAAAATGATCGCCTGGCACTTCTCGCCGGCCACCGGCTGTGACTACTGGCTCAAGTGGGCCAAGGCCGCCGGCTGGGATCCGCGCAAGGAGATTAAGTGCTTCGCCGACATCGCGAAAAAATTCCCGCACTTCGACGACGATGTGCTCCGCACCGAACAACCCGAGCGCTTCGTGCCCAAGGCCTACGCCAAGCGCCCCTATAATGTCTTCGAGACTGGCGGCACCACCGGCATGCCCAAGCAGCGCGTCGGCTGGGACGACTACAAGACCGACTACGAGGAATACAGCGACCACTACGGCCCCAACTTTTTCCCCAAGGGCAACTGGCTCATGGTCGGCCCCACCGGCCCGCGCCGC
>JANOAF010000221.1:0-28811 GCA_031411015.1 Opitutaceae bacterium | reverse complement strand
CTGTCGGCGAACCGCGGCGGCACGGCGTGGCGGCCCGTCCTGCGCCGCTTCATGACCGGCGAACGCTCTTGGCCAGTGGTGGGCAAGGCGGCGCTGCGCCTGCCATTTTCCAACCTGCCCATCACGCTGCGCTATGCCGCGCCGCACTACCGACCGGGCGCCGCGGTGCGCTACCAAACGCGCCTGCTCGGCTTCCGCGAGCAATGGTCCGCGCCGGCGACGAGCAACGAAACCGTTTTCACCAATCTCACCGGCGGACCTTTCGCCTTTGAAGTGCGCGCCATCGACGCGGATGGATTCGTCAGCGAAACCGCGCGCCTTACCTTCAGCGTCGCGCCGCCCTGGCACCGCAGCGCACCCGCGATCGCGCTCTACGCCGTCGCTCTGCTGGGCGCGATGGCTGGCTTTACCCGGTGGCGGTTACGCCATGCCGAGCGCGAACGCACCCGGCTGGAGAAACTCGTGGCGCAGCGCACAGAGGAGCTCCACGAGGCGAAGGATGCCGCCGACGATGCGAACCGCGCGAAGAGCGCCTTCCTCGCCAACATGAGCCACGAATTGCGCACGCCCCTCAACGGCGTGATCGGCTACGCGCAGGTCCTGATGAACGACCGCGACCTCTCGCCCAGGAACCGCGAGCGCCTCCGCATCGTGCAGGGCAGCGGCGAACACCTGCTGCGCATGATCAACGAGGTGCTCGACTTTTCCAAAATCGAAGCCGGCAAAATCGAACTCCATCCGGCCCCTTTCCATCTGCCGCAATTGCTCCGTGACCTCGCGGCCAATCTCACGCCCCGTGCCGAGGCGAAGGGTCTCACGTTCCAACTCGAACTGCCCGCCGGGCTGCCCGACCTCGTGCTCGGCGACGGCCAGAAGCTCCGCCAAGTGCTCGAGAATCTTGCGGGCAACGCCGTGAAATTCACCGCGCGCGGCAGCGTCACCCTGCGCGTGGCCCCATGTAGGGCGTGGTCGCCGAACCCCGCCGTCACGGGCCGCAAAATTCCCCCGGTCAATGATGTGTTCTTGCGCGCGGCCGCGGGGCTCGGCGACTCAGCCCTGCAATTTTCGGTCATTGATACCGGGGTCGGCATCTCCGCCCCTGATCGCGAAAATCTTTTCCGACCGTTTCAACAGGCGGTCGACGGACGTCCGCCCGAGCCGGGCACCGGCCTCGGCCTCGCGATCAGTGCGCGGCTCGTGGAACTGATGGGGGGAACTCTTGCCGTGACCAGCGAACCCGCGGCCGGCAGCACGTTTGCCTTCACTATTTCCCTCGACTCGCTGGCCGCCAATTCCTCCGCCCCGCTTGCTGCAGCGCAGCGGGCAACCGGCTATCGCGGTCCGCGCCAGCGCGTGCTGGTGGTCGACGACATCGCCGTCAATCGCTCCGTGCTGGTTGAACTACTGACGCCGCTCGGCTTCGAACTTCGCTCGTCGGCCGACGGCGCGGACGCGCTCCGAGTCATCACCGACTTTGCGCCGCACTTGATTCTCCTCGACCTCCGCATGGCCGGGATGGACGGCCTCGCCCTCGCGCGCACGCTGCGCGCGCAAGCCGGCGGCGATCGGATCAAACTCGTAGCGATGTCGGCGAGCGTGCTCTCCTTCGGCCGTGACGATGCGTTTCGCGCGGGCTTCGACGATTTTCTACCGAAGCCATTTCGCGAAGCCGAACTCGTGGAAAAACTCGGCCGGGCGCTGCGGTTGGAGTGGATTCGAGCGACAAACGGCGAGGCTCAGGGCGCTGCGCCCGTTTCGGCGCCCGAATCGAGCGCCGCACTCGATCGCACCATCCTCGCCGCTTTGCTCGGCTGTGCGCAGCGCGGAGAAATTCGCGCGTTGCGCGAGCAACTCGGCCAATTGCGGACGCAGGCCCCGGCAGCGGCGGCCTTGCTCGAAGAACTGGACGCGCTCGCCCGCAGCTACAGCATGGAGCGGATTCGTGAGCTGCTCGAACGCGAACTAGCCCACCGACCCACGCCGCCCTCGTGAAACATTCCTCCGCCTCCCGCATCCTGGTCGTCGATGACACGCCGGCGAATCTCTCGCTGCTGCTCGATGCGCTCACGGAGTCCGGCCACGAAATCCTCGTCGCCGAGAGCGGTCGCAGCGCACTCTCGCTCCTGGAGCACACCACGCCGGATCTCATCCTCCTCGATTTTATGATGCCCGGTATGGATGGGATAGCGACGTGCCTGCACCTCAAAGAGCGGACCGATTGCCGCGATGTGCCGGTGATCTTCATGACGGCCGTCGACGAGCCGGAGCAAAAGGTGCGCGCGTTTGCCGCGGGCGCCATCGACTACATCACCAAGCCCGCCTACCCGCCCGAAGTGATCGCGCGCATCGCGGCCCATCTTCAAATCCGCGCGCTCCAAAAAAATCTCGCCGACGAACTGGCGCTCCGCGTCGAAGCCGATAACGCCCTCGCGCACTCGCTCGATCGCGCCGTCGTGCTGGCCGATGCGAGCGGAAAGATCGTCTTCACCTCACGGCTCGCCGCCGATCTCCTGCACAAGTATTTCCCCCATCACGCCGCGAGCCACCTGCCCGCCGGACTCGGCGAGGCGGGTGTCGCGCTCGTGGCTCGCCGTTTCGCCGAGCCCGGCCGCAATGATCTCCAATTGCTCGTGCTCGAGGAGCGCGGCTCACCGCCGGGGCCCGCGGCGTTGATGCAGCTCGGCCTTACGCCGCGCGAGGCGGAGGTGCTCTACTGGCTCGCCCAGGGGAAGAGCAACCCTGACATCGGCACAATCCTCGGGGCCAACGTGCGCACCGTGCACAAGCACGTGGAGCACATTTTCCAAAAACTCGGTCTCGAAACGCGCAACGCCGCCACGCTCGCGGCGCTGGAGATTCTGCGACCGGGGCGGTAGGACATGTTTAAGGATTGGTTTTTGTAGGCCAGCGCGCTTGCACGCGCCCCATCCGCGCTCGCAAGCGAGCTGACCTACCCAAACCGCGGCCGCTGCGAATCCTGTTTTCAAGCACGTCCCCGGTCGGTCCTACTTCGCCGCTTTTACCGCCTGCGTCAGTCGCTCGAATTCCGCCGCGAGTTGGCTGTTCGGCTCCACCTTCAGGGCCTGACGCGCTCGCTCAATCGCTCGCGCGGCCTCGGCCTTCTGGTTAAGTTGCAGGAGGTGCTCGGCAAAACCCGTGACAACCTCGTCGAAGAAACCGATCCCCGCCCCCCGGCCGTAGGTATCGACGGCCAGATTGTAGGCTCGAATTTGCTCGAGCAGCGGCTGCGTCGCGATTGCGCGGCGCACGCTGTCGCGCGCCTGTTGCACGCTTAGGTCGGCGCGACCCGTGACCTTGCCCTTGTTCGCGATGCGCCGCACCTCGGCGTCGGCCGCGCTCGTCTCGCCGCGCGCCCGCAGGCTGTCAGCCACGCGGTTCACATACTGCGCCTCGAGGTCGGGATAACGCTGAAACGCCAGCGCCGCCTCGCGCATGAGGTTCTCAATGGTTTTCGCATCGCGGCCCTCCTTGCGCGCGGCGGCCAGCAACGTTTCCCACGCGGGCTGGTTGCGGCGCTCGTAATTCACGGCCTTGCGCGCCGCCGCGCCGGCGGCCCGGGCGTTGCCGAGGCTCAGATACTCCCAGGCAAACTGCGCATGCGTCTGCGACTGTTTGAACGAAGGCAGCTCGCGAAACCGCTCCGACAGAAACTGCAGTTCGTGATCGGTGAACTCGCGCCACGTCTGCGGATCGCGCGCGTAACCGGTCACGAACCGCTGCTCGGCGTAACGCCCGGCATCGAGCTGCCATTTGCGATTCGCGTCGAGGTAGCCGAACCACGCGTGCCGCCCGTCGTTGCCCACCCCATAGATGTAGAGCGTCGGCACGCCGCGCGCCTTCCCGATCTCCGTCGCGAAATACGCCTGATCTGAACAAATTCCACCCGTTGCCAGAATATCCGCGAGCTTGTAGCTGCGCCCCGGCCACATCGGAAGGTCGGCCGCGATGCGATCCTTCCGGTAACGAACCATCGTGTAGGCCGCCGGTAACTGCCCGAGCGGATGCGTCCAGACGCCCCGCGCCCAATCGAGCTCGGCCAGCGGTGCGGCCGCATCGACGACAAATTTAAGTTCGTCCGCGCCGAGCCGCGCGAGTTTGTGCAGCGTATGACCCTGCTGGTCCTGCTTCACCCACCAGCCAAAAGCCTCCAGCGGCTCAGGGAATTTTCGCGGCAGCACCGCGACCGTGACCTGCGAGTGCGGCCAGCTCGACGGCGGCGGCAGGTCGTAGACCACGGCGATAGCCAGCGCCAGATTTGCATAGCTGCGAAATTTCAGCGGATCGCGGCGATGCAGATCGGCGAGGATCTCAAAGACGCGTGGGACGTAATCGACCGGCGCGAGCAGGGAAAAAAATTCCGCGGAGAACGCCGCGTTACCGATCAACCACGCCTGCAAGTCCGCCGGGAGCGCCGCGGCGAGCGGGCGCGCCTTGAGCTCGTAGCGCGCGGGCATGTTGTCGTGCGCCACCCGCGCGGCCTGCACCGCCTCCATCCATCGCGGCACAAAGTCCGCCGTGGAGGTGCCGAACAGCGCCGCCCAACGGTGAACATTTAGCCACGCCTCGGCCGCCGCGTATTTCTCGCGTTCATAGGCGCGGATCGCCGCGGCCCGCAGCGCCGCGCCCTGTGGCGCCCAGCCGTCGCGCTGCGCCGCCGCGTGAATAGCCGCGAGTCGCGCGGTGGTCGGCGGGCTCAAGGCTTCCACCTCCGAAATTGCGGTCGGCTGAGCGTGGTTTGCCGACACCCCCGCCAATCCAGACAACACCATCCACAGCCAGCGAGGTGCCCCACTCCGCCAAAAAAACAAAGCCCCGCTCCCACGAGAGGGGAAAGCGGAGCTTCGATGGGCCACCGGCACTTGTCCGATGGGTTACGACGTCACGCCACTCGGCGCGGCAGGTGGGGTCATTTGCTTAAAAATCAATTTGTCGCCGTCGCGGGCCACGAGGATCGGCTCGCCATCCTTCACCTCGCCGCGGAGCAACGCCTCGGCGAGCGGGTCCTCAAGGTAATGCTCGACAGCCCGGCGGAGCGGACGCGCGCCGTATTTCTCATCGTAGCCTTTTTCGATGAGGAGATCCTTCGCTTCCTGCGAAAACTCGAGCGTGATTTTCCGATCGGTCAGGCGCTTCGAGAAGTAGGCGGTCTCCAGCTCCACGATCTTAATCAGGTCCGGCTTGCCGAGCGGCCGGAAGAAGATGATGTCGGAAATACGGTTCAGGAACTCGGGCTTGAAGACGCGTTTGGCTTCCTCGAGCACTTTCTCGCGCATCTTCTCGGCATCGTTGAAACTCGACGCGGCGGCGCCGAAGCCCATTGAGGTCTGGCGCTGCAGGAGTTGCGCGCCGACGTTCGAGGTCATGATGACGATCGTGTTGCGGAAATCGATCGTGCGGCCGAGCGAATCGGTCAGGCGACCGTCCTCCATGATCTGGAGGAGAAGTTGCAGCGCATCCGGGTGGGCCTTCTCGATTTCGTCGAAGAGGATCACGGCATACGGCTTGCGGCGCACGGCCTCGGTGAGCTGACCGCCTTCCTCGTAACCAACGTAACCGGGAGGCGAACCGACGAGGCGAGAAACGGCGAACTTCTCCATGTATTCCGACATGTCGATCTGGATGAGCGCATCCTGATTGCCGAACATCTGCGCCGCGAGTTGCTTCGCGAGCATCGTCTTGCCGACACCCGTCGGGCCGACAAACAGAAACGATCCGATCGGGCGGCGCGGGTCCTTGAGATCAGCGCGCGAGCGCCTCAGCGCGCGGGCGATCGCGCTCGACGCCGGGTCTTGGCCGACGACGGCCTTCTGCAGTTCGCCCTCAAGACTGAGGAGCTTCTCGTTGTCCTTCTTTTCCATCCGCGAGAGCGGAATGCCAGTCCAGTCGGCGACGACCTGCATCATCAGGTCCTCGTCGATGGCGATGCGTTTCTCGTCGCGGTGTTTTTTCCACTCCGCGGTGATCTGTTCCTGACGGGTGCGGAGTTGCTTCTCCTGATCGCGGAACTTGGCGGCCTCCTCGAAATGCTGCTCGGCGATCGCCTTCTCCTTTTGCGCGCAGACGGCCTCGATCTCCTTGGTGAGATTTTCAACGTCAGGCGGGCGGCTCAGCGCCCCGATGCGAGCGCGCGAACCGGCCTCGTCCATCACATCGATGGCCTTGTCGGGCAGGAAACGTCCCGTGATGTAGCGGTCGGAAAGTTTCGCCGCAGCCTCGAGCGACTTGTCGCTGAAGGTCGCCTTGTGGTGATCCTCATACTTGCTGCGAATGCCCTTGAGGATAAGCACGGTGTCATCGACCGACGGCGCCTCGACCTTCACCGACTGGAAGCGGCGATCCAGGGCGGAGTCCTTCTCGATGTATTTGCGATACTCGGTCAGCGTGGTCGCACCGACGCACTGCAGCTCACCGCGCGAGAGCGCAGGCTTGAAAATATTGGACGCATCCATCGCGCCCTCGGCGGCGCCGGCGCCGACGATCGTGTGCATCTCGTCGATGAAGATGATGATGTTCTTCGCGCGCTTGATCTCATCCATGACCGCCTTGATGCGCTCCTCGAATTGGCCGCGATATTTCGTGCCGGCGACCATGAGGGCCAGGTCCAGTGTGATGACTTTCTTATCAAGCAGAATCTCGGGGACATTGCCGCTCGCGATTTCCTGGGCGAGCCCCTCGACGATCGCGGTCTTGCCCACGCCGGCTTCGCCGATGAGGACGGGGTTGTTCTTCGTGCGCCGACAGAGAATCTGGATGACGCGGCGGATTTCATTTTTCCGGCCAACGACGGGATCCATCTCGTTTTTGCGCGCGAGTTCGGTGAGGTCGCGGCCGAACGCTTTGAGCGCCGGCGTCTTCACTTCCTTCTTGTCCTCAGGCTGGCCCGTGGGGCGCTGCGGATTGCCTGCCGCGGCTTCTTCGCTGCCGCCACCTTCGCCGCCGGGCTGGCCGGAGGAGAACTGCGGATCGAGTTCGCGGAGGATTTCGTTGCGCGTGCGCTCGATGTCAATGTCGAGCGACTTCAGGACGCGTGCAGCGACCCCCTCACCCTCACGCAAGAGGCCGAGCAAGATGTGCTCGGTGCCGACGTAGGAATGATTGAGCGTCTTCGCTTCCTTGCCGGCGAGGGCGAGGACTTTTTTCACGCGCGGCGTGTAGGGAATACTGTTCTGCGTCTTGGTCTCCTGGCCGGTGCCAACCTGCTTCTCGACGGCGTTGCGCACCGTCTCCAGGTCGAGGCCCATCTTTTGGAGGACGCTGACCGCCACGCCCTGCCCCAGCTTGATCAACCCAAGTAGGATGTGCTCAGTGCCGACATAGTTGTGGTGAAAGCGATCCGCTTCTTTGCGGGCCAGCGCGAGCACCTGCTGCGCGCGGGGCGTGAAGTTGTTCATCGGTTCCTGGGACATCGTGTAGGAGGGTTGAGTGAGAAGCGTCTCAGTTCTTGTCGTTGTGGTGGAAATTGAAATCAGGTCGCGTGAAATTGGCAAACTCCGTGCGGAGTCGTGCCGCGCGCAGGACATCGCGCTGGCCCGGCTCGAATTCGCCTTTCTGCGCATGCTGGAGGTGGCCGGGCTGTGCCTCGATGAAGAGCCGATCAATCACAGAGCGGTTGCCGTCGGGGAACGCCCCGAGATCCACGCCGAGGCGGATCAGTGAGAGGAGATTCATCGCCTCGCCGGAAGTGAGGAGGTGGCTGTTCTGCAAAATGCCGTAGGCGCGACCGACTTTGTCGAGGAGCTTGCCGGGATCGGCTTCGAGGAGTTTCGCCCGGGCGTTCACCTCGTGTTCGACGATCGATTGGAGCACGGAGCCGAGACGCTTGATGATGTCCGCCTCGGATTCACCGAGCGTCGTTTGGTTGGAAATCTGGAAAATACTGCCGCTCGCATCCGAGCCTTCGCCGAAGAGGCCGCGGACGACCATGCCGAGCTGGTTCACCGCGCGGACGACTTTCTCCATCTGGTTGGAGATGACGAGAGCGGGCAGGTGCATCATCGCCGAGGCCCGCATGCCGGTGCCGAGGTTAGTCGGGCAAGCGGTGAGATAACCGAGCGTCGGCGAGAAAGCGAAGTCGAGCTGCTCTTCCAACGCGGAATCGAGCTCGTTGATCGCGTTCCATGCTTTCTTTAGATTGAAACCGGCGCGCAGGACTTGGAGGCGCAGGTGGTCCTCCTCGTTCATCATGACGGAGAAGGCCTGGTCCTTACTGATCACGACGCCGGCGCCCGACTTGGTGCCGCTCAGTTCGCGACTGATCAGGTGGCGCTCGACGAGAATCTGCCGCTCGAGATCGGTGAGGTCGTTGATCGCGACGTTGAAGGCACGCTTCATCGGCGACGTCGCCGCAACCGCCGCGCGGCACGTCGCAAACACCTCGGCGCGTTGGGCGGCTTTCGCCCACCCCGGAAACGGGTGCCCGGCGAGGTTCCGTGCGAGACGCACGCGCGTCATGAGCACGATGGCGGTCTTGCTACTCGCGGAATCCGTGAGTTCGGACGGCGTATCGAGGAGCGCGGAAATCGTCATGGCCTTAGCGCCCGGGGTTTTGGTCGAACGCTTGTTTGGCTTGGGTGATTTCATCGCGGGTGCGGGCGGCGTCTTCGTAACGCTCGGATTTGATGGCCTCGGTGAGGTCGAGTTCGAGTTTCGTCAGTCGGTCGTAGAGGGATTTACGCTCAAGGGCGCGGACCGGGATCTTGCCGGCGTGGGCCGTGCCGTTGTGCATATTTTCCAACATCGGCTCGACGACGCCGCGAAAAACATCGTAGCACGCCGGACAACCGAAGCGGCCGTGTTTCTTAAAATCGTTTTGGGTGAAGCCACACTGTTCGCAGCGCACGCCGGCGGCCGAACCGGGCTCGGGATTGAGCGAGGCCTTCAACAACAAATCAGCCAGCGAGAATCCACTCGGATCGGTCACTCCCTTGGCCTGCGCGCACGCCTCGCAGAGATCCACCTTGTGAACCTTGTTGTTCACGATCTGGGTGAGGTGGACGGTCGCGGGCTTGGAGCAGAGATCGCATTTGAGCGGGTTGGCCATGAATAGGAAAAGGGTTCTGCAAAGACCATGCCACCGGTCCTCCCGCTGGCAAGTGCGCGGATGCGGTCCCGGAGGACGCGCCATTGCGGCGCGGTCCACCGCGCCAAGAGTGCAATCGGGACGCTTTTGAAAAACTTGAGCACCATCCGCGGCACTCAGCGCTCCGAATCAAAGCCGCGTGCCCTCGACCAGCACGCGCTTGCGAAACGCTTCCAGCACGCGCTGCGTGATCGGGCCGGGCCGGCCGGTGCCGATGACGCGACCGTCGAGCTTCACCGTCGGAATCACCTCGGCGCCAGTGCCCGTGAGGAAACATTCGTCGGCGCACCAGATGTCGTAACGCGTCATGTTCACCTCACGGATTGGGAGACCGAGATCTTTCGCGAGGTCGAAAATTGTCGAGCGCGTGATGCCCTTGAGCGCACCTTGCGACGCGGCAGGGGTGAGAATCTCTCCTTTGTGCACGATGAAGACGTTGTCCGCCGTGCATTCAGCGACGTAGCCCTGATCGTTGAGCATGATGGCCTCGAGCGCACCAAACTGCCGCGCTTCGATTTTGCCGAGGATGTTGTTGAGGTAGTTGAGCGACTTGATCGTCGGCGGGAGCGCGGCGGGGTTGATGCGCCGGGTCGGCACAGTGACGATGGACAGGCCGTTTTCGTAGTGCTCCTTCGGGTAGAGGGAAATCTTGCTCGCGATAATGAAGATCGAGGGCTTGGGGCAGAGCCACGGCGCGAGCCCGAGGTCGCCCACGCCACGCGTGACGACGAGGCGGATGTAGGCATCGGTCAGATTATTCTGCCGGCAGGTCTCGCACGTCGCCTCACTCAACTCCGCTCGGGTCAGCGGCAGATCGAGCATGATGGCCTTGGCGGAGTATTCGAGCCGCTCCAAGTGCTCGTCCAACCGGAAGACGTTGCCCCCATAAAGCCGGATGCCTTCGAAGACGCCGTCGCCGTAAAGCAGACCGTGATCGAACACGGACACCTTGGCGTCGGCACTGTCCACGAATTTGCCATCCAGATAGATCTTCATCGGGCGTAGCGTAGGTGGCTCAAAAAAGTTTTGTCGAGCCCGCGGCGGGGAATTTCTGCTTGTGCCCGTGATTTTTCGCCGAAACTGTCGGCTCGATTGGCGCGTCATTCCCACCTGACCCGCACCCCATCCTCTTTCAACATGCGCAACCTACCTCGTGGCTTAGCCACCTCCCGCCCCACGCTTCGCGGCTTCACTCTTATCGAACTGCTCACCGTCATCGCGATCATCGGCATCCTCGCCGCCATCGTGATTCCGACGGTCGGCACCGTGCGCGAAAAGGCCCAGCGCTCCGTCGACGCCAATAGCGCCCGCGAAATCCTGAAGGCCGCCCAGATTTACGCCGGTGACAATCAGGACCGTTTGCCCGATCCGCAGCCGACAAGCATTCCCAACACGACTCTCAACGCACCGCAGTTGGCGTGGAAGTGGCCCGGGATTCTTGCGAAGAACAACATCCTGACTGACCCGACGTTTTGGTTCGCCAAAAACGATCCCGCTTTCAGCGGTATTTATCCGCAGTTCATCATTCAGCCGAGCGCCGCGCGCAACACGCTCAATACCGGTTTCACCAATGGACGGTCGCCTTCCTGGGAGTTCATCGGCGGAATTAAGATGAGCGATCCGGCCACGACTCCCGTCCTCTACACTCGCGGCCTCACCGCCCAAGGCACATGGAGCACGACCAGCGGCGTCTACAAAGACACCGGTGGATTCATCGCGTTTCTCGGCGGCAATATCCAATTTTATTCCAGTCTCACCGCCGCCACGAGCCCATTTGTTTCCAACAATCCGAGCAGCACCAGCACCACTCGACCGATTGATATTCGCCAAGCCATTCCTTTGAACGGCACCGCCGCCACGACCACCAGCGCGCGCATCTATGGCATCCCGCCTCCGGCTGGTGCGGGCGGTATGCTCGGCTCCGCCAACGGCACGCTGCCTTCGCGCGGGCCCTGATTTTCCGCCAGCCCGCTTATAACTCTAGCCCGACGGCTCGCGCCGTCGGGCTTTTTTCTTTCCGCTTCCCCCGCCGCCAGCCGCACTGCATCGTCCGCGCTTCCATGACGCCGTCCGCCTCCGCGCCCGCCCCGCTCCCGCCCACCTATGTCGTCGGCCACAAGAATCCCGACGCCGACGCCATCTGCTCCGCGATCGCCTACGCGGCGTTCAAGGAAGCGCGCGGGGAACGCGGCTACATCGCGGCACGCTGCGGCAACTCCAACGCCCGCATCGACACCATCCTCGCCCGCTTCCGCCAACCGCTGCCTTACTACCTCATCGATGTCTCTCCGCGCGTGCACGACCTGATGACGCCGGGCGTCATCTCTGTGACGGAGAGCGCCACCTGTGCCGAGGCGCTTGAACTCATCGATCGCCACCACATCCGCGTCCTGCCGATCACCAACACCCGCCGCAAGCCCGTCGGCACCGTTTCGCTCGCGCAGCTCGGCGGCGTTTTTATCCCGCGCGTGAGCGAACCGCGCCTCATGCGCCAGGTGCACACGTCGCTCGCGAGCATCGCCCGCGCGCTTAAGGCGAAGACGGTCAACCTCGTCGATGAAAAGAAGGTCGAGGATCTCTTCGTCCGCCTCGGCACGATGGACATCCGCTCGTTCTGGAGCATCTCCGAAAAGGAAAACATCCCCGCCAGCCAGTCGATCATCATCGTCGGCGACCGGCAGGACGTGCAGCGCCGCGCCATCGAGATCGGCATCCGCGCCCTCGTCATCACAAGTAATATCGACATGGACGCCGAAACCGTCGCCCTCGCCAAGGCGAAGGGTGTCAGCGTGATCGTGAGTCCCTACGACTCAGCGACCACCGCGTGGGTCGTCCGCACTGCGTCCAGCATCGAGCGCATCGTCGATCGCACTCTCGTTACCGTCCCGCCCGACACGCGCATCGCCGATGTGCGGAAGAAATTCTCCGTCACCAACCACACCGTCCTCGTCGTGAACGACGACGGCGCGCTCATCGGCATCCTTACCAAGAGCGACATTTTCAAGCCCGTGCAAACCCGCCTCGTGCTCGTCGATCACAACGAACTCACGCAGGCCGTCTCCGGTGCCGACGAGGTCACCATCGCCGAAATCATCGATCACCACCGGCTCGGCGCGATGCACACCGCGCAACCGATCCTGTTTATCAACGAGCCCGTCGGCTCCACCTGCACCATCGTCGCCGATCTATTTCGCCGCGAGGGGCTGCAACCTTCGCCCGCCATCGCCGGCATCATGATGTCCGGCCTCATCTCCGACACGCTCCATCTCAACGGACCGACCACGACCGGCAAGGACGCAATCCTGCTCGCGTGGCTTTCCGAAATCGCCGGCGTCAACTCCAAGCAACTCGCCGACGAAATCTTCAACTCCGGTTCCGTCATCCTCGCGAACCCGCCCGAAAAAGTCGTCCGTTCCGATTTCAAAATTTACGAGGAGGAGGGCCTCCGCTTCGCCGTCTCGCAGGTCGAGGAACTCGGCTTCGGCAATTTCTGGCAGCACGCCAAACCGATCGCGCAAGCCGTGCAGGATCTACGGGACGAAGAGCGCCTCGCATTCGCCGCGCTGCTCGTGACCGACATCAACACCCAAAACTCTCTCCTGCTCGTGAAGGGCGATCCCGTCTTCATCCAGCGCATCAGTTACCCGCACGTGGAGCAGGACGAAATCTTCGACATGCCTGGCGTCGTCAGCCGCAAGAAGCAGCTCATCCCCTACCTCGCGAGCATGATCAAGGAAATCGCCGCCGACGGCGCCCTCCCCACCGCGAAAAGCGGCACGCCGTTTAAGAGGAAAAAGTAGGGCGGGTCTGTGACCCGCCCTCGGTTCGAGCACTTAGCCGGAGCGATTCAATAGGAGTTGGGTTTTGAGAGGAAAATTGCGGTTCAGGCTTGGAGGGATTCTATTGCATGGCAGTTGGGCAAGGCGGTGAGTTTTTCGAGAAGCCGGAACCACCAGTCACGGGCGGTGCGCCCTTCGACGGCGAGCTTGAGGGTCGCCTTGCGCTGGGCGCGGCTGAAGACCGCCGCGCGGGTGAACAGCCGCCAGCGCAGCGTCACCAACTCGCACTTGCCGAGTTGGCCGAGTCGGCGCTGCAGCAGCACGCACAGGTTGTAGGCGGTGATCGCCAGATGGCAGGCCGCCTCCGTCGCCCAAAAATTTTGACAGCACAGTCCCTTGATCCCGAACTGCCGCCCCAATTCCTTGAGGCGGTTTTCAATGTCGGCGCGACCGTTGTAGCGCCGCCACACCGTCAGGGCGTCACACTCGCTCGACGGCAAATTGGTGATCAGCGCCTGAAAGCGATACGCTGGCAGATCGAACAAGGTTTTGCCACCGGCTGCCGCGCGTTCGGCGATCCGTTGGCGGATGACGATGATGCGTTCGCCGGGCCGCTCCCCGGCGACCTCCTGCACCTGCACGCCGGCGATCTCCGTGTCGCGCCAGTGCCGATCGTCGTGCCGGCACAGCCGCTGCACGGGTGCCCGCAAGGGCTGCGCCACGACGTAGCGCTGGCGCAGCTCCCGCAGCGCATCGAGAAACTCGCGACTGCAAAAGCCGCCGTCAGCCCGCACCAGTGCAATCCGGATGTGCGCCGGCAGCCCGGCGAGCGTGCTGCGCACGAACCCGGCCGCGTGGTTCACGCAGGCTGCGTCGCCACGCCGCAGCCAGAAGTTGGCGACGAGCCGGCCTTCGGCCAGCGCGGCGACCAGCGGACGATGACAGGGCTTGAGCCCGTGCTTGGTGTAGCCGACCCGCACGCCCTCCTGGTGGCCGTCCTCGTGTAGCAAGGCCCACGAGTCGAGGTCGAGCGTGTAACCGTCGCGTTCGCTCGGCAACCGCCGCACGGCCCAGCGGTGCAACGCGGTGAGTCCCTCACTCGTGCTCTGGCGAAACGTCGCGAGGAAGCGCGACAGCGTCGACTGGCTCGGCACCGCCTCGATGCCGAGCACCTGCGGGATGGCCGGATCCTGCCGCAGGTAGGCGATGCGCGAAAGCTTGTCCGCCCCGCTCAGGATGCCGCCCAAGAAGCCCAGCGCCACATCGGCTGGATCATAGGCGTGATTGCTCTGCGGGGCATGCGGCAGCACCTACGCCAGCTGCGGGCGAAACGCGCTCTGGTGCAAAAACTGCGACCACACCACCATGCCGCCATGCGCCGTCAGCCGCTGGTCGGTAAACGAAATCCGCATCGACTGCGGCCCGTTCGTCGTGCCAATTTCCACCTGCACCGTTTGGTTCGCCTCCGGTCGCGGCTCCGGGACTTGAGTTTTAGTATTCACACCTCAACCCCGCCAAACGGTGCGCCTCTTTTCAACTGAATCGCTCCGGCTAAGGATGGCGAAGTGACAAGAATATCCCATGGCTTCTGGACTGTATGTAGCACCGGTCTTGTTTGCGCTGGCGCTTGCGGGCGCCGCGATGTGACTGCCGGCGGCCAGCTCCCGCGTGACAAAAGTCCAAAAGCAATCGGCGATTGGTATGAGCCTGAAACTCCCGCAATGCCCAGAGCCGGCCGGCACAAAAAAAACGCCGGAGGAAGAGAAGGCTGGGTCGCAGCCACTCATCCCTCCGACGCTCAAGATTCTCGAAATGGTTATTCTAGCGGAAGACTCATCAAGCCTGCTTACGCTGCCGCAGCATCAACATTCCCGCCAAGGCCAGCCCGAGCAGAGGCAGGGTCGAACCGCTGTCGGGAACGCCATTCGGCGGGGGCGGGACGACGATGTCTTGGGAGGCGAAGGTCCAATTTTCGTAGCGGGAGAACCTGTCGAGGCTCGCACTGGAAATGAACAGTCCATTGGCATCGAATTTCTTGACGATATGCGCCTGCTCGTTTGCGACGTAGAAATTGGTGCCATTGAAGGCGATGCCGTTGTTTCCAGTATCGAACTCGTTAATGAAGGCCAGCGCATCGACCGTGAGCGCGACATTGTTGGCACCGGGAATATTGTATCTGTCATAGGGTCCGGTTTGATCGCCCCGGTTCGCGACGACCTGACCACCGAAAACCATCAATCCATCACGGTAGGCAATCGCGGAGTTCGGAAACGCATGGCTGCTAAGCAAGGTTCCACCGGTGGTGTATTCCTCCAGCCGGTTTCCGGCACCGCTGCTGCCATAACCAAACCACAGATGGCCATCCGCCGTGTTGGTAATAGAGTTCATGTAACCGGTGTTTCCCGTCGCAACGGTGAACGCGATGCCCGAAGTGGCACCCGTCGTCATGTTCATCGAGTAGACATTCGCATTACCCAAGAGCGTATAGTAACCGGTATTTCCCACGACGGCAATTGACGCGCCGCTACCCGATCCAACGGGCACCGCGAAGGATTGGACCACAGCACCGGTATCCCCATTGATTTTCTGAACTGTGGTGAACTGATTGATTGCCCAAAAGAACGAATCGGCGCGGGCTTGGAGGGCAGCGGCGGCAACGAGTGCCATCACGATTATTTTTCTGAAGCGGAACCTGGTTTTCATTTGAGGGTGGAAGCTAGACTTTGCTTTGCGTGCACGACACGTGCAGTAACTACTTAGCACTTGGCGTGCGCTCCAGTTCCCCGAATATCCACGATTCGCATCATCAAGTGGATCAATATATTAAAAATAATAAAAATTTAGGCCATTTCGTCGGACCCTGATCCGTGGGCTGAAATATGTAAATATTCCCGACAAGAATTCTGAATTTCCGACATATCGCCATCGGTGGCGGAACCGGCGGGGAGAGACAAACATCGCCATGGCAAGGAAGCCCGGTCGCTTCGACCCAATCGCCCCATGGCGGCAGGAACTCGACGACTTCCGGAGCTGTGAGCGCCCGCGACTGGTCGCCCGTCGGCTCGCGGGCGCCCGCCGCTACCCGACCAAGCCGAAGCAAGCTCCACGGTCTCGGACGCATTGCGCATGAACCCACCTCGGAGCATGTCCCTAAAAGCCCCCGCGCCCGTTGCCGCCCGCAACCCCATGAAGGCTGCCGCCCGGCAAGAATGCGGAAATGACCGGCCGCCTATTTTCCCTTCGGCACTTCCGCGGCAGGCACCGGAGCCGGCGGAACGATTTTCTCCAATTCCGCCACTTGCCGTTTCGCCTCGTCTTTGCCGGCAAACTCTCCGGGCGCGGCGGCGGCGGCGCGGAAAGCCGCGAGGGCGGTCTCATTGCGTCCGACCGCCCGATCGACCATCCCAAGGTGAAACTGGATCTCGGGATTTCCGCGCATGCTTTTCGCGCTCGCTTCCAGCAGCGGCTGCGCTTCGGCGTATTCTTTCCGCCGAAACAAGATCCAGCCCAGCGTGTCCACGATGGGCGCGGCAGTGGGCTCCAAGGCGTGGGCCTTCCGCGCCAGCTCCAGCGCCCGATCCAACTGCTTAAGGTGATCCGCATACAGGTTGGCCAGATTGTTCAGCACTAGGACCGCGTTGGGGTTCGTCACGAGGAATTTTTCGTAGGCGTCCCGGGCCTGGGTGAATTCCTGCCGGTTCACGTAAACTTGGGTTGCCACTTGGACGGCAAACAGCTCGTTGGGGAATTTCGCGAGAAACTCCGCCAGTTTTTCGCCGCTCGCGGGCTGGTCTTTTCGCGCGGTGAATGCCTGCACGAGCACGCCAAAGGCCGCCACCTGGTTCGGATCGAGCCGGATGGTTTCCAAGGCCGCCGCCTCGGCCTCGCTCCATTCCGCCCGTGCCTCATGCGCCCGCGCGGCGAGCAACGGGCCGGCGGCCAGCTTCGGCGTCTGGGACATCATGGTTTTCGCGCGGCGCAGGGCGTCCTCCGTCTTGCCCTGCACCAAATCAAGATTCCCGAGCTCGGCCATCGCCGGCGCGAAATTGGGCGCGATTGCCAGCGCCTTTTCCAAACTCTGGCGCATCTCCGCCGGCTTTTGCTGCTGCCCATAAGCCAGGCCCAGCATATGGTGCAGCAGGGCGTTGTTGGGATTGGCACCCAGGTTTTGCTGAAAGATTGCGACGAGTTCATCGAGCTTGCCCAGCGCTTTCATCGCATCGATGAGGAGCAGATACGGCTGCACCAAGTCCGCCCGCCGGCTCAGCAGGAGCGACATCGCACTCGCCACGCTTTGAAACTGCCCAGCCCGGTGTTGGAGTTGCGCGAGCAGGACCACGGCTTCGATATTGTCGGGAAACATGCCGGCCGCCTGCTCCAGGGCGGCGGTCGCGCCCGCCATGTCATTGGTCTGCAGTTGCGCCATGGCGAGATGCTGCTTTTCCAATCCGGCACCTGGAAACGTCGTGCCGATCCGCTGAAACTCGGCGATCGCTTTCTTCGGATCGCCTTGGATTTGCCAGACCCGCGCGCGCAAAACCAACGCTTCATAATCGGAAGCATCGAGCGCGAGCGCCTTTTCTAAATACCGCAACGCGTCGTCGTTTCGCTTCTCGGCGAGCGCGATTTGCGCCAGGCCCCGCCAGGCATGCTGCGCATCCGGTGCCTGCCGCGTGATTTCGTTGAGCAAAGCGATCGCCTCGGGCACCGCCCCGCTCTGCGCAAGGTAGCCCGCGTGCTGCAGACGAACCCGCGAGCGGATCGGTGTAAGCTCGGCCGCAATCTTGTGCTCCCCCGCGGCTTTCGCGGGATCGTTCATGAACGCGTGGAGCCCGCCCATCGCGGAATGCGCCGCCGGCGATTTCGGGTCAACCGCGAGGGCGCGGTCGAGCGAGAGTTTCGCCTTGGCCCGGTCACCGCGGAAATTCAGGAGATTCGCCGTGGCAATGTGAAACCAGACGGAATTTCTCTCGGAAAACTTCTGCAAATATTCTTCCGCTGCCTTGAGGTCCTGCGCGTCACGCACGGCCTCGGTCAAGACGACCAACGCTTCGGCCGCACTCGTGGAGCGCCCCAAAATATCCAGCGCTTCACGGCGCGCATCCGCCGACTTGCCCAGCGAAGCAATCAGCTGCGCGCGTTTGAGCCGCGCATCGAGGTTGCCCGGCGCGAGCCCCACGACCTTTGAATAGTGGACCACGGCCCGCATCGTCGAACCGCGGTCATTCCAGATTTTCGCCAATCCCTCGTGCGCGAGCAGATCGTCCGGCTGCAGTTGCAGCACATTCTGGTATTCGATGCGCGCCCGCTCCAGGTCACCCGCCTTGTAATAACCCTCGGCTCGCTCCAACAGTCGGAGCCGTTTGCTCTCCGCCGAGCAGCCGGCAAACAATCCGGCCAGGACGGCAACGAAGACCAGACGAAGAAAAAGGGATTTCATGATGAGATTGATTCGGTAGCTAGCGGCCAAACTAAAGCCGCGAACAGACGGAAAACAACGCGGTTTACCGACTGCTTCAGCGGCAAACAACCCGATATTTCACGCCAACCCCGCGCTCGCGCCACTTCACACAACTTTTCAGCCCCTGGTGTTATCGAGTGTGCCTAATCCAGACCGTGGCAGTTGAATTCAAGATCGCTCGCCCGTTTATCGGTTGGACGTGCTCCGTGCGCTCCGCGCGCGGCAGGGCCATGTCCGCTCGCGTCTGCCGCGGGGAGCGCACGGCCCACCCTTCCGACTGCATCGTTCCGGCTTAGCCCGCAAAAGGCAGGTCAAAGACCTGCCCTGCCTCTGACTTCAAATATGAATCGCCTCGCCCGTCGTCGCGGCCGCGGCCTCCATCAGCGCCTCGCTCAAGGTCGGGTGCGCGTGGATCGAACGGTGGACTTCGTCGATTGAGAGCTCCGTGTTCATCGCAAGCACGTATTCCGCGATAAGCTCCGGCGCCTCGTTGCCGAGGATGTGCACGCCATAAATTTCCCCGGTCTTTGCATCTGAGATCACTTTCACGAAGCCCTCGGAATCGCCGGCGGCGACAGCCTTGCCCGACGCGGTGAAGGGAAACTTGCCGACCTTGTAGTCGAGTTTCTTTTCCTTGGCCGCCTTCTCCGTGAGGCCCGTGCTCGCGATCTGCGGCTGGCAATAGGTCGCGCCCGGGAAAATTTTCACGCGCCCCGCATGGTGATGACCGAACATCCCATTCACCGCGTTGACGGCCTCGAAGGTCGCGACATGCGCCAGCCACGGCGGCCCGATGATGTCCCCCGCCGCGTAAATGCCCTTCACGCTGCTCTCATAATTGTCATTCACCTTCACGTAGCCGCGCTCAAGTTCGAGCTTCACCTTCGCCGAAAGCGCGCCGTCCAGATTCGGGACCACGCCAATCGCAACCAAGAGCGACTCCGCCTCGACTTCGGTCGAGTTGGCCTCACCGGCCTTCACGAGGGAAATCTCCACCTTGTCCTTCCGCACGCGGATGTTTTCGACCTTCGTGTTCACGTGCACGGCGATGCCCTGCTTTTCGAACGAGCGCTGGAGCGCCTTCGCGACCTCCTCGTCCTCGACCGGCACAACCTGCGGGAGCATCTCGACGAGCGTGACCTTCGTGCCGAAGGCATTGAAGAAATACGCAAACTCCACGCCGATCGCACCGGCGCCGATCACGACGATCGATTTCGGCGGAGTCTTGCGCGGCTCAAGCGCCTCGCGCGAGGTCATCACGCGTTGGCCGTCCACGGGAGTGTCGGGTAGCCGGCGGGGTTTCGCACCCGTGGCGAGGAGCACGTTTTTCGTTTTGAAAAATTTCCCCTTATGCTCGCCCTCGGTGATCTCGACCATGCCGGGCACGGTCACCTGCGCGCGGCCGACGAAGTAATCGACCTTGTTCTTCCGAAACAAAAACTCCACGCCCTTCGCCATCTGCCCGGCGACGCCCCGCGAGCGATCCATGACCTTGGCGAAATCGAAGCTCACGTCCTTCACCGCGATGCCGAATGTCTCGGCCTTCGCCAGCGAACGGTAGAACTCCGCGCTCTTGAGCAGCGCCTTCGTCGGGATGCAGCCCCAGTTGAGGCACGTGCCACCCGCGCGCTCCAGTTCGATGCACGCGACTTTCTTGCCGAGCTGCCCGGCGCGAATCGCGCCCGCGTAGCCCGCCGGTCCGCCACCGATGACAATGAGATCGTATTCCATGGTTTCAGCCATGTCGCCAAAGTCGGGGCCGCGGAAAGCACCGTCAAACGGAAACTCCGTCACGCTCGCGCGGCTGGTTGCGGCCGCGCCCATTATTGGGATTACCTGAAGATGAAACGGAATTCCGAGGTAGGGCAGGTCTTGGACCTGCCCATTGCGCCTACCAGGGCGGGGCAAAGACCCGCCCTACTTTCAAACCCGCCAACTCATCTTTAGGGAGGTCTCGATAGGCGCGGCCCCGAGGGAACGAGGCCACTCAGATATCAATCACGTCGTCGCGTTTCGCCTTCGGTGGCTGCGGGCCGCGCGACGCCGGCGGCCCGCCGGGCCCAGGCGGCCGACCGCCGCGCAAGAGCAGGCTCAAAATCAGATTGGTCACACTCACGACCAACGCCCCACCGACCGCCGACCAAAAACTGTCGACGTGAAACCCTGCCACCAGCCGTCCCACCAAAAGAAACAACAAGGCATTGATCACCACCACACCCAATCCCATCGTCACCACGATGAACGGCAGCGTGAACAGCACCAACAACGGTTTCAGGATCGCGTTGAAGAAACTCAACAGCACCACGACCACGAGGAGCGTCGTGCCATCCGTGCATGAAATCCCTGGCACGATTTTCGTCGCGAGGGTGACGCCCAGCGCGAGCACCGCCCAGCGCACCAGCAATTGCAGCATCGGAGAATTCATGACGTGAGCTGCCAACTTCCGCCCCGCGGGCGCACCGGGCAATGAAAATCCTGATCATCCAAGACTACCTCCGGAGCGGCGGCACCGAACGCCAATCCGTGTTGCTCGCCAACGCCTTCGCGACCGCCGGACATGCCACGACGCTCCTCACGTTTCGCCCCGGCGGCGCGCTCGCCGGCACCGTGATTGACGCGGTCACGCACGGCGTGCTCCAACCATTCGACCTGCGACTCGACTGGCTCGCGCCGCGACTGCTTGCGACCGCGCGCCGAATCGCGCCCGACATCGTGTTGTGCATGGGGCGCATGGCCAATTGCTACGGTGGGTCGCTGCAAGCCGCGCTCCCCGCCGCCGCCGTCATCGGCTCGATGCGCACGGGCAAAGCCCTACCCGCGCTCTTCCGCCGCTCGCTGCGCACGGTCCGCCACATCGTCGCCAACAGCCGCGATGCCCGCGACACCCTCAACACGCGCTACGGCGTCGCCGCCGATCGCATTTCGGTCATCTACAACTCGCTCGTTTTTCCTGCCGACGTTTTCTCCTCCCCGGTCGGCGGGGTGCCAACACCCCGCGCGCCGTCCGCTCGCGAGTTACTGCGCCGGGAGCACGGCGCCACCAACCGCACCCGCGTCCTCCTCTGCGTCGCGATGTTTCGTCCCGAGAAAAACCAGCGCGAACTCGTCGCAATCGTGGCCGGCCTGGCCGAGCAACTCGACTGGCAGCTCTGGCTCGTCGGTGATGGCCCCGCGCGCACCGAATGCAAACGGCTCGTCGACGAGAAAAATCTCGGCGCGCGCGTGAAGTTCCTCGGCTTTCACCGCGACCCCACTCCGCTCTACCGCGCGGCCGACTTGGCGGTGCACGCCTCCTGGAGCGAGGCGCTCTCCAATTTCCTGATCGAAGCCCAGGCTCACGGCCTCCTCGCCATCGCCTGTGAGGCCCAGGGCATCCGCGAATGTTTCATTCCCGGTCGCACCGGCTGGGCCATCGCGCGCGACGACCGCGCGGCTTTCCGCGCCACGCTCTCCCGCCGCATCAGCGAGCCGCAACTCGCCCATGATGAACGCGCCGCCGAGGCCCGCGTCTTCGCGCGCACGACTTTCGATCCCGCCCGCCAAGTCGCAGCCTACCTCGATCTTTTCGCCCGTCTCGCTTCTCGTTCGTAGGCATCTATCGTCCGTCCCGCCCCATGACCAACAAGCAGCGCACCGATCTCATCGAGCGACACATCCAAGAGCATAAATACGCCGACCTGCGCTCGCTCGCCGAGCATTTCGGCGGCTCGCTCTCGACGGTTCGGCGCGCCCTCGATTCGCTGGAGAGCCGCGGCATCGTGCGGCGGCATCACGGCGGCGCTTCCCTGATCGAGACCGACGCCCTCAGCCAGGAACACGATTTCGTTTCCCGCATCCAGCGCCAGGCCGACCAGAAATTTGCCATCGCCAGCCTGATCGCGGAACAGGTGCAGCCCGGCACAACCGTCATCCTCGATGGCGGCACGACCACCTTTGCCGTGGCGCGCCTGCTGGTGGAGAAACGCCTGCAGGTCATTACCAACTCGCTGCCTGTCGCCAGCCTCTTCGGCGAGGTGGGCAACGTGGAGACCATCGTCACCGGTGGCATCATCCTGGGCCGTTTCGGCACGCTGGTCGGGCCGCTGTGCGAGGCGTCGCTCGATCAAGTTCACGCCGATATCGCAATCCTCGGCGGCACGGGCATCACGGAAAGCGGCGTCTGGAACAACAACGCCCTCGTCATCTCCACCCAGCGCAAAATGATCCTTGCCGCGGAGCGCACGGTGTTCGCCTTGGACGCGACCAAGTTCGGCCGCAAGGCGCTGAGCCTCACCGCCCCGTTCGGCCCGCGCATGACCGTGGTGACCGACACCCGTCCCGCTCCACCGGTCGTCGCCGCCATTGTTTCCGCCGGCGCGAAGCTCACCCTCGCCGGCAAATAGGCGGCCCACTGACAGCGTGCTGTCAGCAGACCTCACCCGCGTTTCGCCGCGAGTTGCATTTCCCAGCGCGACTCACTTGGTGAGCACGTGATTTCTACGGTCCCGAATTCCGCCCGCGCCAAACCCGAGTGCATCCGCCTGCGCGGCGTGCGACAGAACAACCTCAAGGGTTTCGACCTCGATGTCCCGCTCGGCCGATACATCGTCGTCACCGGTCTCAGCGGCGCGGGCAAATCCTCGCTCGTCTTTGACACGCTTCACGCCGAGGGCCAGCGGCGCTATGTCGAGACGTTTAGCGCCTACACCCGTCAGTTCCTCGACCTGCTCGACAAGCCCAAGGTCGACTCGATCGAAAATATCCGCCCCTCGATCGCCATCGAGCAGACCAACACCGTCAAGACGTCGCGCTCCACCGTCGGCACGATGACGGAGCTGACCGATTTTTTCAAAGTCTGGTTCAGCCACGTCGCCGCGTGTTTCGATCCCGCCACCGGCGAAAAAATCGACGATGATTCGCCGCAGAGCATCTGGGAAAAATCCCTCGCTGCGTATTTAGGGCAAAGCGTCCTCGTCGCGTTCAAGGTCACCAAACCCGCGAACCTCACGTGGCAGGAGATTCTGCCGAATCTCAAAAACCAAGGTTACGTCCGCGTGCTCCTCGCCGGCACCACGCACAAGATCGATGACCTGCTCGATCTGACTCTCTCCACTCTCGACCCCTCGTCGCGCCAAAGCTCCGCAGGAGCGACGGCGGATCAGCTCTCAGCTTCCATCGATCTTTTCGTCGTTCAGGACCGCCTCACGCTCGCTCCCACCGAAAAACCCCGCGCCCTCGAAGCCATCGAGACCGCTCTCCACTTTGGCAAAGGCGAGGTCTTCTTGTTCGGCTCTCAGCTCTCCGCGCTCACCTCTCAGCTTCCGCTCGGCCACTACTCCCGCGGCCTGCGCTCACCGAAAACCGGCCGCACGTTCCGCGCCGCCACGCCCGCGCTTTTTTCCTTCAACTCCCCGCTCGGTGCCTGCCCGAAGTGCCGCGGCTTCGGTCGCGTCATCGAGATCGACTACCGTCTCGCGCTGCCCGACCACTCGCTCTCCATCGACGATGGCGCGATCAAGTGCTGGGAAAGCGAAATCTACGGCGACTCGAAGAAAGACCTGCTCGTGTTCGCGAAGAGGAAAAAAATTCGCACGAATGTGCCGTTCGCTTCGCTGCCACCGGAGGAGCAGCGCTTCATCATCGATGGCGAGCCCGGCTACGGCGAGGAGAACGACAAGACGTGGCCGAAATTCTGGTATGGTCTCAAGGGTTTCTTTCGCTGGCTCGAGAAGAACACCTACAAGATGCACGTCCGCGTCTTCCTCTCGCGCTACCGCGCCTACAATCCGTGTCCCGACTGCGGCGGCCTCCGCCTGCAACCCGAGGCGCTCTGCTGGAAATGGCACGGCCGCACGCTGCCGGAGCTCTACCAACTCCCCGTCTCCGATCTGCTCGCGTTGGTGTCTGGCTCTCGGCTCTCAGCTCTCAACTCTCAGCTCGGCTCGGACCGCTCCGCCGATCTCGCCTTCGACTCCATCACCACGCGGCTCCGTTACCTCGAACAAGTCGGCCTCGGTTACCTCACGCTCGACCGTTCTTCGAAGACGCTCTCCGGCGGCGAGGTCCAGCGTGTCAACCTCACGAGCTGCCTCGGCACTTCGCTCATCGACACCCTGTTTGTCCTCGATGAGCCGAGCGTCGGTCTGCACCCGCGCGACATCGACCGCCTCATCGCGATCATTCGCACGCTCACCGACGCGGGAAACTCCGTCGTCGTCGTCGAGCACGACGAAGCGATGATCCGCGCCGCGGATCACATCATCGAAGTTGGTCCCGAGCCCGGGAGCCGCGGCGGCCACATCGTGTTTCAAGGCACCGTGCCCGGCATGCTCGCCTCCCCGCGCAGCATCACCGGCGCGTATCTCTCCGGTCGCGAGTCGATCGAGGTGCCCGCAGTTCGGCGGCCAGTGCTCGCGTCGCAGCCGTCGCTTCATTTTCAAAACGCCTCGAAGCACAACATCGCGAAGCTTTCGTTCCGCCTCCCGCTCCAGCGCTTCGTCTGTCTCAGCGGCGTCTCCGGTTCCGGCAAATCCACGCTGCTCGACAACGTCATCTACCAGGGCCTGCTCACGCAGCGGCTCCAACTCACCGACGATCCCGCAGCGATCGAAGCGATCACGCTCACCGGCTCCACGGGCTCTCCGCTCTCAACTCTCGGCTCTCAGCTCGCGCCCGTTTCGGGTGCGTTCGCCGAAGTTGTGCTCGTCGACCAGTCGCCGCTCTCGCGCACGCCCCGCTCAAATCCCGCGCTCTACACCGAGGCGTGGGAGCTCATCCGCGAACTCTACGCCACGACCCCCGCCGCGCTCGCCGCCGGTTTCAGCGCATCTTCATTCTCCTTCAACAGCGGTGAGGGCCGTTGCGACCACTGCCTCGGACTCGGCTACGAACGCGTGGAGATGCAATTTCTCTCGGACGTTTTCGTGCCGTGTCCCGTCTGCGAATCACGCCGCTTCAAGCCCGAGGTGCTGGCGATTGAGTGGAACGGCCGGTCGGTCGCCGACCTGCTCGCCACGAGCGTGACAGACGCCCTCCCGCTGTTCGCCGAAAATGGAGACGGGGTGCCCTCACCCCGCTCCCACGCCGAAATCCGCACGCGTCTCGCCAGTCTCGAATCCGTCGGCCTCGGTTATCTCACGCTCGGCCAACCGCTCAACACCCTGAGCGGCGGCGAATCGCAGCGGCTCAAACTCGTCCGCTACCTCGGCAGCTTCAGTTCTGGCTCTCAGCTCCCAGCTCTCAACTCTCAGCTCGCACCCGTTGCGGGTGCGCTCCTTCTGCTGGACGAACCCACCACCGGTCTCCACCGCCACGACGTCAAACGTCTCCTCGCCGTTCTGCAGTCGCTGGTGGATCGCGGTCACAGCGTCGTGGTGATCGAACACAATCTCGACGTCTTGAAGTCCGCCGACTGGTTGATCGAAATTGGTCCCGACGCCGGCGCGCAAGGCGGCCGCATCGTCGCGGAAGGCTCACCCGAAGCGGTCGCCTCGGCGGACACCGCGACGTCGCCGTTTCTCCGTGCCGCACTCGGCGACGAGCTGAGAGCCCAGAGCCCGGAGCTACGAGTAGCTGAGGACGCGGCACCTTACCTCTCCGTCTCCGGCTCTCAGCTCTCAGCTCTCAACTCTCAGCTCCCTTCGATGCTCCGCATCGAGGGCGCGCGGGAGAACAATCTCAAAAATCTCTCGCTCACCATTCCTCACCGCCAGCTCAACGTCGTCACGGGCGTCTCTGGTTCCGGCAAGTCCACACTCGCGTTCGACATCGTGTTTGCCGAGGGCCAGCGGCGGTTCATGGAATCGATGTCGCCCTACGCACGCCAATTCGTCGAACAGCTCCCGCGTCCCGCCGTCGATCGCCTTACCGGCATTCCGCCCACGGTCGCGATCGAACAGCGCGTCACGCGCGGCTCACGCAAGTCCACCGTCGCGACGATCACCGAGGTCGCACAGTATCTCCGTCTGCTCTACGCGCGACTCGGCACGCAGCATCACCCGGACACCGATAAGCCGGTGAAGCCGCTGTCGCCCGGCGCGTTGAAGGCGCTGCTCGGCCGCGTGATGCTCGCCACGCCCAAGGCGAAAAAGGCGAAGCACCTCTACCTCTGCGCCCCACTCATCCGCGGCCGCAAGGGCCACCACCAACCCATCGCCACATGGGTCGAGAATCAGGGCTACGAGCTGATGCGCGCCGATGGCCGGCTCACGCGCGTCGATGCGTTTCAAAAACTCGACCGCTACAAGGAGCACGACATCGAGGTCGTCGTGGCTGATCTCAAAGCTCAGAGCCCAGAGCTGAGAGCAAAGAGCAAGAAATCTGGCTCTCAGCTCTCAGCTCTTAGCTCTCCGCTCTCCGCAAGCTCTCAGCTCACCGAGGCCCTCCGACTCGGAAAAGGCTCCTGCTTCCTCCTCACGCCCAATGGCGAGATTCTGAGCTGGTTTTCCACCACGCGCACCGACATCGAAACCGGCGAGAGTTTTCCCGAGCTCGACCCGAAAAATTTCTCGTTCAATTCGCCGCGCGGTTGGTGCCCGACTTGCCGCGGCCACGGTCGCGTCTTCCCGTGGATGCTCGAGCCCGCCGACGACGAGGACAAAGACGATCCCGCCGCGCGGCTCCGCGAATTCGGCGTCGATTCCGCCGACGATCTCTCCGACAGCGGCACGCCCTGCCCCAATTGCCACGGTGCGCGCCTCAATCGTGTCGGCCGCGCCGTGAAGCTCCACTTCCGGCGCAAACAAGTGCCGCTCTCGCTGCCGGCGCTCCTCCGCAGCACGCCGTCGCAACTCCTCGCGCACCTGCGCAATCTCGATCTCGACGCCCGCGGCAAACTCATCGTGCAGGACATCGTCCCGCAAATCGAAGAGCGCCTGAAATTCCTCGACCACGTCGGCCTTGGCTACCTTTCACTCGACCGGCCGACCGAGACACTTTCCGGCGGCGAAGCGCAGCGCATCCGGCTCGCCGCGCAACTCGGTTCCAATCTCAGCGGCGTGCTCTACGTGCTCGACGAGCCCAGCATCGGCCTCCACGCCCGCGACAATGATCGACTGATCGAGACGCTCATCACCCTGCGCGAAAAGGGAAACACGCTCCTCGTCGTTGAACACGACGATGAACTCATGGAGCGCGCCGATAGCATCATCGACCTCGGGCCCGCCGCCGGCATCCACGGCGGTGAACTCCTCGCGCAAGGCACGCCCGCCGAAATCAAAGCCAGCGCGAGTTCGCTCACCGGCCTCTTCCTCGCCAGGGGCATCAAGCATCCGCTGCGCGGCGCCTATCGCGAGGTGGAGCGCGTAGACCCCAACGCGCTTGGGTTACGGCGTGAATCTCGAAAGCGCGTTGGGGTCAACGCGCTCCACCCCGGCTGGCTCGAACTCCGCGGCGCGCGCTTCCGCAACCTCAAGGGCTTCGATCTCCGCCTTCCACTCGGCCGACTCATCATGGCCGCCGGCCCGAGCGGGGCGGGCAAATCCACGCTCTTCCGCGATCTCCTCCACCCGGCGGTCACCCACGCGATCAAAACGCGGAAGGCCAAACTCACCGGCCGCGATTTCGTGAAAGCCACCGGCTTCGATGTCTCCGACTCTCAGCTCTCAACTCTCAGCACTCAGCTCCCGTTTGGAGAGTTGCGCGGCGCGCAAGTCTTCCAACGGGTCGTCGAGGTCGATCAATCACCCATCGGAAAAACCCCGCGCTCCACGCCCGCCACCTATCTCGGCATCTTCGACCTGATCCGGCAATTTTTCGCGTCGCTGCCGGAGTCGAATATCCGCGGCTACACCGCGTCGCGGTTTTCGTTCAACACTACGGGCGGACGCTGTCCCTCCTGCGAAGGAGCGGGCCGCATCAAGTTGGAGATGGCGTTCATGCCCGACGTCTATCTGCCCTGCGACGATTGCCGCGGCGGACGCTACAGCGCGGAGTTGGGCGACATCGCGTGGAAGGGGAAAAATATCGGCCAAGTGCTTCAGCTCACGTTTGAGGAGGCGGCCGTGTTCTTCGATTTCCATTCGCAGCTCGCCCAGGTCTGCCAGCTCATGGTCGATTGCGGCCTCGGTTACCTCACGCTCGGCCAGTCATCGCCGACCCTTTCCGGCGGTGAAGCGCAGCGGCTCAAACTGGTGACCGAACTCAGCGCCGGCCTCGCGACCTATCGTGAACGCAGCCGCGGCACCCTGCCGCGCAACCTCTACCTCCTCGAGGAACCCACAATCGGTCTGCACCTGAGCGACTGCGAGAAACTCATTGGCGTCCTCCACTCTCTCGTCGATCAGGGTCACACCGTCGTCGTCATCGAGCACCACCTCGATCTCCTCCTCGAAGCCGACTACATCATCGAGCTTGGCCCGGTCGGTGGACCTGACGGTGGCGAACTGCTCTACCAAGGCCCACTTGCCGGGCTGTTGAAAACCAAGGGTAGCCCCACCGCGCCCTATCTGCGGGCGAAGCTTGTTCGAAAGTAGGGCGGGGTCTGTGACCCGCC
>JANOAF010000220.1:0-10335 GCA_031411015.1 Opitutaceae bacterium | reverse complement strand
GATGGTTGTGAGCGACGACGAGGGCGGATGCACTCGCGATAATCGCGCCGCGAAAGACCTCGCGCGGGGCAACCAAGGAAATGAACCCACGGGCCAACCATAGCGGGGCGCGGGCCAAGTGCCAACTGCGCGGCTTGTTTTGAGGAATCGTCAGTGAGCGGCTTCTCGGCTATGAACCCTCCCTTGTTTCAGGAGCGAAGTTTCACCTACGTCAGACTGAACACCCCGATGCCTTGCCCGCCTCGTGGCACTTGTCCTTGGTCAACGGCGGAAAAACCCACGGCCTCGTTCATCGGTGATGATTCCGAGCCAAACTGAAGTAGGGATGCGACCGCCCAAACTATGTTCTCCGCACTCAGTCGTGCTTACGCCACACGCTCAAGGTGTTTGAAAAAAACGCCGAGTGCGAGGGCAACGAGTAATACCAACGTCCGTTAGCTTATAGACTATAGGTTGGAGCGCCAGAGTTTACCTGATCGACGAGCCAGCCGTGGATCAGACCGGCGACTTTGGCCGGTTGGGTCCATTGCCGGGAGGCCGCGAAGAGGTGGTCTTCCAACCGGCGTAAGCTGGGGTAGAGTCGGTTGGCCACGCGGGCCTTCAGAAGGCCGCCGAAACGCTCGACCGGATTGAGTTCGGGACTGTAGGGCGGCAGGGGTAGCAGCCGGAGGTTTTTCGGCAGACGCGGGTCGTGGCTCGGCAGGTGAAAACCGGCTTGGTCTTGGATGACCACGTGGAGCGCTTGCGGATCGGAGTCGGCGATTTGCTGGAGGAAGACGGCGTGGATGTCGCGGTCGATGGCTGGGGTGAAGAGCAACTCGGTGTGATGCGCGCCGTCCACTTCCAGCGCTTCATGGAGGTAACCCCATTGGTATTTGGTGGCGTAGGGCGCATGCACCCGCACGCCGCGCCGGGCCCAGACGCGGCGGATGACCGGCAACAGTCCATAGCGGTGTTCGTCGAGCACCCACAGGCGCACCGGCCGGTCGGGCGCGGGGCCGACCACTTCCGTCAGCCGTGCGGGCAACTCCGCCTTAAACTTGGCGGCCTTGGCCGGATCCTTTTTGGCGTGGCTCTTGCGCGGCACCTTCAGCTTGCCACCCAGCCGGCGCAAAACCTTGCGCACCCCGCTCTCGCTCAGCTGCTGCCGGGTGCGCTTTTTTATCCACGCCTGCGCATCCCGCGCCTGGCGGAACTGCCCCGCCTCCAAGCGCTGGATAAACTCGGCGGCCACCGCCCCGCGCACCGCCGGCTTGCGCGCCCCTTTCCACGCCCGTTGCATCAGGCCCGGCACGCCTTTCGCTACCACGGTGTCCCGGTAGGTGAAGACCGTCTGGCGACTCACGTCGGCCACCCGCATAATCTCAGCCGCCGTCAGTTCGTGCTGCGCGATCAGCCGCACGACCCGCAGGCGCTGCCGCGCCCACTCCGGCTGGGGCTCCGCCCACGCCTGCTCGATCTGTTTCACCAACTCTTCTCCCAGCGGCGGAAATTTACGGGCCATCACTTACCGCACCCGCTTCCCACTCTTCTGTAAAGTCTATTAGCTAGAGGACGTTGGTATTAGGTGGCGTGCTCGTGCTTGCCGCAGGCTACTATTTCATCGTCCGCCTTTCATTCGGTGCACCTGACAAATCTGGCGAGTTCGGCGACTCCTTCGGCGGGATTAATGCCGTGTTCACGGGACTCGCTTTTGCCGCCGTCATCTACGGCATCATCCTTCAGCGGCGCGAACTGAAGCTCCAACAACGCGAACTCGCTGAGACTCGTGAGGTATTCAAACAGCAGTCATTCGAGACCTCCTATTTCAATCTCCAGCGCGTGCTCGCTGAAACGATTGACGGCATTCAATGGGATGTCCCGGAGCAACCACGAACTCGGCGTTCGAACGATGCTCCAGGGTCGCAGCGCGTTGAAGGCAATCGTCGAATCGATTTATCAGGAATACTTGCTTCGCCTACAGCATCACGAGCGCACGCACGCCCACAGGAATCAGCTACGTGAACTACCCTCAGACACTCAAAGGGAATGGCTTCTGGAAACATACACGAAATTTTACCAGTGTAACGAGAGCCTTCTCGGAAATTATTTCCGCCTTGTCTATAACGTTCTGAAATACGTCTCGCAGAGCCATTTTGCTCCGATTGAAAGAGAGCGCTACGCGCATTTTTTCCGTGCTCAGCTTTCGGAAGCCGAACTGACGTTGATTGTTCTCAACGCTATGACTCCGATGGGCGAGAAGATGCGTCGCAACCTCGAGGAATTCGCAATGCTCAAGCACGCGACAATGGAGGGACGTGACATTCCAAAACCAAGAGACCACTTCAGCGAAAGAGCATTCAAGGATTTGGATGAGGTGACGCAGTAGGTCTATGAAGCCGCCCTGAAGTTTGCCGGCGAACGCTCCAACGGCTGGAACCAGAGCCGGCACCTGCGAACTCAACGATCCGCGCGCCTGCGTGTTATGCGCCGTCAACCTTCCGTCCGCAATTTGAGCAAGCGGGCGCGCAGGTCGGCGTCGCGGGTGAGTTTGAGCGCACGGTTTACGTGCGGCTGCGCGTCGGTGCGGTAACCGTGGGTAACGAGCAGTTCCGCGAGTTCGGTAGTTAGCTCCACGTCGTAGGGAAACAGCCGCGCGCCGTGCTCGATAGCCGCCAGGTGTTCGCGGTCGGGCGGCGTGGCGCTGTGCGCCCAGACTGTCGCGATCTCCCGGTAAATATAGGAAAGCTGCTGCGGCAGGCGCTGCGCTTGGAAGAGAGGCGTGAGCAGCGCCGCGACGGCCTCGGGATTGTAGCGGGGGACGGTGTCGCCCGTTCGCATCGCCTCCGCGCGCAGCCGGGCCAACTCAAGATAGGCACGCGGGCGGGGCACTGGCGTCGCGGCAGCGACCACCGCTTCCAGATACGTGCGGGCGCGGGTGGCGTCGTGCCGTTGCCGCGCCATGAGGCCGAGCGACGCCAGTAACTGGAGGTCGCGCTCGCCGCGGAGATAGGCGGTGATGAATTCCTGCCGGGCGGGATCGTCCTGTCCCGTCAAGCGAAGGGTCTCGCCCTTGATGCGGCCGATCTCGGCGTCGGTCGCGGGGCGCAGCTCGGTTTGTCCAGGCGAACTCAGAAGTTTCCCGCCGTCCGTCGATTCGATCCGCATCCCCTTGAAATTGAGGTCGGTCCAATGCGCGCGGATGCGCAGGGCCATGGCGCGGTAGTCGAGGCCGAAACACTCCTTGAAAAAGGCCTCAGTGGGCGGCTGCGTGGATGTCTGGGAGGCGAATTTGATGAAGGCCGGGCGAAATTTTCCATTGGCCCCATAGAGGCAGAGGTGGACGAAGGCCGCGCATTGCTGCCGCCATTGATAGCCCGCATAGGCCGAATCGGGCGCCGTGCCGCCGTGGAGGGGAGAATCGTAGCCGACCGCAAAGAGCTTCTCCATCGTAAGGAGAGCCATTGCCCGCTCGATCACGTAGACCGACGCGGGCATCACGCCGCTGCCGTATTCCGGGCTCGCCTGAGGACCGCCAAATCCCGCGCGATTCTGCAGCGCCGCAAGCTCGGGCACAATGTCGGATGCCACAATGCGCGCCTCGATTTGGCGCGCAAATAACCGGGGGCTGCCGATCTCGATCCATTTGTCCGCATACTCGATCGCGCCATACGCGGTGGCCAGCCCCTCGGCGGCCCACGCCGGCAGGCGCGGCTTCATCTCGCTGAGCGAAAGCAGGACGTATTGCCGGGAAAACTCCGCCAGCGTCCGGGTCGGCCGATCCCCGCTCAGCGTGGTCGCTGCCACCGGATGCATCTCACCGTTCGGACCGGTGGCGACGATATCCGCACCGGGAACAGCCACCGTAGTGCCCTCGTAGTCCACGATGATCGACGCGATCTCCACGTCGCGCACGAAGCTGACATTCGACACGCGCCGGGCACCGCCATCGGCCGCGCGCATGAACCGATCATACTGCCCGCCTTGGCCGCACAGCACGATCATCACCGGATGCTCGGCCCGAATCAGCATGGTCGGTGCAGCCAGCTGAAGCATATTTTGAAACTGCACGAGATCGCGGGCGAATTGCCGGGTCGTGCGGGACCCGGCGTTGGAGAGGATCTCGATGTTTCCGACTTTCACGTAGTCCCACGACTCGCGCGGGGGCAGCGGGCGCGTCTCGAAGACCTTGAATTCCGGGAGTCGCACCACCTCTTGCAGCGCGGCGGAATCAGCGGCGGCCAAGCCGGCTGGCAGCAGGACCGCAAGCGGGAGGCCGCAGCGGGACAGACGGGCGCGAAAACGCTGAAGGGTGGAACGCAAGGCGAGGGGAGCGAGAGGCATTCGGGGGTGAGGGTATTTGCGCCGGCCGGCGAATTTCAACCCGCAACCTGTGGTGGGGCTGCGACGGGGCGCATCTCAGTATCTTGCAGCGACCGGCACCGGGCGTTGCGCGGTCAGCCTGACCGCGTTCTCCGAGCCAACACGGGCAGGCTGCCCGTGCTACGTCACGGCGATGCTTCCTTCACGGTGGTGTGCAAGAAACTGAGATGCACCCGCTGCGACATCGCGAAGGCGAAACGCATCCGTCCGGAAACCTGGACGCGGCCCTGAATTCTAGTTGTCGAGCCTCCCGCCGTGCGCAGGTATCGACTCTGCTTCCGCCATGCCTTCCTCCGCTCCCGGCATCATTCTCATCGGCGGCGGGATCATGTCCGCGCATCTCGGCGCGATGCTCAAGCGGCTCGATCCGCGGTTGGCGATCGAGGTGTATGAAGCCGCCCCGGAGCTGGCGCGCGAAAGCTCTGACGGGTGGAACAACGCCGGCACCGGGCACGCCGGCCTTTGCGAACTCAACTACACGCCACCGCCCGCGGTGGCCGGAGCGCCCGTCGATGTCACCAAGGCCGTCGAGATTTTTGCGCGCTTTGAGCAGTCGCGCCAGTTTTGGAGCTATGCCGTGGCGCACGGGATCGCGGCACGACCCGCCGCGTGGATTCGCGCCGTGCCGCATCTGAGTTTCGTGCGCGGGGCGGAACGCATCGCATTCTTGCGCGCTCGCCATGCGGCGCTGAGCGCGCATCCGTTTTTCCGGGGGATGGAATTCACCGCGGAGCGCGACGTCCTCCACCGCTGGGCGCCGCTGCTCGTCGAGGAGCGCGGCGACGCCGAGTTGATCGCGGCCACCAAGATTGATGCGGGCACCGATGTGAACTTCGGCGAGCTCTCGCGGCAGCTCCTCGGTTGGCTCGGCGCGCAGGAGGGCTGTCGCGTGTTCACCGGCCATCGCGTCACCCAGTTACGCCGCGGCGATACGGGTTGGGAACTCGTCGTGCGCGATACGGAATCGGGCGTAGCGCGGCCGGTTCGCGCGCGTTTCGTTTTTATCGGCGCCGGTGGCGGCACGATCCCGCTGCTCCATTCCAGCGGACTCCCGGTTGCGCGTGGGCTCGCGGCTTTTCCCATCGCGGGTCAATGGCTGGTCTGCGAAAATCCAGCCGTCGTCGCGCGCCACTTCGCCAAAGCCTACGGCCCGCCGCCGCCCGACTCCGGGGCGCTCGGCGGTCCGCACCTCGACGTGCGCCATCTCCACGGGAAACGCGTGCTGCTCTTCGGCCCCTTCGCCACGTGGACGACGAAGTTCCTTCACCGCACCGGCCGCGGCACCGATCTGCCGGCATCGCTTCGCCCTGACACTCTCGCCACGCTCCTCCGCACCGGCCTGCACAACCGCGTGCTCGTCCAATTCCTCGTGCGGGAGGCGCTGCAAAGCATGGACTCCCGCCTGCGCGCGCTGCGCGGATTCTATCCCGCGGCGCGTGACGCCGATTGGCGGCTCGTCGATGCTGGTATTCGAGTGCAGGCACTGAAGAAGGCGGACGCTGGCCGGCTCTATTTCGGCACCGAAGTCGTCACCGCGCCCGACGGCACACTCGCGGCCCTCCTCGGCGCGTCACCGGGTGCGTCCGTCTCCGCCAACATTGCGCTGCAGGTGATCCAGACATGTTTCCCGGAAAAACTCCGCGCGCCCGAAGGCTACGCGCGCATGAAGGAAATTCTCCCCACCTTCGACCTCGAACTCGGGCAACCCTCCGCGGTCGCCGACCACGCCCGCCGCTCGGCGCAGATCGACGACCTGCTCCAGCTGCGCGCGGGCGGCGCGTCGGCGTAGTCACACGGAGCCGCGAGCGTTACCGAGGGGAGGGACCACCACTCGCTCACGCTCGCGGCTACGGGCAAGGTTCGGGGGTGTTGCTGGGATTGATCAAATGCCCCGAACTTTGCGCCCGAGTTCTTTAAAAGCGGCCCCGGCTTGCGCTGTGGACCTCTAGTCGCTGCCTTGGCCGTGGACCCCACGCATGCCTGATTCGTTTCTCAATCTCTCCGCTTACAAATTCACGCCGTTCGCGGCGGAGGAATTGCCGGCGCTGCGCGTGCGGTTGCAGGGTGTGGCGAAGGCCCGCGGTTTGCGCGGCACGATCTTGCTGAGCACCGAGGGGATCAACCTCTTCGTTGCCGGTCGCACCGACGACGTCGCGGCGTTGCTCGCCGAGGTCCGCGCGTTGCCGGGCCTCGCTGACCTCACCCCCAAGGAGAGCTGGAGCGCGGAGCAGCCGTTTAACCGGATGCTGGTGAAAATTAAAAAGGAGATCATCGCGTTTGGCGTGGACGGCATTGATCCCGCGCGGCGACCGGCACCGAAGCTCGCACCGCGCACGTTGAAGCAGTGGCTCGACGAGGGCCGGCCGGTGACACTCCTCGACACGCGCAACGCTTACGAGGTGCGCCTCGGCACGTTTGCGGGCGCGATCGATCCGCAGATTGATCACTTCCGGGAGTTCCCCGCCGCGGTGGGGCGGCTGCCCGCCGATTTGAAGGCGCGTCCGGTCGTGATGTTTTGCACGGGCGGCATCCGCTGCGAGAAAGCCGCGCCGCTCTTGGCCCGCGAGGGTTTTCAGGCGGTGTATCAGCTCGACGGCGGCATCCTGAAATATTTCGAAGAGTGCGGAGGCGCGCATTACAACGGCGAGTGCTTTGTCTTCGACCGCCGCGTGGGCGTGGACGCGGAGCTCAAGGCGACGGGCGCGGTGCTCTGCTGGAACTGCCAGATGCCGCTCACGGTCGCGGAGCAGCAGGACACGCGCTACGTTTACGAGCAGTCGTGCCCGCATTGTTTCGATCGTCCCCGCGCGGGAAGTCCATGTGAGGAAACACGGCTCGAAGAGTGAAACGCCGTCTGCGCGTTAGAGTTCAAGCCTGAGCTCTTCCGACTCCTCTCGTTCTCAAGGACAATTCACCAAGAGTAATACTGCGCAAACGCGCGGGTCGCGTGTGGGGTCACGCCATACCGCGATGAGTCGCGATGGTGGCTGGCGAGGATTCGGAGATGTCGGCGGCTTTTCAGAATTTTGCGCGTAGTGATGACCTTTCGCCCCGAGGGAAGAAGTCTCACGCGGAGGCGCGGAGGTCGCGGAGCCAGAAATAATCCGTTCCTCCGCGTTCTTTGTGTCTCCGCGTGAGGTTCGGTCTGAAGGAATGGCGTCGGGCTTTCCTCGCGATACCTCAGCCGAGAATCGCAACGCGACTCCGTCCGGCGCTCGAAGCGGGGGAGCGCGGCCCAGTCTCGGCGGTTGGTCCCGCGATCCCTACGCCAGCGCCGCGCGGCAATAGTCGACGCACTTCGCGACTTCCTTCACCGCGTCCGATCCCTCGGGAACTTTATATTCGAGTTCGATGTTCGCGGGAAACGTCCACTTTTCCTTCCGCATCAAGTGGAGGATTTCCTTGATCGGCGTCTGGCCCTGGCCCCACGGCAGGTTCCCGCCGTCCGCCGTGCGATCCTTGAGGTGCAGGTTCACGATGCGATCGTGATATCTCTCGAGCACGGGAATCGGTGACTTTCCCTTCGTGCCGGCGACGTAGTGGCCCACATCGAAGTTGAACCCGATGTATTTGTTGTGATCGAGGAGCGGATCGAGCTGGTCGACCGTTGGAAAATTGGTCGTGTGATTGTGGAAGCCGACGCGAATCCGATGCTTCTCCGCAAACGGCGCGAGCCTCTGCACCGACGCCTCCGAACGCTCGGTGGTGATGCCCTCGCAGCCGAGCGCCTTCGCGACCAGAAAATTGAATTCGACCTCCTCGTCCGACGGGCCGAACGCGATTTTGTGGATGTGGATGTTCACCCCGGCGTCGTTATACATTTTCCGCAGGGCGCGGCATTTCGCGAGCTGGGCCTCGCGCTGGGTGTCGGTGTAGCGGACGGCAGGCGCAGCTTTCTTGGCCTTGCCGCCGCCGGAGCCGACGGCGAAGCCGGCGTATTCCTGGATCGGCGCGCCCATCAACTCCACCTCACTGAGCCCGTCGGTCACGAGGGCCTGCAAAAGTTCCTCTGCGCTGGTGAGCGCACTGCGGTAACTGTAGCTGATGGCGCCGATGCGCACGCCGTTGAACACGGAGTTCGGCTTCATCGTGGGTTTCGCCGCGGCTCGGACGCTCCGCGGGAGCAGGGCGTAGCCGGTGAGCGCGGCCGCGTGCCCGAGGAACGCACGGCGAGTGGGAGGGGATATGGCCGAGGGAATAGTTTTCATGAGGTGAAGAAAGGGGGGATCGGTCGACCGCAGGTAGCAGTCTAGCGGGCGCTCGGGCAAAATGGGAAGCGTGCCCTCGCATCAGATCGGCGAATCTAACGCCCACTTTGCGACGCTCGGCTGCGCCAACGGTGGCATCGGCACCAGCACTCCTAGTTTGGTTCCGGAGCCACCTCGGCCTTGGTATAAAATTTTTTGAATGCGAGTAATTTGAGGTGATGCACCGCGAGGCTCAAATCCGCGAACGTGCTCTTCGCCGCTTCGTCCGCGTGGCCCGATTCCAGGCGCTCAGAGGTGCGGTGGAAGCGCTCGCCCAACGAGCGGTGCTCCTCCGTGTCGCCGAGTTGGCGCAGCAGCCGGCGAACGGTTTCGGCCCGCTTCCGGCCTTGTTTGACCCACCGCAGAGCTGCGGCGAAATCGATCCGGCCGGCGTGGGCGTCTTTGAACACGCCGCACTCGAAGGCGCGGCATTGCAACGGCCGGTCGGCGTAAACTCGGCACGCGCGGTCCGCGCACAGGGCCACGCAGGGCTGGGCAAACCGGGCGATGGGCGTTTTGCCACGCGAGACCGTCACGGGTAGTCCGAGCGCCTTCAGTTTCTTCGCGTCGTCGCCCGTTCCGAGTTGGACGCCGTCGAAGAGCGAGCCGTCGCAGCATAGCCCGCACGCGCGGCAGAGTTGTTCGGCTGGTTTCACGCCTCCACCATTCGGCTGCAGGGGGCTCGGTGGCAAGTCGGGGTTACGGGTCCGAGTCGCAAAGCGCACCGCCCGTTTCGATTCGATGGGAGGAGGGTCACGCGAAGGCCAGACACCGCAGAGACTGCGCGAATTTTCCTGGATGAGCGCCGTGTGGTCGGGTGGAGCGCTTTCCGGAAATCTCAAGCCTGCGCGCTGCCCAGCGCTTGGCCCGACCGCTCAGTTCTCCACGCGCGGGGTGAACGTCTGAGCGACCTCCGGACGGCGCAAGGCGAACAGCACGGTGACCGCGGCCAACGTGCCGTGGGGGAAATTGGCGAGGCTCACCAGCGAGGCCACGCCGATGAAGCGCTGGTGTTTCGCGCGCAGACAGCACACCCCAGCGGCGAGTTGCAGCGCGCCGGCCAGCCAGCCGACGGTGAGCTGCAGCGACACATAGGTTGCGATCGCGCGGTCGAGGAGGTCGGACGACGAGTCGAAGGCGACCGCGGGATTGAGTAGTTCGGAGTGGCCGAACATCACCTGAAAAACGAGCATGAGCGACATCATCAAGCTAAGGGAGCCCGCGCCGATTTGCAGATAGCCGACCGCTGCGAGATAGCCATCGCCGGACTGGGAACGAGAATGCACGGGAGCGTCAACCATGGGGGAGGGGGGAACGGTCTGGCGGATGGGGTAAGCCAAAACCTTGGCCAACGTTGATGAAATCGTTCGCGTAGCACCAGCGCGAAACGATCTGCCGCGGTCGCGCGTAGCGGCGCCGGATCGGCCGCGGGTCGCGTGGGGTTGGGTTCGCGCTCGCGCAAAAAAATCGCGACGCCGGAGAGTGCTTTTTTGTCTCCGTGTTGTTGCTCGTGATCTTAGATTAAAATCTTCCGGACGCACATCCTGGCGGAAAGCGACCGCCGGGGCGCATCTCAGTTTCTTGCCCACCACGGTAGAGGAAACACGGCTGTGACGTAGCACGGGCACCTGCCCGGGTTGGGTCAAAGAACGTAAGCGGTAATTTCTCCACAGCGTAGTCGGCAGAACGCCGACGGTGTAGAGTGGCGGGGATGAATGACGACAAC
>JANOAF010000219.1:0-4953 GCA_031411015.1 Opitutaceae bacterium | reverse complement strand
CAAGCTGAAAAAGCTCGACCTGGTCGGCCGAGCTGAGGCTAGGACACGCCGCGTCCTCCGTGGCCGCAAGCCGCGAGTTTCCGCTCCGGAATCTCGTCGCCGGACTGGGTCAGCGTGCTCCGAGCGCGGGCCGAGTGCCGGAGAACCAGCGGCGCGGCAGACGCTTGTCCCGATCGCATTCGCCCTATCACTCCGGCGCCAACCCACGACTGCGAAACGATCTCCAGCGAAAAGCGCCCAGCGCCATAGATTGAAAATATCAAGTTGGTCGCAGCATCCGCGCGGTATCTATGTTCGTAACACAACCCCAACCTGATTCATCGGAGTTTTCCCGCCACAACCCGCCCAATACGATCGCCTTCCTTTCCTCCTCCTTCCGCCCAAAGCCGTGTCTAACAAATCCGCTGCCCTCAATCCACTCGCGCCCCGCGTCCAGCCGGGCGTTGTCACCGTCACGCGGCAGGTGCACTTCAATTCGGCTCATCGGCTGTTTAATCCGAGCAAGAGCCAGCGATGGAACGTTCAACAATATGGTCTCTGCTCGAACCCGCACTGGCACGGTCACAATTACATCCTTGAGGTCTCGGTCCGCGGCACTCCGGATCCGGAGACCGGTTACCTGATCGACCTCGGCAAATTGAAAGAAATTTTGCGCGAAGCCGTGGTCGACCGCTGCGACCATAGGAACTTGAATCAGGAAGTCCTTTTTCTGCGCGGGATCATTCCCACGACGGAAAACCTCGTAATCGCATTCTGGCGCGAACTCGCCCCCCGTCTCAGGCCGGCCCGCCTCTACTGTGTCCGGTTGTTCGAAACGCCGCGAAACTTTGCGGAATACCACGGGCCGCACGTCGACTGAAGTCTACCGGCCGGCTCACTCCGGAAGTCCGGAGCGACGGTTCTCGGCCCAACCACCTGGCCAGACTACGCCAATCCAAAAACGCTATGACCAAGAAATCCATGTATTTGCACGATACGCCCGGCGGTCGCGCGCCGCTGATCGATCGCTCGTTCGACGCGCGCTTTAAGTCCACTGCGGCTTATCGCGCCACCTTGCCCGACATGATGGATGCGGTAAACGCCGCGGAGGGATCTCACGTGCCCATCCAACAGGTCGGTTGCGCCAACTTTCGCCTGCCGCTTAAGTTCCGCGCGCGCGGCGGAAAAATCCACATCCTTGAGACCAGCGTGACCGGCACCGTCTCACTCGAAGCCGGGCTCAAGGGCATCAACATGGGTCGCATCATGCGGTCGTTTTACGAGCACGCTGACGAGGTATTCTCTTTTGAGGTGCTGCGGCGGTTGCTGGCTAAATACCAACGCCAGATCGGCGGCTTTGAGGCGCGGATCAATTTGTCGTTCTCCTTTCCGATGTTGCAACGCAGCCTGCGGAGCGGGCTCGCCGGATGGCAATATTACCGGGTCGCCTTCGAAGCGACGTTGGATCGCGCAGGAAAATTCAGCCGGATCGTCGAGTTTGACTTTGTCTACTCTTCGACCTGCCCCTGCAGCGCCGAGTTGTCCGAACATGCCCGGAGCACGCGCGGGGCTTACGCCACCCCGCACGCGCAGCGCTCAAAGGCGCGCGTGCGGGTCGTGCTCGCGGATAAACGCACCCTCACGATTGAAGACTTGCAGCGGCACTGCGCCAACGCGCTCAAAACCGAGACGCAAGTCATGGTGAAGCGCGAAGACGAGCAGGCCTTTGCCGAGCTCAACGGCACCTACATCAAATTCGTGGAGGATGCCGCCCGGCTCCTGCACCACGAACTCGCCGCCGACAAGCGCATCCTCGACTTCCAAGTGGCCTGTTCGCACCTAGAGTCCCTCCATTCGCACGACGCGGTCAGTGTGATTTGCAAGGGCAGGAAGGGAGGCCTCAGGGCGGATTTTTCGGATTTCCAGTCTCTGGTTTGCTGAGATTCTCCACCGATTTTAGACCATTAGGCCCAAACGGGCATTCTTAGAGCGTTCGGTAACAACCCGATGGTTTTTGGGTTCACCTTCACTCCGCCTTTCAGGGCCCACCAGTGGGGTGAAACGAGGCTGCGTTTTGCCCGAATTTCCAACTGGTAGATGGGCGATCCATGGATGCGGGCGCATGCACGATCTCATTTTGCGCAACCGCGTCGGCGGCTACCGCGAGGGCGATCTCATGCGGCACCCGTATGGTGGCGAGATGCCGCCTTTGCCTGCGTCCAACCGGGGCGTTTTCGCGCATCATCTCCCCGACACCGGCTCCTCGTCGCCCTGCCACTCGACGCTTGGAGCACCTGCAAGGCACCCTGCAGGCTCGCGTGCGGATCACAAGCGCGTGGTCCGGCCGCCTCACGCCCCGCGAACGCGAACTCGTCCCCCGCCTCCTCGCCGAAATCGCCGCGCGCAGTCCGTGGGGTTCCGAAGACATCGAGGGCGATCGCCGCGCCCATTGCCAAGTTTGGGGCGCCGCCGCGCTCGTGAAGAGCACGCTGGCTCGCGCTCCTCAAGATCCGCCACCGTCGGCTGGTCACGCTTAAGCGCGAGGAACTCCGCCACGTGGCTGACACCGTGCAGTCCATCTACATCGCCGACACCGACTGCCTGCCGCTCTGTTGGCTGCACGCGGACGCACCTTTGCTGCTTTCGGCAATCGAAACTCAAAAATCCAAAATCGAAAATCCGCCCGGTCCGCTGCTCCTCGCCCCGCGCGATCCGCTGATCTACGAATGGCGCGTGAGCGCGACGCTCTGGGATTTGGACTACACGTGGGAAGTTTACACGCCGCCCGCGAAACGCGTGCGCGGTTACTATGCGCTGCACGTGCTCGCCGCCACCGAACTCGTCGGCCTCGTCGATCCCAAGGTAGGCCGCGATCGCAGGAAACTCTGCGTTGTCTCTCGCCGCATCCGCCGCGGCCACGCGGTCGCCCCCGCTGGCTCGGCCTCCGCGCCCGGCGAGCCCCCGCGCGCTCAGCGCATCGTCATGAGCGCCGTGTAGGTCTCGATGCCGTCCCAGAGGAACTGAACCTTCACGTTTTCATTCTCAGCGTGCTGGTTGTTGTCGGCGTTCACCACCGGCACCGTGAGGATCTTTGTGCCGAGCAGTTCCTCGATGAGTTTGGTCGGCAGCGTGCCACCGAGCGTCGGCAGCAGCACCACCGGATAGTCCACCGTCGATTGCACCGCCGCGACGACCGACTGCGCGATCGGCAACTCCAACGGCGTGCGCTGGGCGTTGGTGCCGGCGGATTTCGTCTCAACGCGAATCAGCCGCGGGTGCTGCGCCCGCTCCGTATCCGTCGGATCGCGGTCGAGCACGTGCCAGCCGCGCGCCTTGATGTGCGCGACGACTTTGGCGACCTGGCGTTGCGCGTCGTTGCCGAGCACGAGCCGCAAATCGAGCACGGCCCGCGCGACCGTCGGGACCACGTTGGCGGCCTGCGCGCCGACGTTGGCGCCCTGGATGCCATTGATGCTGAGCGTCGGAAGAGTGAAGCCCTCGAAGAGCGTGCGGCCCGCCACCTCCGCACGCGCAAATCCGAGCTCACGCCTCAGCGACTCCTCGACCGACGGAATCGCCGCGACCGCGCGCTGCTCGGCGGCAGTGAGCGGCGTCACGTCGTCGTAGAATCCGGCGACGAGCACGCGGCCGTCGTCGTCCTTCATTGAGGCGAGGAGGTTCACGAGCGACTGGGAGGGATTCGGCGCCCAGTTGCCGTAGTTGCCGCTATGCAACGGGCGCTTCGGGCCGAAAACCGTGAGATTAACGTTCACGTCGCCGCGCGCACCGAAGACGACCTGCTTGCGGCCCGAAGGATGGCACGGCCCGTCGAGGATCAGCCAGAGATCCGCGCGCAAAGCGTCGCGGTGGGTCTCGATGATCTCGCGCAGACTCGGCGAACCAATCTCCTCCTCACCGTCGAAGAAAAATTTCAGGTTCGCCGTCGGCGCCTCGCCCGCCGCGACGAGCGCGGAGTAGGCGTTGAGGAGCGTCATCACGCCTGCCTTGTCGTCGGCGCTGCCGCGGCCCGTGAGCCGCCACGCCGGATCGATGCGGTCGCCGGACTTCCAGCCCTCGACGATTTTTCCGCCCTGCTCGACCGGCGCGGTCACGAACTTCGGCGCAAACGGCTCCCAGCCCGGCGCCCACTGCGCGGGATTGACCGGCTGGCCGTCGAAATGCGCGTAGAGCATGATTGTGCGCGTGGCGCCGGGAACCTTCACCTCGCCGTAGACGACCGGATTGGCGGTCGCCGAAGCGACAGTGAGCAAACGAGCCTCGATCCCACGGCGCTTCATCATGGCGATGATGAAGTCGGCGTTGCGCCGAATATTGGCGCGGTCGACGGTGACGTTGGGAATCGCGAGCAACTCGCGATATTCGTCGATCACTTCGCGCTCGTGCGCGATGCGCCAGGCGCGGATTTTTTCTTGGAGCGTGGTGGCGGCCGCGAGCGGCGCGGCGAAAACGAGCAGCACCGGGACGAGGCGAAGGAAACGCATACCCACGCTCTCCCACTCCGCGCGGCGAATGCCAAACCCGAAAAATCCTCGTGCCCGCTGCGCCGCGGCCTTCTGCTCGGCCTCCCGTGCCCGATCTCCTGCATCAGCTCAAGACCACCTTCGGCTACTCGTCGTTCCGCCCGCTCCAACGCGAGATTTGCGAGGCGACGCTTGCGGACAAGGATGTGTTTGCGCTGCTCCCGACCGGCGGCGGCAAGTCGCTCTGTTTCCAACTACCCGCGCTCGTGCGCGACGGGCTCACGGTTGTCGTCTCACCGCTGATCGCACTGATGAAGGATCAGGTGGACCAGCTCCAGGCGAGCGGCGTGGCGGCCACGTTTCTCAACTCCACGCTCGATGCCGACGAGGCGCGCTCGCGGCTCAGCGGCCTGCACCGCGGCCAGTATCGCCTGCTCTACGCCGCGCCCGAGCGGCTCATGCTCGATGGTTGGAGCGAGAACCTCAAGAAGTG
>JANOAF010000218.1:0-5846 GCA_031411015.1 Opitutaceae bacterium | reverse complement strand
GAGCCGCGCATGCAGGACGCGTTTGCCGCGATGAAACACCTCGAGGGCGGCGCCATCGCCAACCCCGATGAGAAGCGCATGGTCGGCCATTACTGGCTGCGCAAACCGGAGCTCGCGCCGTCGCTCGATCTGTCCAACGAGATCGTCTCGACGCTCGCCGCGATCAAGGATTTTGCGGGCAAGGTCCACGCCAGCACGGTCGCGGGGCCGAAGGGGAAATTCAAAAAACTCCTCGTGATCGGCATCGGCGGCTCCGCGCTCGGGCCGCAGTTCGTGAATCATGCGCTGGGCCATCCGCGCAGGGACAAGCTCGCCGTCTCCTTTTTCGATAACACTGATCCCGATGGCATCGACTATGTGCTCGGCGGTTTGCGCGGACAGCTCGCGAAGACACTCGTCGTCGTCATCTCGAAATCCGGCGGCACCGCCGAAACGCGCAACGGCATGCTTGAGGCGATCGCCGTTTTCAAAGCCGCGAAGCTCGACCATGCGAAGCACTTCGTCGCCGTCACCGGCGTCGGTTCCAAACTCGACGCCACTGCGAAGAGCGAGGGCTGGCTCGCGCGCTTCGAGATGTGGGACTGGGTTGGCGGGCGCACGAGTGAGTTGAGCACCGTCGGTCTCTTGCCCGCAGCCCTGCAAGGCATCGATGTTCAGGCGATGCTCGACGGCGCGGCCGCCATGGACGCCGTGACGCGCAAACCGGTGACCGCGCAAAACCCCGCCGCGCTCCTCGCGCTCATGTGGCATTTCGCGACCGATGGCCGCGGCACGAAGGACATGGTCGTCCTCCCCTACAAAGATCGGCTGCTGCTCTTCTCGCGCTACCTCCAGCAGCTCGTGATGGAGTCGCTCGGCAAGGAATTCGACCTCAAGGGCAACGTCGTGAACCAGGGCATCGCCGTTTACGGCAACAAAGGCTCGACCGACCAGCACGCCTACGTGCAGCAGCTCCGCGAGGGCGTGAACAATTTCTTCGTGACCTTCATTGAAGTGTTGAAGGACCGCGACGCGAAGTCCTCGCTCGAAGTCGAACCCGGCACCACCGCGGGCGACTACCTCCAAGGATTCCTCCTCGGCACGCGCGACGCGCTCAGCGAAAAGGACCGTCACTCGATCACCATCACTCTGCCGGACGTCTCGCCGCGTTCGCTCGGCATGTTGATTGCCCTCTACGAGCGCGTCACCGGTCTCTACGCCTCGCTCGTCGGCATCAACGCCTACCATCAGCCCGGCGTCGAAGCCGGTAAGAAAGCCGCCGGCGGCGTGATCACGTTGAAACTGCAACTCGTCGCGGCCCTGAAGGCCGCGGCCGGGCAGTCGTTCACGGCGGAAAAACTCGCCGCGCACATTGGCGCGCCCGAGAAAGCCGAGCTCGCGTTCAAGATCCTTGAGCACCTCGCCGCCAACAAAGGCAGCGGCGTGAAGAAACGCACGAAGACCCACGTGTGTGACTCGACCTATCGTGTTGCGTAGGTAGGGCGCGTTTCTTGCCCGCGCCGCAGCGTCAGCCAGACTGACGCCCTCCCCAGCCCCAGACATGCACCGCCTCCCCGTCATCCTCTGCGTCATCGCGCTCTTCGGTTCGACGCTGTCGGCGGTGCTATTTTTCCGCATCGGCAATTCCAAGCAGCTCCTCGAACTGCGGCTCGCCGACGCCAACACCCGCGCCACGAAACTCGACTCTGATCTCGCGGCGGTGAACGAGCAGAACGGTTCGCTCAAGGCCAGGGTCGGCACGCTGAATGCCAAGGTCGGCACTCTCGATACCGAACTCGCGGCCGCAAAAACCAAACTCACTGCCGCCGACGCGCGCACCGGCCAGCTCACGACTGACCTCGCGCAAACTAAGGACGTGCTCGCGCTCTACGAATCCACCGCTCGGGCGCTCGCCGACGATGTCGCGGCGCTGCGCAAGGACTTGGAGGAAAGCCGCACCTCGAACGCCGCGCCCGAGGCGGTCGCGGCTTACAAGTCCACGATCACGGAACTCGAGCGTCAGCTCGCCACCGCGCGCAACGGCACGGCGGCCCCTGCCACTTCGGGCGGTTCGACCGCCGTCTTCGCCAGCCGCGCGGGTCGCGCCACGGTGCTCACGGTCGGCCCGGACAGCGCGTTTGTCGTGTTGAATTTCGGGGAAGCCCGCGGCGCCCAACTCGGCCACCGGCTCACCGTCAGCCAGGGAGCCAACGTGGTCGCCACGGTTCTCATCAGCGATGTTCGCGCCAACTTCTCTGTCGCCCAAGTGGTCCCCGACACCTTGCGAGGGGTCTTGCAGAAAGGCGATTCTGCCGTATTGATCCGCCTACCATGAAGTCCCTCCACCGCCCTCTCCTCGCGATTCTCCTCCTCGGTGTTGGCGCCATTGTCGGCGGTTGCAGCACGAATTCGCCGAAGCAGACCTCCATTCCGTGGAGCCGTCCCGCCGGTTGGGAAGGTCAGATTCCCGGCATGGGCCAGCCCAGCGGACGCTGATCGCGACATAGATTTCGCCCTTTCAATCCGGCCGCTCGCGCGTGCCGGATTTTTTTGTGGCCTCAAGCGCCGGTGAGTGGAGCCTCACGTCTCGCCGCCGATGGAAAATTCCTCGCTCACGCCGCAGCCCGGCCACCTCTACGTCGTCGCCACACCCATCGGCAATCTCGCCGACATCACCGAGCGAGCGCGCGCCATCCTCGGCGGCGTCGATCTCGTCGCGAGTGAAGACACGCGCACCACCGGCCTGATGCTCACGCGCTTCGGCCTGCGCAAGGAACTCATCGCCTACCACGAGCACAACGAAATCGAAGTCGCGGAAAAACTCGCCGACCTCGTCGCCTCGGGAAAATCCGTCGCTATCGTCAGCGATGCTGGCACGCCGGCGTTGAGTGACCCGGGCTTTCGAGTCGTCCGTGCCTGTCGCCGGCGCGGGTTGCCCGTCGTGCCGGTTCCGGGCGCGAGTGCCCTCACCGCCGTGCTCAGCGCGAGCGGTCTCCCCACGAATGGCTTTCTCTACGTTGGTTTCCTCCCTCCCAAGACTGCCGCGCGGATCGCGTTCTTCGAAAAATACCGCGCCTTCGACTACACCCTCGCGCTCTTCGAAAGCTGCCACCGCATCGACAAGGCCGTCGCCGAAATCGTCGCCACCCTCGGCGGCCCCCGCGTGATTTGCGTGGCCAAGGAAGTCACCAAACTGCACGAAGCGTTTTTCGTCGGCCCCGCCGCCGATGTGCAGGCCCGCCTCGCCAAGGCCAGCCTCAAGGGTGAATTCGTGCTCCTGATCGCGCCGGAGGACTTCGAACTCTGAGCTGCCCACGGAACCCACAGAAGACACGGAAACAGAATTCTTCCCTTCCGAGTGTTCCGTGTGTTCCGTGGGCTCATGTCTTCGGCATCCGTCGCCGTCATCGATATCGGCAGCAACTCCATCAAGGTGCTGGTCGCGACCCGCGCCGCCGATGGCACGATTGTGCCGCTCAAAGTCCGGACCATCGACGCCCGCATCAGTGCCGGCATCAGTAAGAGTGAGCCGAAACTGAGCGAAGAAGGCATGACGCGCGGACTCGAAGCCGTGCTCTCCCTGCTCGCCGACGCCGAAAAGCTCTCGACCGAGCGGACCGTGCTCGTCGCGACCAGCGCCGTTCGCGATGCGCGCAACGGAGCGGAGTTTCGCACGCGGGTCCGCGCCGCGACCGGCCACGAGATTCGCATCCTCACCGGTGACGAGGAAGCCAACCTCATCGGCCGCGGTCTCACCTGTGATCCCGCTCTCCGCGATTTGCGCGATTTCTACGTGTTCGATCTCGGCGGCGGCAGCCTCGAGTGCCTCGCGTTTCGCGACCGCTGCATCGAACAGGCCGTGAGCCTCCAGCTCGGTTGTGTGCGGCTCACGGAAAAATTTGTGGCGGACGCGAATCAACCGCTCGCCGAATCGGCCCGGCAACAGATCGCGGCGCACACGCGCGACGGGCTCGCGCGCTCTGGCTTTACCTTCTCCCTGCCGCCCGGCAGCGCGGCCATCGGCACCGGTGGCACCGTGGCCACGGCGCGCGCGATCGTCGGTGCGCGCGAGGGCCAGGCCTTCGATCTGACTTCGCCCACGGTCACGCTGGATCAAATGAGGGATCTAATCGCCAGCCTCGGCGGCCTGCCGCTCGCCGCGCGAAAGCAAATCGCGGGGCTGCCGCCCGCGCGGGCCGACGTTTTCCCCACCGCGGTCGCCACCTTGATCGCGGTCGCCGAAGCCGGCGGTTTCGATCGTTTGGAAAATTCGCTCTTCAACCTCCGCTACGGCCTCGCGGCCGAGTTACTGGAAAAAGCGTAGCACGTTCGCCCTGCCAACGCGCTTCGCTGGTTCAGGGTTTTCGCGCGAGAGCGTAGATCACGTTGACCTCGACCTGGCCGATGCCGTGGGCATCGAGTTCGGCCAGCACCGCGGCGCGGACTTGCGCGCACTGCGCGGCTTCAAGCGAGTCGATGGCGGCGCGATGCCATGTCCCCATCAAAATCGTCCAACCGTCCTCGACGGTGCGCAGGCGTTGCTCGCCCGCCGAAGCCTCGACGATTACGGAGCTGATTCCGGCGCCGCGAAAAAGAGCCATCACCGCCGCCGGCGTGTTGAGCGCATCCCACGGACCGATGGCGGGAGCTAGGCTGGGTCGCACCACCCGCATCTGACGCCAGAATATTTCCGTCAGCGGCTCCAGCGGGCGCGCACCCCACGTCGTGAAGGCAAGGTTTCCGCCCGGTCGCACCCACCGCCAGAGTCGCTTCACGCCCGCCTTCGGATCGGGATACCCAAACATCCCGAGCGAGCAGACCACCGTCTGGAAACTCTCGGTGGGTTCGGCGAGGGTCTCGAAGTTTCCTTCCACGAATTCGACTTGCCCGAGCTTCGCCCGAGCCGCCTTCGCCCGTGCCAGATCGAGCAAACTCGCCGCCAAATCTATACCGACCACGCGGCCGTCCGCGCCGACCGCTTGCGCCGCCGGAATCGTCGCCGCGCCACTGCCGCAGCCCACATCCAGCACGTGATACCCTTGGCGCAACGACGTGCGCGCAATCGTCGCCCGCCCAATCACGTCTCTAAATCCCAACGGCACCTGATCGTAGGAATCCGCCGCGGCATTGTAGGTGCTGCGGATTTTTTCCCATGCCTGCGCCGGTTCGTGCATGCCGTAATGTGCCTTGCGCTCGCGGCTACGCGCAAGGTTTGTCCTCCGGCTCGGTGCTAATCGACTGTTATTTAAGGCGAACAATTTTGACCTCAGATTGAGCCGATGACGCGGATGGCTTCGGATCGCGCTGCCTTTATCCGCGCCATCCGCGTAATCCGCGGTCAATCGATTTTCTTCTCCTGCTTTGGCTGCGGCTCCGGCGCGCCGTGTGCTCCGCGTTTCAATTCTGCCTTTATAGCCCGCGTCGAACGCGCTGCGCCGTCGTCGGCTCGATAAAATATCCGTGTTGCCCCGCGCCGCTGACCCGCAACGCTCTCCCGCTACTTTGATGGAAACCACGCGCAAACCGTCCTGGCTCCGTGCCAAACTGCCGAGCGGCCCCGGCTATGCCGCCACGCGGCGGCTCGTCGACGAGAACAAACTTCACACCGTCTGCCAGAGCGCGCAGTGCCCCAACCTCGGCGAGTGTTGGTCACGCGGCACCGCGACCGTGATGATCCTCGGCAACATCTGCACGCGCTCGTGTAATTTCTGCGCGATTCAGACCGGTCGTCCCACCGAACTCGATCTCGGCGAGCCCGCGCGCGTCGCCGACGCCGTGGCGAAGATGAATCTCAAGCACTGCGTCATCACGAGTGTCGCCCGCGACGAACTCGCCGACGGCGGCGCGAGCGTCTGGGCCGCCACCAT
>JANOAF010000217.1:0-2445 GCA_031411015.1 Opitutaceae bacterium | reverse complement strand
GGACGCGCCTTGTTTTCAAGCCTTCGGGGTAGCGTGCCGACCTCCGGGCGGCACGTGTCGCGAACGCGAAATCCGTGGCCGTCTTTCAAGCCGGGCCCGGAGGTCCCGGCTCTACCCCTGATCTCCGGGGGTGGCATCGGGACCTCCGGGCCCGGCTTGAAAGACGGCCACGGATTTCGCGTTCGCGACACGTGCCGCCCGGAGGTCGGCACGCTACCCCGAAGGCTTGAAAACAAGGCGCGTCCGGTTGAACTGCCGCGCGATGCCATTCGCCCCGCGGAAAAAACTCCCGCACGATGTGCCGTTCTGGGTGCGGCCGGGGAGTTTGTTTTTCGTTACGATCTGCGCACTGCCGCGCGGGGCCGATTCTCTCTGCGGACCCACGGTCGCGCCGACCTTGCTCGCGGCGGTGCGTGCGTATCACGAACGGGAAATCTGGTATGCGCGGCTGGCCGTGCTCATGCCGGATCATTGGCACGCGCTGCTCGCGTTTCCGCCGGATCGGACGATGCGCACGGTCTTGGCGCAGTGGAAGAGCTACACGGCGAAACACACGGGCGTGACGTGGCAGCGGGATTTTTTCGACCACCGGTTGCGCGGGGATGAATCACTGGACCTGAAGGTCGAGTATGTGCGGCGGAATCCGGTGCGGGCGGGATTGGTCGCGCGGGCGGAGGAGTGGCCTTGGGTGTTTGAGGCGGAGACGGGGATTCGGAATGTGGGGACCGGAGGCACGGACGTCGGGCCCGGAGGTCCCGACGCCACCCGCTGGGCCTGACTGTTTTTCGTGGGTAGAGCCGGGGCCTCCGGGCCCGGCAGGGTCGGGCGCGCGTTTCGTGTTCGGGGCACGGGCTGCCCGGAGATCGGCAAGGCACGGGCGGCCCGGAGGTCCGCCCGCTACCTTACAGGTTCCAACGGACGCCGATCGTCGCGGACCAGTCGGAATATTCATTGTAGTCGAGGCGTAGATTCGAGTCGCCGTTGTAGCCGTGGCGCGGGGCGCTGAGGGCGTTTTGGATTTCGGTGTAGATCGTCCAATGGCGGCGGAATTTGTAGCTCGCGGTGAGATCGAGCTCGGTGCTCGGCGACTCGGTGCGGGCGAGCGCGTAGAGATTGTCGGTCGCGAGATCGAAGACGGTGCGGCTGCGGCGGTGCGCGGCGGCGCGGAGGCGCAGGCCACTCTTTTCGTAGTAGAGACTCGCGTTGACGGTCTCCTTCATCTGGTCGAAGAGCGGAATCTTCAGGCCGGCCAGGCGTGGCAGGCCGGTGTCGAGTGAGGAGTCGGTGTAGGTGAAATTGATCGTGACGCCGAGGCCATCGAGCGGCGCGGGGAGGAAGCGGAGCGGTTGGTCGAAGGCGAATTCGACGCCGGTGAGTTTGCCGCCGCGGGCGTTGCGCTCCTGCGTGATCTGGGTGTTGGGCTCGCCTTCGAAGAGCTCGCGCTGGGTGGAGCGATAGACGTTGTTTTTGTAATCCTTGTGGAAGAGGCCGAGCGAGACGTAGCCGGTGCTCCCGAGGTAATAGTCGAAGGAGAGATCGTAGTTGCGCGAGGTGACGGGCTTGAGGTCGAGGTTGCCGCGGCTGACGACGTCGGTGCTGGTGTTGATCGTGGCGCGGGGGTTGAGCTGGTTGAAGGTCGGGCGCGCGATGGACTCGGTGTAGGCGGAGCGGACGACGAAATTTTTCGAGGCGTCGTAGCGGGCATGCAAGCCGGGCAGCACATCGGTGTAGCTGCGCACGGGCTGGATGCGGCCCACGACGCCGTCCACGACGGCCCAAGTCTTGAACTTGATCGCGGTGCGCTCGGCGCGGAGGCCGGCGAGCACGGTGAATTTGCCGGCCGTGAACTGGCCCTCGGCGTAGGCGGAGGAAACGTCTTCCCACGCAGCGTAGTCGCCGAGCTGGCTGTTCAGGGTGTTACTGGCGAGCGGCGTCACGAGGCCGCGGGAGATGAGCAACTCGCCGACTTCGCGGACTTTCTTCGGATCGATGAAGTAGCCGAAGTCGTAGTGGCCGTCGGCGGTGGCGCCGTTCTTCGCGCCGTAGTCGGCGAGCACGGACGGGATGTCGGCCTGACCAGCGTAGCCGAGGAGCGTCCAGTTGGTGTTCTGGTTGAAGGAGCGGACGATCTCGTCGCGGTCGCGGGACTTGGTGCGGTATTTCGCGCCGGCTTTGAACCAGCCGTTGAGGCCGGCGAGGGTGGCGGGGCGCTTGGCGTCGAGGGCGAGGTTCCACTCGTCGTCGGTGTAGTTGCGCGTGCCGCGGACGAGACTGCGCATCTGATAGGCGCCGGCGGCGGAGGGGGTGAGACGGTCGAGCGTGGTCGTGATGACGGGGAAGCGAGCGGAGCCGGGCGTGATGGTGTAGCCGTTGGTGGAGGTGGCGCGCTGGAATTGCGCCTGCACGACGGTGTCAAGGCCCCCGTCGAACTCGCCGCGGTTGTAG
>JANOAF010000216.1:0-2740 GCA_031411015.1 Opitutaceae bacterium | reverse complement strand
ATTTCAGCCAACCAATCTCACGAGCGGTTTTAGGGCCAATTATTGTCTGCTTCAAGCTTTTAGGTATTTCAGCTTTGTTTTCACTGATAGGCGTTCGGCCGCCCATCAACTCAGCCAAGTCTTGGGGATAGCGTGGCGACCTATCTGGTTCCGCAAAGCCATCTGGATAGGTCGGCATAGAAGTAGCCAAGTCGTACTTATCAGTAGCATTGAGTGTGTGCAATAACTCATGCGCCAAAATCACCAAATTCTGCTTGGAGTAAGTACTGTCACCAAACAAGTTTACACGGCCGATTCTGCCTTTATTCAGCGCGGTTGAGTGACTTAAACGTGGATGAGTGACGGGGTCGTAATACAACAAATACAATCGAATTGCAGGTTTAACGTTTACTTTAGGGCTATGGCGCCATGCGAAATATCTAAACTTCAAACTCCAAACAATCGCGCCTAAAACACTTCCATCTTTAGGTGGCGCTGGTGGAATATCAGTCACCTGCTCGCCTAATTGCACTTCTACTGGTCGACGTAAGCCCAAATGATACGGCTCGGCTTCACGTGCAAAGTATTCAGCTACAGGCTCAAAATCCTCGCGTGTTAGCGTACGTAAGTAATCACTCACTTTGGCGCTGTTATCAACATTGACTGGATATACCGCAACATAGAAATTGTCTTTCCAAGCTAAATCAGCTTTATCCATCCAAGTGTTTTGCACCACTGTTGCTAAAATCAACAATAAAATAATGACTCTAATTTTCTTCCACATACCCAATGACTTTCGTTTAAATAACGGCTTTATTTTTTATTGGTCACATACGGCCTAGCCTGCACTATCCAAAAAACATCTTGGCCGCTTTGGGTTTCTAACACCCATTCAATATCTAACACATCGGTTTGATTAAAAATCTCGGCAACATGCTGTGCAGCTTGACTCAACATTTTAGCGCGCTTTTCTGTCAAAATCGCCGCACCTTTTGTCACAGGTCTTTCCAGCATGCCGCCTTTTGGGTTAGCCACTAACATGGTCGATTCATCCGAGCGACTAATCACCCGCGTGCCATCATTGCTAGTGTCAAACAAAATCTGCTCAGCAATTTTCTGCCCCTCAACCACGCGCATACCTAAGCCCCACTTGGCGTTAATGGTATAAGTCGTCGTTTGATGCCCCCAAATATCCGTGGTCAACAATACCCCTGCAGCTGCGGCATTCACGGCAGTTTGTACTAGCACAGCTGGATAAACTTGCTCATGCGGAATGCAAAAATGCGCGCGCTCTTCAACCGCACGTAAATTCCAAACTGACGCCCAAACTTGCTTAATAGCGGCTTCTAGCGCTTTTTTATCCTTTACGTTAGGCACGGTGTCGTAAAGCCCCGCGCCGTTAAAACCTTTCAAATCTTCGGCATTGGTTGAACTGCGCACAAATACACCGCGACCACCAAGCTGTTTTTGCCACTGTCTTTGGATTTTATTGAAAGTATCCGCAGCAAGTGGCTTATTAGTAATAGCCAAACGAATATCTTCTAAGTTCTTTTTACGCCAGTTCGCATCCTGCTTGAACTTTACATCGCTTAAAGTTTTAGCAATCAATTGATCGATATGATGCCGCTTGATATGCGCAAGATAATAACTAAAAGGGATGCCAAAACCGTCAGGGATATTCAAATTGGTATTAGCCTGCACCATTTCTCCTAAGTTACTGGTTTTAGCGCCGTATTTGTTGGCATCTTCTGCGCTGATTTTACTCAGCGGCAAAAGTGCTGTCGTAGTTAAATCTGCTGCAGGCATGACAACCGCAGCTTTAGCCAACTTGGCATTTTTATGCTGCGAAATTTCAGCTTCCGTTGCCTCACGTAAAGCATACCCTGCCTCAGTGAGGCTATAAAACACCTGCTTACCATCAAAGCTCTTAAACTCATTAACGGCATCTTTAATAGTCGCGTTAGGTATTCCCCAAGCGCTTGCACGTAAATTCACATGCGATAGCGGCGTAGAAAATTGCGTGGTAATCACACCTGCCACAGGTGAAATATCAGGATAGCTAATTTGCAACAAGACAATGTCATCCTCATCAAACGTCAAATTCTCAACTTGTGTAGTTGGCGGCACAATCACCAAACGGCCAATCGCAGTACCAGTGTTAAACGCTTGATAAGGTAGCGATAGATAAATTTGATTGTTATTGATGGTTTGAATATGGAATGGTTTTAACTGGCTGGCCACGCGCTCTTGCTCAGATGAATCTGGTCTAAACACCAATGGCGCAACGGTGAACGTTTGCTGCAAACGCTTATAAGCCAGCCGAATATCCGGCGCTTGAATAGTATCGCCTTCCCAAAATGAAAAAGTCCATAAATCACGTGGAGTCGCGCTCGACTCTGGTTTAGGAACGTCTAGTTTAGGATAGTGCGTTAAATAACCTAAGATAAATTGCGGTTTTTTCGTACTGTAATTACGGTTATAGGCTTTCATATTAGCTGCTGTGCGTGGGATTTTTTGCAAATAATCCACTACAAAATCCGCGTGCAGCATAAACACATTACTATCAACAAAGTAAATTTTATTGGTTTTCAGATCTATTACAAACTTACTAAATTCAGCATCACGCAATGGTTTACTTAACCGTTTCCAAGTCGCCATATCTCGTACTTCAGCCTGCCACACTCGGCCAGAAGGCACTTCAGTAGGTGGATTTGGATTTGTGCAATCTCTACACATAATGCCAGCAGGCGCTTGCTGATTA
>JANOAF010000215.1:0-1844 GCA_031411015.1 Opitutaceae bacterium | reverse complement strand
CCGAGCCACGGCAGCGCGGTGACCACTGCCCCGAGCGTCTTGGTCGCGCCGGTGTTGACGGTGCGGAGCGCGTTCTCGAAGCGATCGGGGCGGATGAGCCACGCGTTGGTGGAGTTGGGCACGCGCACGCCGCCGGCGTTGGCGTCCATCACCTCCGCGCGATCGCGGCGGTAGCCGCCGGTGAGCACGACGCGGTCACCGGCCCAGCGGCTTAGCAACGCGAGCATGCCGCTGGTGTTTTTCTGCGCGACCCACGGGGAAATGGAGTTGAAGACGAAGCCTGCCTTCATGCCTGGCGATTCCGGAATCGGGTTGGCCCACGGATCGAGGCCGCCGCGCACGCCGCCGGGTTTCGCGAAATCGAGGTAAGTGCGGCGGAGGATGATATTGGTCGCGGAGTCGATGGGCTGGGAGTTGCCGGGCGCGAGATTGTATTCAGCGATGACGCCGTTGCCAAACATGGTCCGCTCCTTCTGCCAGGCGGCGGCGAGGCTGTGGCGCCCGAGCCACGTGCGGCGGCGTGAGAGATCGAACTCGTAGCCGACGGTGGCGCGCCAGGTCTCCACGCGCTGGTTGAAGAGCTGGCGCTGCGCCTGACCCTGCACGTAGGGCAGGCCCACGAAGGGATTGGCGCGCGCGATGTCGGGCAGCAGCGTGCCGGGCAAGCGACCCGCCGCGATGACCGAGTCGCCGTCGGCAAAGTAGGCGCCGGGCAGCACGGGGTTGGGATCGCCGATGGCGTTGAGGTTGGCCTGCGTGAAGCCGCGGAAATACTCCGTGCGCGCCCAGCCGAGCTCGATGCTCACCGGACCGGCGCGCTGATCGATGAACACGGAGGCGAGCGTGTAGTCGTTGTTCGTGCTGCGGCCGGGCCCGGGGAGGTAGGCGTTGGCGGGGAACGCCTGGCCCCAAAACGGATCATCGATTGTGCCTCCGGAAGGCGCGGCCCCGGCGCTGATTGTCTCGAAGAAGCCCGGGCCCTGCGTGCCCGCGAGGTCGGGGCGCATGTCGGCGCCGGTGGTGGAAAGGCGGAACGGCTGCGCGCGGATCTGCGGCGCGTAGACGGCCTGCAGCGTGTTAATCACGCGCAGCAGCGAGGGCGCGGGATTGGTGGCGGGTTGGAGCGGGTTGGGGGCGCGCGGGGCGCCGTTCAGCACCCACCGCGAGAAACCGAAGTCCGAGTGTGGGAAATTGCCCGGCGTCACTTGCTCGCGCACCATGCGCTCGACGCCCGCCCGCACCTGAGTGGTCTTGAACGGTTGCCATGTCGTCGCGACCGCAACGCCCTTGGCCTTGAGCATCTCGAACTCGAACCAGCCTTCGCGGTCCTCCCACATGGCGTTGGTGCGGAGCGCGAGCTTGTCTTTGATCAGAGGGAACGCGAAGTCGGCCTCAGTGCGTTTTTTCGCGAAGCGGCCGACCGTGAGCTGCGTGGACTTCTGGCGGCCGTTGAGCACGGCGCGCTTGGAGTTCAGGTTGAACGCGCCGCCCGGCCGGCTCGCGCCGTAGAGGATGGAGTTGGGCCCGCGGCTCACGTCGGCGCGGTCCACGTTGAAGCGATCGTTGGCGAGGATGCCGCGGCCCTGGACCATGTTGGGCAGGTAGTCGCGCGTGATGACCGATTCGGTGAAGCCGCGGATGGTGGCGCGCACGTCCCACGCCTGCGCGAGGTTGCCGGAGTCGGAGCGATCATTTTCGGAGCTCGTCGCAAACTTGAGCATGTCGGCGACGTTCTCCGCGCCGATGTCGTCGAGAAATTCCTTCGTGAGCACGGAGATCGCGGCCGGCGTGTGGAAGAGCGACGCGTTCATGCGCGTGCCCGAAAGGGTGTTGGCGGCGCGGTA
>JANOAF010000214.1:0-12239 GCA_031411015.1 Opitutaceae bacterium | reverse complement strand
GGGCTTCGATGTCGGGATCAAGACCTCGTTCTGGAAAAACCGCGTCAACCTCAACGCCGCCGCCTTCCAAATCGACCAAATCAACGGCACGCGCCAGGTGAGCACCGCCGAGATCATCGCCGCCGGACTCGACCCGCTGGTGGTTTCCGGTGCGCGCAGCACGCAGGACGTGTCGGCCCGCTCGCGCGGTTGGGAAACGGATTTCACGGTGAAAGCCTTCGACGGCTACCAAGTGGCCGTGACCTACACGAACCTGCACGCGTTCGTGACTGCTAACAAATCGAACCCTGCCGCGGTGGGCGGGCCGGTGGCACAGGGCCCCGGCCGCGAGTCGTGGAGTTTTTTCCACAAATACGACGTGCCCGGCCGCCTCTTCAAGGGACTCGCGCTCACGCAAAGTTTCGTCTTCCGCGACAGCCGCCGCCCGACGGTGCCCGGCTTCACCCGCCAGGATGTGAGCCTTTCGTATCGCTTCACCGTCTGGAAGCATCGCGTGAATTGTTCCGCGCGGGTGCAGAACCTGACCGACCTGCGATACTGGGAAGGCTTCCAAACCCGCGGTGCCCCGCGCACGACCTCACTCTCGGTCGGCACGCGTTTCTGAGTCGCGCCATTCTAGGCAGGCTCCAACGGTTTCGCCGTGTCTTTGCTTCCACTTTTCGATGCCTCCCTCCTGGGCCGCGCCGCGCAGCCGGCCCTGGAGTTCGGCGGCGTTGCACTCACGTTTGGCGATCTTGAGGCGCGCAGCAATCGGCTCGCCCACACCCTCCGCGCCCGCGGACTGAAGCCGGGTGATCGGCTGGCGTTCTTCCTGCAAAACCGCGTCGACGTGATCGACCTGTGGCTCGCCGGCGTGAAGCTCGGGCTCATCGTCGTCCCGGTGAATGTGCTCTACCGCGAGCGCGAGTTGAAACACATCCTCGCCGACGCGGAGCCGACGGCCGTCGTCACCTCGAGCGATATGGCGGGGTTCCTTCCCGCGGGCGTCACCGTGTGGGACGTCGATGTGCTGGCGGCTGAATCCGCACCCGCGCCGGCCGAGCGCGCCGCCGTCGCCGCTACGTCCGACACGCCGCTCTCCCTCATCTACACGTCCGGCACGACCGGCGCCTCGAAGGGCGCCGTGCTCACGCACGGCAACTTCGCCGCCAACGGCCAGGCGCTCGTCACCGAATGGCGCTTCACCGAGCGCGACCGTTACCTCGCCACGCTTCCGCTCTTTCACGTGCATGGACTCGCCAATGGCATTCACTGCTGGCTCTTCAGCGGCTGTCACCTGCGGCTCACCGAGAGGTTCGAACACGCGAAGGCGGCGGAATGGTTTGGCGAATATCGCCCCACGGTATTCTTCGGCGTGCCCGCGATGTTCATCCGCCTGCTGGAAATGCCGGCCGACGTCGCGCGTGCGATCGGAGCACGACTGCGACTCGCGGTGTCAGGCTCCGCGCCGCTGCCCGCCGAAATCCACGAAAAATTTCGCCAACTCTACGGCTCGGTGATCCTCGAACGCTACGGGATGACCGAGACGCTCATGAATGTCGGCAATCCTTACGAGGGTGAACGCCGTCCCGGCACCGTGGGAAAACCGTTCGCACACGTGCAGGTGAAAATATGCGATGAAGCCGGCGCGACCGTGCCCGATGGCACCACCGGGGAGTTATGGGTGAAGGGTCCGAATGTGTGCTCCGGCTATTGGCGGCGTCCCGAGGCGAGTGCGGCCGCGTGGCGCGACGGCTGGTTTCAAACCGGCGACGTCGGCGAGCGCGCCCTTGATGGCTACATCACGCTGAAAGGCCGGCGCAGCGACCTGATCATTTCGGGCGGTTTCAACATCTACCCGCGTGAGATGGAGGAACTCATTCTCGAGCAAGCCGGCGTGCGTGAGGTCGCTGTTGTCGGCGCGCCCGATTCCGTGCGCGGCGAAGTTCCGATCGCCTACGTCGTGGTCGACGCGGCGAAGTTCGACGAAGCGGCGGTCACGGCGCATCTGCGCTCGCAGTTTGCGTCGTTCAAACAGCCGCGCGCCTTCGTGCGCGTCGACGCGCTGCCGCGCACTGCGCTCGGCAAGGTGCAAAAACGTCTCCTGCCCCCGTGGAAAGGATGATCGCGCCATGACGATCTACGGCGTCGCGCTCCTCGCGCTGTGTTCGCTCGTCGGCCTCGTGGCCGGCGAAGCGCTTGGGTTTGTTCTCGGGGTAAAGGCCAACGTCGGCGGCGTCGGCTTCGCGATGCTGCTGCTGCTCTTTCTGACGGACTGGTTGAAACGAGAGGGCCGCTTCACTGCGCCGTCCGCCGGTGGCGTCATGTTTTGGAGCGCGATGTATATCCCGATCGTCGTTGCGATGGCGGCGCAGCAAAACGTCCTCGGTGCCATCAAGGGCGGACCGCTGGCGTTTCTCGCTGGTGCGATTGGGGTCGGGGCGAGCTTCGCGATGATTCCGTTTCTCGCGCGCCTCGGCCGGCCGAAGAAAAAGGACGGCGCATGAGCGACGTGATTTATCAGGCCTTGCTCAAAAACGGCCTGCTCGTGGCGTTTGCCGTCGTCGGCGCGCTGACGTGGGTTTCCTACTTCATCTCGGACCGCTTCACGCGCGGTCGGTTGCACGGCTCGGCGATCGCGGTCTTTGGGGGACTCCTGCTCGCCTATGTCGGTGGCGGAGCTGCCGGCGGGAAAAACGGCATCGCCGATCTCCCGATGTTTGCCGGGATCGGATTGCTGGGGGGCGCGATGTTGCGCGACTTCGCGATCGTCGCCACCGCCTACGGCGCGAGTTTTGCCGACCTGAAACGCTCCGGTCTGCCCGTGGTGATCGCTTTGTTTGCGGGCATCATTGTTTCGTTCATTTGCGGAGCGGGCGTCGCCGTGGCCTACGGCTATCGCGATGCCGTGAGTATTACGACGATTGGCGCGGGAGCCGTCACCTACATCGTCGGACCGATCACGGGTGCAGCGCTCGGTGCGACCTCCGATGTCATGGCGCTCAGCATCGCCGCCGGCCTCGTGAAGGCGATCCTCGTGATGATCGCGACGCCCCTCGTCGCAAAAAGCATCGGCCTCGACAATCCCCACACCGCGATGATTTACGGCGGCACGATGGGGACCAACAGCGGCGTCTCCGCCGGCCTCGCCGCGACCGACCCAAAGCTCGTGCCCTATGGCGTCATGGCGGCGACATTCTACACCGGCCTCGGTTGTTTACTCGGACCCTCCGTGCTGTATTTCGCGACGCGACTCATCTTTCACGGCTAATTCTTTCCCATGAATCACCTGATGTTCCGCCTTCTTTGCCTAGCGCTGTGCCTTGCCCCGAGCGCGCTCCGTTCGGCCGAAGACTCCGCCGATCCCGCGAAGCGTTGGGCGCAATATGAACCTTCGTTCAAGGCCTTCGCCGAGCAGGATGCCGCGAGGCCGCCGGTTAAGGGCGGCATCCTGTTCGTCGGCAGCAGCATTTTCAGAAAATGGGAAACTGTCGCCGAGCAGATGGCCCCGCTGCCCGTGCTCAATCGGGCCTTTGGTGGATCGCGCACGCCCGATCAACTCGCGCGTTTTGATCAGCTCGTGCCGCGCTACGCGCCGAAAGTGATCGTCTACTATTGCGGCAGTAATGACCTCAAGGCCAAGAACGCGGACGCCCCCGAGGTGATCTTCGCTCGTTTCCGGGAATTCTCCGAGCGCGTGCGCACCCAGTTTCCGGCGACGCGGCTAATCTATGTGTCGAGCACACGCTCGCCGGATCGCGTCGAGCGTTGGGAGCAGGTTGATCACTACAACGCCCTCGTCCGCGCCTATTGTGCGTCCACGCCGGGGCGGACGTTTGTCGACGTGAACCCCGCGCTCGTCGATGCCAACGGCCACCCGCGCCTCGACCTCTACCTCGCCGACAAACTCCACTTCCACCCGCCCGCCTACGTGGAGTTCACGAGGATCATCAGGCCCGTGCTGGAACGCGTGTGGGGCGAGGCGAACGCGCCGACCGCGCGGCGCTGAGTCGCGGCTGGATCAGAACGGTTTGCCGTCGGCCTTGGTGCCGCACACGCAGACTTCGAGGCCGAGTTCGGCGGCGAGCGCGGCTTTGGCATACATCGCGAGATCGGCTTCGCGCGCGCTCTTCGCATAGGCGACTTGGATGTGGTTGGCCTTGTGGCGCGCCATCATCTGGTCGCGCGTCACGCCGTAGGTAACCGCGTGCATGATGGGCCACTGCGCCGTGGTTTCCTTCCAGCGTCGCTCGGTTTCCTCGCGGGGAAGCGAAATCACCTTGGCGCGGCCGAGATCCATTTTGAGCTTTCCGCCTTCGACGAAGACGCGGCTCCACACGATCTCGCCGGGCTTCGCGATGCCGCGCACGGTGCCGCCACCGAGGCGGAAATACATCGGGGGCTGGCGGAGCGAGTCGGTGCCCTTGTAACCGTCGATGTGGTGCGCGGGCGGCGCGCTGCCGGAAATGAGAAACACCCACACATAATCTGGCGTCGTGCCACTGGCGTCGAAGGCGCCCCAGCGCAGATCGTGCAGCGTGTTTTCCACGGGCTGACCGAGGGCGGCATGGACGCGATTCGTGAAGAGACCGTCGAGGCCGGCGCACTCGTCGACTTCGTTGAAATGCGTGAGCGGCTGGCCGGTGCGGATGACTTTTCCAGCGGCGTTTTTCACTGGCGGGCGATCGGAATTGTTGAGGATGCCCTCGACGAGATCGCTCGCGGGCAGGAGGTCCTTGAGGCCCTGCTGGTATTGGATGCCGATCGTCTCGCAGCCAAACTCGTCGGCGATGCGCAGCGCGCCGATGTAGGTTTTGCACTGCCAGAGCACCTGCCGCTCGGTGAGTTCGGTCGCCTCGTCGGTGCCGAGGTGAAACGTCATGCCTTTCGCGCGGAGCCAGTCGTAAACCGCCCGGGCCTCATCTTCGCTCACCGCCGTCGCGGCGGCGTAGAGCGCGGATTGCGAGAGGCGCTCCTTGTAGACGCCCGTGGGAAACAGCAGCTCGTCGGGAATGATCGCGTTGAACATTCCCATGCAACCCTCGTCGAACACGCCCATGATCGATTTGCGGCGGCGGAGATCGGCGGCGATTTTCTTCGCAATGGTCGTGGCTTTCGTGGGCACGGCCGCGCGCGCGAGGCTCTTCACGTGCGCAGTCTTGTGCGCCACCCGGCCGGTCGTCAGCCACGTCGCGAGGCCCTTCAGGAAAAACTCATCCGTGAAATCCTCACTCCACAGCGTCGAATATTTCACGCCCGCCTTGGTCAGCGAGCCGTTGAGATTCAGCATTCCGACGAGCCCCGGCCACGTGCCGCTCCAATTCGCGACGGTGAGAATCGGACCACGGTGCGAGATGAGTCCCGCGAGCACGTGGTGCGAATACTGCCACACCGCCTCGGCGACGATGAGCGGCGCCGTCGGATCGATTTCGGCAAACACGGCCATGCCCTCCTTCTGCGACGCGATGAAGCCGTGCTTCCGTGCCGGATCATAGGCGTGCGCACGGACGATCTTACCGCCGAGTTGGGCGACGGCGGCACCGAGCGCCTTTTCCATCGCGCGCTGCGCGGGCCAGCAGACTTCGTTGGCGGATTGGCGGAGGTCGCCGCTGGCGACGAGGAGGATGGATTTGGCGCGGGGCATGGAATTGTGGCGGGAGCGAAAATTCCACAGCTCACCCCCGCGCCGCGAGCCAATTTACCCACCAACCGTAAAGAGGGATGCCGAGCGCGAGGTTGAAGGGAAACGTGATCCCGAGCGCCGCCGCGACGCACAGCCCGGTATTCGCCTCGGGAATCGCGACGCGCACCGCGGCGGGTGCGGCGATGTAGGACGCGCTGGCGGTGAGCGTTGCCAGCACGGTCGCGCCGCCGGGCGAGAGACCCGCGAGCAGGCCTGCCCAGCCCCCAAGTGCGCCGCCAAGCAGTGGCACTCCGATTGCGGCCGCGCCGACAAACACGCCGCTCTGGCGCAGCTCCGGGATGCGTTGCGCCGCGAGCAGGCCCATTTCGAGCACGAAGAACGCGAGGATGGGCTTGAACGCCGTCACGAAGAGCACTTCGAACGGCTCGAACCGCCCCGGCCCCGCCGCGAGCCCGATCAGCATGCCGGCGAGCAGGAGGAAGACCGAGCGGTTGAGCATCACCTCGTGAATCACCGTGCCGTAGCCCGCGCCGCGCGTCGGCGCGCCCATGCGGTGCAGAAAAATCGCGATGAGAATCGCGGGGATTTCCATGATCACGAGCAGCACCGGGACGAATCCCTCGTGGGCGACGCCGGTGCGTTGCAGCGTCGCGATGACGGCGGCAAACGTGACCGCGCTTGTTGATCCATAGTGCGCGGCAAACGCCGCCGCATCGGCGCGCGCGAGCCGGCCGAGCTTGCCCGCGATAAAAAACACCGTGACCGCCATCACCACGCCGAGGCCTAGCGCCGCGAGCGCTGGCAGCGCGACCTCGCCCGCCGTGGCCTTGGCGAGTTGCACCCCGCCCTTCAGCCCGATCGCGAGGAGCAGGTAGGTGCTGAGCAGGTGATAGACGGCTTCGGGCAGCTTCAGCTCGGAGCGCAGCACGCCGCCGATGAAGCCGACGAGGAAGAACAGGAAGAGCGGGTCGAGGAGCGTTTCGAGCACGGCGGAAAAATGAAAAATGAAATCACGCCACCGCGTGGGCGCTGGCGCTGGTGATGACCGCGACGGCGGGGTGGTGGATGCGCCGGTCGGCCGTGATGGCGAAGAACTGCTCGCGGCATTTCTCCGTCGCGCCGATGATGCGCAGCGAAAACCGATCGACCGCCTCCTGCGCGACGAGCGTCGGCACGGGGATGAAGCCGCGGCCGTCGGAAGCCATCACCTTCATCAGCGCGGCGTCCTCGAATTCCGCCAGCACGCGCGGGGTGATTCCAAGCGACTGAAACCACTGCTCGACCGAGCGGCGCATCCCCGTGCCGTCGGCCGGCAGCAGCGCCGGTGCCTGGTGCAGCGAGCGCGGAAACCCTTTGCGCAGGGCGTTCGCGAGGCGCGGCCCCGCGCAAAACGTCACGCCGCATTCGCCCAGCGGGTGGTTGAATACGCGCATCTTCAACCCGCCCGTGGCCGGCTCGTCGGACAGCACCACGTCGAGCCGATGCGCCGCGAGCTGTCCGAGCAGGTCGGTCACCTTGCCTTCGCGGCAAATCACGTGCACGGACTGTGGCATCGCGAACACGGGCTGGAGAATCTGCTGTGTCATGAGCTTGGGAAACGAGTCCGCCACACCCACGTGCAGGCGCAGGGCCTTCGCCGTCGGCTGCTGCTTGATGGCGGCCGCGAGCTCGCGGCCCAGGCCGAAAATCTCGTCGGCGTAGCGCAGCGCGATCTGCCCGGCGTCGGTTAGCACATTGGCCCGGCCGGCGCGGCGGAAGAGTTTCTCGCCGAGCGCCTCCTCTAGCTCGCGGATTTGGGCGGAGATGGAGGGCGGCGAGATATGCAACTTTTCCGCTGCCTGTCGCAGCCCGCCCTCGCGCGCCACCATCCAAAAATAACGCAAATGATGAAAATTGATCCAGTCCATGAGTGGGATTGGGAGTTAGGTATAAACTAACTATCAGTGTCAAACTGAGTATTAGTCGAAACCGAGTTCGGCTGGTATCGTGGCGGGCCATGAAACTTCTCCTCCACCACGGTAACGTCCGTCCCCGCCCCTCCATCGAGCGCTTGGTTGAGCGCCTCCTGCTTGCCCTGTCCACCCGCCAGCGCATTGAGGAGGCGGTGGTGCGCTTCGCTGACGAGCGCGAGGCCAGCCCTCGTTTTCAGGTGAGCGTGCTGCTCCGCGTCCCTGGTCCCGACATCCATGCCACCGCCTCGGATCATACCGTGCGGGTCGCGGTCGAGAAGGCGCTGGGGGCCGCCGAGGCGCAGGTCGATGCGCGCCACGGCCGCCGCATCCAACGCCGCCGTCGCCAGCCCCTCCTCGCCGCCGGCGGGCGGGGCTGGTGAGACCATTTCCCTGCACTGACGACTCATTCGACCTAAAGACCGACGATGCCTGCACTGTTTCCGTTTGCCGACTACTGGTGGTTCTACGCGCTGTTCACGCTCGGCGTGCTCGCCGTCCTCGCGCTCGACCTCGGGGTGTTCCACCGCGACGCCCACGTGGTCGGGTTCAAGGAGGCGCTCGGGTGGACGATCGTGTGGACCGCCCTGTCTCTGGCGTTCTGCTTCGTGCTCTGGCGCTACGCCGAATGGAAGCTCCCGCAGGATCCCCGGTTGGTGGCGGCGGGCATGACGACGGCCGCGGCCTCCGCGTTGGCGGATCGCACGGCGCTTGAGTTTCTCACGGGCTACGTGGTCGAGCTCTCGCTGTCGGTGGACAACGTCTTTGTCTTCATCGTCGTCTTCACGTTCTTCGGCGTGCCGGCGCAATATCAGCACCGCGTGCTGTTTTACGGGATTCTCGGCGCCCTGATCTTCCGGGTGATCTTCATCGCCCTCGGCTCCGTGCTGATGCAGTTCCACTGGGTCATCTGGGTCTTCGGTGGCTTCCTGATCCTGACCGGCCTGAAGATTCTATTCGCGCCGGAAAAGCCGATGGACCCGGAGAAAAATCCGCTCCTGCGTTTGCTCCGGCGCTTCATTCCGATCGTGCCGACCTTCGACGGGCAGAAGTTTTTCGTCGTGAAAAACGGCGTCCGTCACGGCACGCCGCTGCTGGTGGCGCTGGCCGCGATCGAGTTCAGCGATATTATCTTCGCGGTCGATTCTGTGCCGGCGATCTTCGCCATCACGAAGGAGCCGCTGGTGGTCTTCACCTCGAACATCTTCGCGATCCTCGGGCTGCGCTCGATGTTCTTCCTCCTCTCGGGTGTGGTGCACAAGTTCCGCTTTCTGAAATACGGTCTGGGCGTCGTGCTCATCTTCGTCGGCCTGAAGATGGCGTGGCTCAACGATCTCTTCGGGGGAAAATTCCCGATCGTCTGGTCGCTCGCCATCATCGCCGGTGTGCTCGGCGCCTCGATCGCGGTCTCGCTGGTCTTCTCGCGTGGGGTGCTCGAGCCCCCAGCCGGTCCGGCGCGCCGCGCGGCTCCGTCGGCTCCCACCACTTGAACGCTCATTTTCCCATGAATCCCATGAAAATTACCGAAACCACCATCCCGGTCGATCTCGACCGTTACCTTGCCGCCAACTACGGCGGCGACATCACCAGCACCGCGAGCTACGTCGAGCGGGGCGCGGTGCTGGTCACGCCGCATTCACTGACCGGACTCCGCACCTTGCGCCCGGCGTTGCACGCCAAGATCGCGGCGCTCGAAACCGGCTCCCGCTTGCGGTCTCGGCTCGATGCGCTCGCACTTTACTTGGACGAGACCGCCGCCGAGCGCGCCACGCTGTCACCTGCGATCCGGGAGGCTGCCTTCGCGCTGCTCTACTTCCTCAAAGGCTTTGATCGCATTCCGGACTCGGTGCCCGAGATCGGGCTGCTTGACGATGCCCTCGTTGTGCAGGTCGTTTTTCAACGCCATGAGGCGGCCCTGCGGGGGCACTGGTTGCGTCGTCGTCGGCCGTGGCAGATGGAAAACTGAGCCGCGAAACGGCGCGTTGCCTCGCGGGAGCACGCCGTCCTTGCTCGCGCCGTGCCCATGTCCTTTGCCGTCCAGATTCCCGTTAGATCCCTCCATGTCGCGCCGCTCGACATTCCGCTGCACGTGCCCTTCGGCATCGCGGGCGGCGCGCAGGCGATGGCCAACAACGCCCTCGCCACGATCGAGCTGGCCGACGGCACGCGCGGCTACGGCGAGGCCGCGCCGCTCCCGCCCTACAACGGCGAGACGCAGGCCGACGCTCTGACCGCCCTCCGCAGCGCCGCCGCCTGGATCGCGGGCCGCGATCCGCGCGACTGGCGTGCGCTGGGCGCAGAGTTTGCCCGGCGTTCGCCCATCCCCTCCGGCTCCGCACGCTGCGCGCTCGAGATGGCGCTGCTCGATGCGCTCACGCGGCACATGGGCTTGCCGCTCGTGAAATTCTTCGGTGGTGCCGGCACTGCGCTCGAAACCGACATGACCGTGACGACCGGCTCCGCCGCCGACGCCGCGAAAGCCGCCCGCGACATCCGCGCCCGCGGCATCCGCATGATCAAGGTCAAGGTCGGCGGCAAACTCGGCTCCGCTCACGACCTCACGCGCATCGCGGCGATCCACGAAGTAGCGCCCGATTCGCCGCTCATCCTCGATGGCAACGCCGGCGTGTCGCGCGCCGCCGCGAGCGAACTCGTGCGCGGCCTGAAGGCGCGCGGCATCACGCCGGCGCTCCTCGAACAATGGCTCGCCAAAGATGACCTCGCCGGGGCGCGCGCGCTGATGGCCGAGAGCGGCTGGCTCGTCGCCGCCGATGAGACCGTGACGAGCGCCGCCGACGCACGCCGAGTCGTCGCCGAGCGCGCCGCGCAGGTGATTAATATCACGCTGATGAAAGGTGGGCTCGCCGAGGCACTCGACATCGCCGCCGTCGCGCGCGCCGCCGGACTCCGGCTCATGATCGGGGGCAACGTCGAGAGCATCCTCGCGATGACGGTTTCCGCGTGTTTTGCCGCGGGGCAGGGCGGTTTCGATTTCGCGGACCTCGACACGCCGTTTTTCCTGTCGGAAAATCCGTTCGATGGCGGCTACGCGATCGACGGGGGAAAGATTTCCGTGGCCCACATCGCGGCGGGCCACGGCGTGACGCCGAAAAAATAGGAAGCGACGCGGGTCCACACCCGCGTCGCTGTGTTCCCTAGTGCCGGGCATGCACCGGCAGAAAATATTTTCCGCGTCGCTCTCCTTACGACTCGACGGTCAGGAGCGAAACCACCTGGTTTACATCATCGGTGTCGAGTGCCAGCACGATGGCGCGGCCAATGAGTTCGGGAGACTTCACCGTGCCCTTCAGTGTCACGACGCCTTGGTCGGCATCGACGTTGATCTTGAGGGCCGACAGCTTCGAGTCGCCGACGAGCTTGGCGTTGATGACCGTTACCACCTTGGCGTTATCGAACATCGTGCCGGTTTTGGCGGCTGCAGTGGCGGCCTTGGAGCGGACGATGCGTGTGCCCTTGGCCAAGTCGGCCTTGAGGTCGGCCGGCGTGAGCTTCCATTCCTTGAGTTTGTCGCCGATGGCATCCTTGGCGTCGGTCATCGCCTCCTTGGTCTTATCAGCGGCGTTTTTCGCCGCCATTTCGGTTTTCTGCGCGAACGTCGGTTCGTTGGCCATCGGTTCATTTTTCTTGGCGCAGCCGGCGAAGGCGAGACCGAGGAGCGGGAGCAGGAGGAACGATTTCTTCATAAGCATAGTGGTTGGCTCATACGGACCACGATATTGGGCGCTGGTTCGCCGTCGGGCTCGAATTGTTGGCAAATAGATGAATCTGACGGAGCGAACCCAAACCGGCAGAATCGTCGTTGCCGACGAGGCGCGAGTCTTCTTCGGTGGGTGAATCATGGCTCAAAAAACCGCCCTCATCACCGGCGCATCGCGCGGCATCGGCCGCGGCATTGCGATCGAACTCGCTCGGACGGGCGCGCGCACCGCCATCAACTCCGCTGGGAAGGCCGAGGCCGCGGCCGCGGCGCTCGCGCTCGTGCGCGCCGCGGGCGGCGACGGTTTCATCGTGCAGGGCGATGTCGCGATCGCGGCGGACCGCGAACGCTTGGTCGCGGAGACGGTCGCGAAATTTGGCCGCATCGACGTGCTGGTGAACAACGCCGGCGTCGCCCCAAAGGTCCGCGCCGATCTGCTCGATGCGGGGGAAGAGAGCTTCGACCGGCTCTTCGCGATCAACTTGAAGGGGCCGTTTTTTCTCACGCAGCTCGTCGCGAAGCAGATGCTGAAGCAGGCGCCGGATCCCGAGGGTTTCTGCGGTCGCATCGTGAACATCACCTCGATCTCAGTTTACACCGCGTCGATCAACCGGGGCGACTACTGCATGGTGAAGGCCGGGCTCGCGATGATGACGAAGCTCTTCGCCGACCGCCTCGCGAACGACGGGATCAACGTTTACGAGATCCGTCCCGGCGTGATCGCGACTGATATGACCGGCGGCGTGAAGGAAAAATACGACAAGCTCATCATCCACGACGAGCGTGGCATCACGCCGATCCGCCGCTGGGGCAAACCCGAGGATATCGGCCGCGCCGTCCGCGCGATCGCGGAGGATCGGTTTCCGTTCTCGACCGGGGCGTGTTTTGACGTCGACGGCGGGTTTCATTTGCAGCGGCTGTGAGGCGCTGACGCCGAGAGGGGCGCATC
>JANOAF010000213.1:0-4086 GCA_031411015.1 Opitutaceae bacterium | reverse complement strand
GGTCTCAAGCGCGGCGAACTTGGCGGCGTAGGCCGCGGCGTTGGCATCGTAGGTCGCGGCGTTCGCCGGATCGAGTTTCACGAGGGCCCGGCGGATGTTCTCCACGTAGATCACGGCGTTGCGCGGCGACATCCACGCGTGGGGATTCGGCTTCCCGACGTAAGGGCCTTCCTCAATGCCCATCGGCGTGATGCCGTCCTTGAGAACCGCGCTCGGCACGATTATTAGATTGCCGAAAAACCGCTCGAACCAGCGCTCAAGGTTTAGGCCGTTCCACAGGACGAGGTCGGCCTTCTGCGCCTTCACGATGTCCTGCGGGGTCGGTTCGTAACCGTGAATCTCCGCGCCGGGCTTCGTGATCGATTCCACGATAGCTACGTCGCCCGCGACGTTTTGCGCCATGTCCTGGATGATCGTGAAGGTGGTGACGATGCGTTTCTTGGCCGCAAACGCGTTGGCCGGCAAAAGCGTGGTGCCCGCGAGCAGGACGAGCAGCCCCAGGGTGGAGCGGAACGGGGAGGCAAGGATGGGTTTCATAAAATGTCGTGCGGGGAAAAATCAGTGGCGATAGGAGATGCCCACGAAGGGCTGGTAGTCCGGCGCGGATTTCGTGACGCCGAAATTGCAGCCGGCGTCGAGTTGCACGTGGGGCCGCAGTGCGTAGGTCAGCCCGACGTCGAACTGGACCTGCGTTTTGAAACCGGCCGCGCTGCCCATCACGGTGAACAACTCCACGTAACCGCCCAGTTTCCCGCTGAGATCGCGGGAGACCGTGACCGAGTTGACCCACTCGCGGTCATAGCCGGTGTTCGCGGCGTTGCGCACGAAATCGAGTTCCGTCATGAGCCCCATCCCCCACCCATCGGCCAACTCGATGCCGAGCGGCACGATGAGGCCGCCCTCCGTCTTGCCGTTGCGGATGCTCGACGCCGACAGCGGCCACTTCACAAACGGCATGAGCGCAAACGCCGTCGCCCCGCCGTCGTTGCCCCAGACATTCACCTTGAGCCGGGTGGTCACGTCGCCGAAACCGGCCGCCTTCCCCGTCGTGCGCGTCGCGCGATCCTCGGTGCGTGTCCGCACGTAGGGGTCGATCATCAACTGGAGATCCACGTTGTTGAGGAGGCCGAGCTTCAAATTCACCGGGGCCAGTGACCACGTGCGGCTCCGCACATCGGCCCCACCCTCTGTGTCGCGGTCGCGCGTGTAATTCACGAAATCCATCTCCAATTGGAAATGCCCCGCATCGACCGTGTAGGGGCTTTCCGTCTGATCGGGCCGGTCGGTGGAAAGATCGCGCATGAGCCCGGCGGGCGTCGGATGGAAGAGTGTGTAGGCGCCCTTGTTGCGCGCGACCGGACCCACTGCCGCCTCGGCGTCCGGGGCGAGGGGCACGAGCGTGGCCGCGCCGGCCACGGCAAGCAGAAGGAGCGGGTGATGCATAATGCGGGTGGTTGTGTTTCGTTATTTTGATTAGTCAAAATAAATCTTTGGTTGCGTCAAACCCAGCGCTGCCTATCTCACCGGCGTGGCCACCATCGCCGTCGAGAACTACCTCAAGCACGTGCTCCTGCTTTCCGCCGGCTCCGACGATCTTGTGTCGATGGGCGCGCTCGCGAGCGCCGTGGCGGTCGTGCCCGGCACCGCGACCACCATGGTGAAGGCGCTCGCCGACGAGGGCCTCGTCGAGCACCGCCCGCGCCACGGGGTGCGCCTCACGCCCGAGGGCCGGCGGCTCGCCCTCAATGTCCTCCGCAAGCACCGCCTCGTGGAAACGTTTCTCGTCAACGTGCTGAAGATGGACTGGGCCAAGGTCCACGCCGAGGCCGAGCAGCTCGAGCACGCGATCTCCGACGAGGTGCTCGATCGGCTCGACGCGCTGCTCGGTCACCCGCAAACCGATCCGCACGGCGATCCGATTCCAAGCCGGCAGGGCAAACTGAGTTCGCAGGTCTACGCGACGCTCGCGACCTGTGTCACGGATCGGGCCGTGCGCATTGTGCGTATCACGGAGCAGTCGGCGGAGTTTCTTCAGTTTGCCGAACAAAACGGCCTGCGGCCGGGGACAACCCTCCGGGTGACCGACCGCAATATACCGGCCGGGCTCGTGACGTTGAAAAAGTCCGGCGGACGCGAACTGGCTTTGAGCGTCGTCGCCGCCGGAAAAATCCTCGTCGAACCGGCGCGTTGATTGGCGTGGGCACATCTCGTTTTTTCGGCGGCCGGGGCCGGGCTTAGCGCGGTCCGCCTGACCGCGTTTTCCCCGGCTGCACGGTCAGGCTGACCGTGCTACGTCACGGCGTCCGGCGCGGAAAGAACCAGAACTGCGCCCAGTCGATGGCGCCGCGGCAAAAACCAGCTGGCGTTCTTCGCGCGGTCGCTTTGCCTTGCCGCGCCATGCTTCCCCCTTTGCGCCCGAGCGCGCTGCTTTGCCTCCTGTCGTTGAGCTTGTTCCCGCTGACCGCGCCGAACACCCAAGCGCAGTCAGCCGCGAAGGCCCCTTCGGTCGAAAATTCCGTCGTGAAGATTTTCTCCACGATGCGTTATCCCGATCCCTATAAACCATGGGCCAAACAGGGGCCGCGTGAGTCCACCGGTTCCGGCGTAATCATCGAGGGCCGGCGCATTCTCACGAATGCCCACGTCGTGCTCTACGCGACCCAAGTGCAGGTGCAGGCCAACCAGTCGGGTGACAAGATTTCCGCCACCGTTGAATCGATCTCACAGGGCATCGACCTCGCCGTGCTCAAGCTCGACGACGATTCTTTCTTCGATCTCCGCCCGCCCCTGCCGCGCGCCACGAAGCTCCCCGCCGTGAAGGACTCCGTGCTCGTTTACGGTTTCCCCGCCGGCGGCACCACGCTCTCGATCACCAAGGGCATCGTCTCGCGCATCGATTTCACGCTCTACAATTTTCCCACGTCCGGCCTGCGCATCCAAATCGACGCCGCGATCAATCCCGGCAACAGCGGCGGCCCCGCCGTCGACGGCGAAAAAATGGTCGGCCTCGCCTTTAGCCGACTCGGTGGCGGCGACAACATCGGCTACATCATCCCCTGCGAGGAGATCGAGCTGTTCCTCGCCGATGTCGCCGATGGACGCTTCGACGGCAAACCCGCGATGTTCGACACGCTGCAGACGTTCGAGAACCCCGCGTTGCGGCCCTTTCTCAAAGTGGCAAAAGGCGTCGAGGGTATGATCGTCACGCAGGCCGACACCGATGACCCCGCCTACCCGCTGAAACCGTGGGACATCATCACCGCGATCGGCGACACCAAGATCGACAACGAAGGCATGGTCAAAGTCGGCGACATCCGCGTGCGCTTCCAATACCTGCTGCAAAAAACCGCGCGCGCCGGCCGCGTGCCTTTCACGATCCTGCGCCAAGGCGCCGAGCTGAAAATCGATCTGGCGCTGTCCGCCAAGCGCCCACTGCTGATCCCCGACCTCGACGGCGCCTATCCCTCCTACTTCGTCTACGGGCCGATGGTTTTCTCGACCGCCACGCAGCTCTTCCTCGGCGGGCTCAACAACGCGGCCGTCGCCCTCTCCGGCGCCAACAGCCCGCTCGCGCAGCGGCGCGCGGACAAGCCGGCGTTTCCCGGCGAGGAACTCGTGGTCGTGTCGTCGCCCTTCTTCCCCCACAAGCTCGCCATCGGCTACTCGCAGACGCAGAGCAGCGTCGTTGAAAAGGTAAACGGCATCGCGATCAAAAATCTCGCGCACCTCGTCGCCGTGCTGCGCGACGCGAAGGAGGAGTTCGTCGTCTTCGAATTTGCCGGCCGAAAGTTCGAAACCCCGGTGTTTTCCCGCGCCGCGATGGTCGCCGCCACCGAGGAAATCCTAAACGACAACGGCGTCCGCGCCCAAGGCTCGCCCGACACGCTCGCGGTGTGGAATGCGAAGGCGAAGTAAGGGTGGTGCGCGATTGGCTCGGCGTAGGGCGCGAACTCGCTCGCTGCCTCGCTCGACCTGCCTCTTGAGGCTCGCGCAATGAACTGAAGCTCGCCGGTCGGGAGTAGGGGGGGGGGGTGTGCCGCCCCGGGGCGGCGGTGGGTTTTGGTTGGGGGGGGTCAGACCCGCCCG
>JANOAF010000212.1:0-2048 GCA_031411015.1 Opitutaceae bacterium | reverse complement strand
GCAGCTCGCGGCCGACCGGGTGCGAGACCAGCATCGTGCGCAGGCGCTCGCCGAGGCCCGGCCCGGGCGGCAGCTCGGTGATCCGCTGATCGTAGGTGACGCCCACGCTCACATCGCCGCCCTTGAGCGGGATGATCCACGCCCACCAGCCGCGGCCGGTGAGGTGGTTGGTGGCGGTGTTGCGCAGGCCCTTCACGCGCGCGGACCACGCGGGGTATTGGGCCGCGAACTCCCGGCCGTCGAACGAGCGCACGCCGGTCCAGCGGCTCCAGCAGGTCGCGGTGGGATGCTCACGATTGGGCACGTGCCAGCCTTCCTGCCGCGCGAGTGTGGCCACCACCCCCGAGGCATCGACGACCCAGCGCGCGGTCGTCGTCTGCGCCGCGCCGGCCGCGTCTTCCCACTCGACCGTCTGCGCGGCACCGTCCGCGAGCCGCACGCGGCGGATGCGCACCGGACGTTGGACCACTGCGCCTTCGCCGACGGCGGTCGCGAGCACATGCTCGTCGAGCACCGCGCGATCGACCTGATAGCCGGGGAGACGGACATTGTAGCGCGGCCCCGTCTCGCTGCACTGATCGAGCGCCCGCGCATTATCGTTGGTAAACCAGAAACGCATGCCCTGTTTCGGCAGGTGTTTTTCCAGCAGGTGATCGGTGAGACCCAGCACCCGCCCGAGAAAAAACGCGCTGATCTCGACGGTCGACTCCCCCACGCGACGTTTGAACCGCTCCGATCGTTCCAAAATCAGCACGCGCAACTCAGGATTTTTCCGCCGGATCAGGCACGCCGCCGCCGCGCCGGCGAGGGCACCGCCGATCACGATCACATCCCAATCGGTGCGCGGGGTTGAATCCATCGGAAGGAGATGAAGTGTTCGCGCCCGGACGGCGGCAACCGCAAATCTCGGGTCAGCCGCGAATGTTAGAAGGTGCCGCCGAGAAGTCCTTTCATACTGAGCAGAGCGAAGAACAAAATTAGACACTCGCCTCCTTAAAGGGTTACGGAGCTCCCAGTGGATTCTTCGCGCCGCTCTTGAGCAACCTAGCGGCAAGCGGGAACAGGGCTGAAACCAGCCCACGAGCGAAAATCCGCCCGGACCAGCAACCGTTTTCGATTGGCGCTCGCGTCGCGGCGCGCTTCAACGCAACCCATCTCCATGGCGATGCGGTTCAGCATTCTCGGCAGCGGCAGCTCGGGCAACGCGGCGTTGCTCGTGACCGAGGGCGCGCGTGTGCTCGTCGACGCCGGATTTTCCGCACGGAAACTCGGCGCGCTCCTTGAACCGCTGGGCGAATCGCTGGAGCGGGTCGATGCGATTTTTCTCACCCACGAGCACGGTGACCACGCGGCGGGGCTGGAGGGGCTGAAAAAATTCCCGCACATCCGCGTCTTCGCCAACGAGGCGACGGCGCGCGCCGTCCAAAGCGGTCTCGGGCACCGGCCCGACTGGCAGATTTTCCAAACCGGGGCGCGTTTTGTGTTTCGGGATTTGCAAATCGAAAGTTTCGCGGTGCCGCACGATGCGCAGGAGCCGGTTGGTTTTCGTTTCACCAGTGGGCACGAGGGCGATTTGTTCGCGCCGCGGCGCTCACTCGCGTGGCTCACCGATCTCGGACACGCGCCGCAGAATGTCCGCGAGTGCATCCGCGAGTGTGAGGTCGTCGTCGTCGAGTCGAACCACTGCTCCACCCTGCTCCAGGCCGACACCAAACGCCCGTGGTCCACCAAGCAGCGCATCGCGGGCCGGCACGGCCACCTCTCCAACGACGCGGCGCGCGAGCTGCTCGCCGCAGTCGCGAGCCCGCGCTGGCGGCGCATCTATCTCACGCATCTCTCCCGCGACTGCAATTCGCGCGCGGCCGTCGAACTCGCGCTGGCGGGCGTGCGGGGCACGCTGAGCGCGTGCGAATTCTCCGTGGTCGAACCGGGCGAGAGCACGCCGTTCTACGAGCTGGTATAGATTTCTCCAGGATGGCTCGGACCGGCATCGGATCGATCATCGATCTTGGCAGGTGATCGGTGGCGGTAGGGCGGGGTCGCCGAAC
>JANOAF010000211.1:0-8810 GCA_031411015.1 Opitutaceae bacterium | reverse complement strand
CCCTTAATCCTCCGATCGCGCCACCCCCCCCCCCCACCGCCCCGCACTCCCCACCCCGTTTGTCCCGGGGGGTCCCCCCCCCCCCCGACCGGGCTCACCGAGCCCGGCTACAACAACTCCCCATCACGTCATCGACGTCGTTCTCTCCCGCCTTTCAGACCCCAAATCCCAGACCCCAGACCCCATCTCGTTCGTCCGCGTCCTGAAAAAAATTCAACCTCGGCTGTATTCGATCTCTTCGTCGCCCAAGGCCCACACCGGACAAGTTCACCTCACCGTGGGGGCCGTGCGCTACGAGAAAGACGGTCGGCCGCGCAAAGGCGTGTGCTCGACGTTCCTCGCGGATCGCGCGCAAGCCGGCACGACGCACATCGGGGTGTTCGTTCACTCCAACAAAGCTTTCCGCCCACCCGCGAACGGAGACATCCCGATGATCATGGTCGGACCCGGCACGGGCATCGCGCCCTTCCGCGCTTTCCTGCACGAGCGCAGGGCCGCCGGCGCGAAAGGGAAAAATTGGCTGCTCTTCGGCGACCAGCGCGCCGCGACGGATTTTCTCTACCGAGAGGAACTCGCCAGCCTGATGAAGGAAGGCACGCTCACACGCCTCGACACCGCCTTCTCCCGCGATCAGACGGAAAAGATCTACGTGCAAAGCCGCATGATCGAGCACGCCACCGAACTCTACGCGTGGCTCGAGGCCGGTGCGCATTTTTACGTCTGCGGCGACGCCTCGCGCATGGCGAAGGATGTCGATGCCGCACTGCACACGGTCGTCGAACGCGCCGGCGGCAAAACCGCCGCGCAGGCCGCCGCCTACGTGCAGGCCCTCAAAACCGCGAAACGCTACGCGCGCGACGTTTACTGAGCCATGATTGCCTCACGCCAAGTCCGCCACGGTCGCAACGGCTCGATCGTTTTTGCTCCGCATCCTCTGCGTCCTCCGCGTGAGCCCGGTCTGCGCCGCCCTTGATGCGCGCCTCGAAGGACAACTTCCCCCTGCTCGCCGAACTCCTCGCCGAGCAGCAGCGGCTCGACACCCCGGTCGCACGTTTTTCCGCCGCACATGATTCGCTGGCACCCGGCGTGACCGCGCTCGCGCCGCAGCTCATCCCGCTCACCAAGCCGCAGCCGGGCGAACAATACGCCTTCCAGGTCGAGCTCGATTCGTGCACGGGCTGCAAGGCCTGCGTCTCCGCGTGTCACTCGCTCAATGGCCTCGACGACGAGGAAACATGGCGCGACGTCGGTCTCATCCTGAGCCCAAGCCGCGCGCAGCCGTTTACGCAGACCGTTACGACCGCCTGCCACCACTGCGCCGATCCCGCCTGCCTCAACGGCTGCCCGGTCCTCGCCTACGAAAAAGATCCTGTCACCGGCATCGTCCTGCATCTCGACGATCAGTGCATCGGTTGCAGCTACTGCATCCTGAAGTGTCCCTACGATGTCCCGAAATTTTCCGAGCGCCTCGGCATCGTGCGCAAATGCGACATGTGCCACAGCCGCCTCGCCGAGGGTGAGGCCCCCGCTTGCGCGCAAGCCTGCCCCACCCACGCGATCAAGATCGTCACGGTGCGCATAGATGTGGGCGGGGTGCCCTCACCCCGCGTCGACACGTCCTCCTTTCTCCGCACCGCGCCGGAACCGTCCTACACGCAGCCCACCACGCGCTATGTCTCGCAGCGCAAGCTGCCGGAAAACCTCATTCCTGCCGACGCCGCAGCATTGCGCGTGCAACCCGCGCACTGGCCGCTCGTCCTCATGCTCACGCTGATGCCGATCGCGGTCGGCCTTTCAGCCACCGCCGCGGTTTCTGGCTCTCAGCTCTCAACACTTAACTCTCACCTCCGCCTTGCCGCTGCGGCAATCGGCGGCCTCGGCCTCGCCGCGAGCGTGTTTCACCTTGGCCAACCGCTCCGGGCATGGCGTATCTTCCTCGGCTGGCGCAAGAGCTGGCTGAGCCGTGAAGCGATGCTCTTCGGCGCGTGGCTCCCGCTCGCTGTCCTCACCGTCATCGCACCTCAGTTCTCTCAGCTCTCAGCTCTCGACTCTCGGCTTCTTCCCATCGCGTCCGCCACGCTGGGCATCCTCGCTCTCGTCTGCTCCGCGATGATCTACATCGACACGCGCCGCCAGTTCTGGCGCGCCGGGCAGACCTTCCCACGCTTCTTCGGCACCGCCTTGCTCACCATCCTCGCCCTCACCGCACCGTCGATCGCCGCGGTTTTACTCTGGGTGAAGCTCGCCGTGGAAACGCGCACGTGGTTTGGCGGTGGTGTCTCGGCGAAGCTGCAACGCGGCCCACTCGCCCGCGCCGTGCTCATCCGCGATCTCTGCGGTTTCGCCGCCGCCGTAATGCTCGTGGTCGCCCCGCTATGGCTTGCCGCTCTGCCGCTCCTCGTCGGCGAGTTGGCCGAGCGTTACTTGTTTTTCCGCGCCGTCGACGCACCGAAAATGCCGGGCGTGCCCGCATGATCCCGCCGCTCGACGAACTCCTCCACGCCCGCAGCGGGCCGATGACGGCCGACATGGTGCTGCATCCCGCCGACTTCGGCCTCGGCCGTGTGCCCGCGCGACTCAAGCCCGCCGCAACGACCAACTCGGTCTGCGGCTTTTGCAGCACCGGCTGTTCGCTCTCCATCCATCTTAACGCCCAGGGCGAGGCCATCAACCTCAGCGCCAACCGCGACTATCCCGTGAACCTCGGCATGGCGTGCCCCAAAGGCTGGGAGGCGCTCACGCCGCTTGCCGCCCCTGATCGCGCCACGGCTCCGCTCTTGCGCGATCCCGGCACGGGTGAACTCGCCCCAGTTTCCTGGGAACGCGCGCTCGCCGCGTTCGTAGAGAATTTTAAACAAACCCAACACTATCACGGCCCGCACTCGATCGCGTTTCTCAGCACCGGCCAGATCGTGATGGAGGAAATGGCGCTGCTCGGCGCACTCTTCAAATTCGGCATGGGGGCGCTGCACTGCGACTCCAACACCCGCCAGTGTATGGCCACCTCGCACGTCGCCTACAAACAATCGTTCGGCTTCGACGCGCCGCCGTTCACCTACGCCGATTTCGAGGAGAGTGACGCCCTCATCTTCATCGGGGCCAACCCCTGCATCGCGCATCCGATCATGTGGCAGCGGGTGATGATGAACAAACGGAAACCCGAAATCGTCGTCGTCGATCCACGGGCCACGGAAACCGCGCAGGCCGCCACGCTCCACATCGCGCTCCGCCCGAAAAGTGATCTCACGCTGCTCTACGGGCTCGCGCATCTGCTCATCGCGCGCGGCGCCGTGAAAAGAGATTTCATCGCCGCGCACACGACGAACTACGATGCGTTCTCCGCCTTCGTCGCAACCTTCACGCCCGAGCACACCGCCGCTGAAACCGGCGTGCCCGTCGCCACCCTGCACCGCCTCGTCGAGATCATCGTCACGCGCGAACGCGTTTCATTCTGGTGGACGATGGGCGTCAACCAAAGCCACGAGGCCACCCGCACCGCGCAGGCGATCATCAACCTCGCGTTGATGACGGGAAACATCGGCCGCCCCGGCACCGGCGCCAACTCGATCACCGGCCAGTGCAATGCGATGGGATCGCGCCTCTTTGGCAACGCGACCTCGCTCCTCGGTGGCTACGACTTCGCAAAGCCCGAGCACCGCAAACACGTCGGCAAGATTCTCGGTCTCCCGCCCGCGCAAATTCCTGACCGCAACGGCTACGCCTACGATCAAATCCTCGACGCCATCGATCGCGGGGAGATTCGCGCGCTGTGGGTCATCGCGACCAACACCGCGCACTCGTGGATTAATCAGACGCGTGCGAAGGAGATTCTGGGTAAACTCGATTTCCTCGTCGTGCAGGACATGTATGCGACGACCGAAACCGCGCGAATGGCCGACCTCGTTTTACCCGCGGCCGGCTGGGGCGAGAAGGAAGGCATTTTGATCAACAGCGAACGCCGCCTCGGCCTCGTCAAGAAGGTCGCGCGCGCGCCGGGCCAGGCGTTGAGCGACTTCGCGATCTTCAAACTGGTCGCCGATGCCTGGGGCTGCGGCGAGTCGTTCACTGCGTGGCACTCACCCGAAGCCGCGTTTCAAATCCTCAAAAAACTCTCCGCCGGCCAGCCCTGCGATTTCACCGGTATCCGCGACTACGCCCACATCGACGCCAGCGGCGGAATCCAATGGCCGTTCACGTCCGCTCACGCGGACTCATCACAGATTGCGGATCGCGGACTGCGGATCGCCCAATACGAAATCCACAAGCCGCAATCCGCAATCACCGAGCGCCGCCTTTTCGCCGACGGAAAATTCTTCCACACCGATGGCCGCGCCAAGTTCCTCTTCGATCCGCCGCGCCCCATGCCGGAGCTGCCGGACGCGGAGTATCCGTTTACTTTGCTCACCGGCCGCGGCTCTTCCGCGCAATGGCACACCGGCTCGCGCACCGACAAGAGCGCCGTGCTACGCAAACTCGCACCGACCGTGCTCACCGTCGAGATTCACCCCGACGATGCGGAACGGCTCGGCCTCGCCGCCGGTGATCGCGCCACCATCCGTTCCCGTCGCGGCGAAGCCGAAGCAATCGCAGTCGTCACCGCCACCGTGCAGCGCGGTCAGATTTTTCTGCCGATGCACTTCGAGACGGTGAACCGTCTCACCTTTCCTTCCTTCGATCCCCACTCGCGCCAGCCATCCTATAAGGCCTGCGCGGTAGCGGTGGCAAAAAAGTAGGGCGCGGTCTGTGACCCGCCCTTTCACGCGTTGAGTTTTCGCACCGAGGGCGGGTCATAGACCGAGCCCTACTCCCGAGCCGCCGGCCCTCAAACCGCGCCACGCACCCGCTTTTCCCCTCGCGCTTCCTGCCGGCCGCCGCTGGATTCTCCCGGGCCCGCTTTCGCCCCCGCATGGATTCCCCCGCCAACTCTGCCGTCTTTATCAGCTATGCGTCGCAGGACGCGGCGGGGGCGTTGCGGCTCTGTGCGGCACTCCGGGCCGCAGGTATCGAGGTCTGGTTCGATCAGGCCGAACTCGCGGGCGGCGATGGATGGGACCGGAAAATCCGCGGCCAGATCGCGGTGTGCGCCCTGTTCGTGCCCGTGATCTCAGCCGCCACGCAGGAAAGGCTCGAAGGCTACTTTCGGCTGGAGTGGAAACTCGCCGCGCAGCGCACGCACACGATGGCCGACGCGAAACCGTTTCTTTTGCCGGTCGTGATCGACGCCACGCGCGACGCCGACGCCCACGTGCCCGAGGAATTCCGCGCAGTGCAATGGACGCGGCTGCCGGGCGGCGAGGCGAGCGCGGTGTTTTGTGCGCGCGTGACGACGCTGCTGATCGGTTCCGAAGTAGGGCGTGTCTCTGACCCGTCCCTTCCGTCCGTCAATCCCCCGAGGGCGGGTCAGGGACCCGCCCAACTCCCGAGCCGCCGCTTTCCAAAGCTCGTCGCCGCTACGGCCGTCCTCGCCCTCGCCGCCACTGCCGCATTTTTCGCGCTGCGCAACTTCCCATCGCCCGCGGCGACTCCCGCCGCCTCCTCCGTGGCCGTGCTCGCCTTCGCCAACATGAGCGCGGAGAAGGACACCGAGTATTTTTCCGACGGCATCAGCGAGGAGTTGCTCAACGTCCTCGCCAAGCTTCCGGGCCTGAAAGTGTCGGCGCGCACCTCGGCGTTTTTCTACAAGGGCAAGCAGGTCGCGATCAAACAGGTCGCCCAGGAGCTCGGCGTGGCCTACATCGTCGAAGGCAGCGTGCGCAAGTCCGGCGACCGCGTGCGCATCACCGCCCAGCTGATCAAGGCCGACGACAGTTTCCACGTGTGGTCCGACAACTTCGACCGCGAGTTGAAGGACATCTTCGCCGTGCAGGACGAGATCGCCGGGCTCATCGCGAAGAACCTCTCGCTCAAGCTCGGCCTGGCCCCGGCGGCCGCGCCCGGGGCCGCCCCCACGCAAAACCTCGCGGCCTACGACCTCTACCTGCGCGGCCGAGCGGAGCAAACGAGCGTAACACGTCGCAATTCAAGTTTCGAGGCCGTGCGGCTCTATGAGGAAGCCCTGCGCCTCGACCCGGGCTACGCGCTCGCCTCGGCGCGGCTTTCCCAAGTGTTTTTTCACTCCTTTCGCGTCACCGGCTACGATCGCAGCGAGCAAAATGCGATGCGGGCCCGGAATGCGGCGCTTACGGCCGTGCGGCTGGATCCGAACCTGCCCGAAGCCCATCTCGCGCTCGCGTTGGTGCGCCAGGCGATCGATTACGACCTCGGGGCGGCGCAACGCGAATTGGATGAAGCCGAACGGCTGCGCCCCAACGATCCCGAGGCACCCGCCGTCCGCCTCGAGCTGGAACTTGCCCGCGGCCGCTGGGGCGATGCGATGCAGGCGCTTGCCACTCGCGCCGCCGAACTCGACCCGCGGAATGCGGCCAGCCTTCTGCGCGTAGCGGAGATCCTGCGGATAATCGGCCGCTTTGCGGAATCGGAACGGCGCTATGAACAAGGCTGGGCGATGTCAGGCTGGACGTTGACGTATAATTCCTTTCCACTTCGCGGCCGGTCATTAAACACTCTGGCTTGGACGGGCGACCTGCCCGGTGCACTGGTGAGGTTCGAAACAGTTCCGACGCGCGACCTCAACAACCCGACCTTCTATCGGGAGCGCGCCGAGTTGCAGACGATGGGTGGGAGATTCGAGGCCGCCCTGGCCGACTTCGCACAGGCGCTGAAAATCTACGCCAGCGAACGGGCCCCCACCTCGGGTCCGCGGGGCGGGCAAATTATCGCCACCATCCGCCTCGGGCAACTGGACGCACGGCTCGGTCGCGGCACCCGGGCCGCCGAACTCTACTCCGAGGCTTTGGCCGCCTCCGGACAGTATGCGCAGGATCTCCCGGACTTGCCCAACGGGCCAAGATACCGCGCGATCATCCATGCGCTGCGTGGTGAAAAATCCGAGGCGCGGGCGGCCATGGCCGAAGCGACGCAACTCGCCGCCCGCACCCACGACGCCGTCACTATCACCGAAGTCCGCCGCTCGAACGCCGAGACGCTCGCCCTATTGGGTGAGACCGCCGCCGCCATCGCCGAGCTGCGCGCGGTGCACGAGCAGGGCTACGGCTTCGGCTACCTGCTGCGGCTCCAACTCGAATGGGAGCCGCTGCGCGGCGACGCGAAATTCCAGCAATTGATGAAGGAAGCCGAAGCCCGCGCCGACGCGCCGCCGCGACCGAAGAAGTAGGGCGCGGTCTCCGACCCGCCCTGGCCTGTCGTCATCGCGAGAGCAGGACCAACCCGAGGTTGGGTGAAATCGCCAATGAACTTCCCCGCTTGTCATGGCGAGGAGCGCAGCGACGTGGCCATCCATCTGGAATTCGTGCTGGATTGCCGCGCCCGCCGAGCCGGGCTCGCAATGACAAAGAAGGGCGGGTCAGAGACACCGCCCTACTTTCAAGCCACGTCAGATATAATACATCTCCGTCGGATTTTTGGAGGAGAGCTGGTCGAGCGTGTAGCTCTTGGTTTTCTCATCGAGGCACTCGCTGATCTCGTCCCACACGCGCTTGAGGCGCCGGCCGCTGCGGCCGTGGAAATTTCCGCTCAGGTGCAGGCACTTGCCCTCGACGGCCAGTAGAATGTCGTGGAGCGAAATTTCCTCCGGCGCGCGAGCCAGCGTGTAGCCACCGTGGTTACCGCGCCGGCTCGTGATCAAACCATGGTCGCGTAGCTTCAGGAGAATCTGCGCGAGGAAATTGGCCGGCACCGCCTCCGCCTTGGCGAGCTGATCGATCTGCGCGAGCGCGCCCGAGCCGTGGAGCCGGGCGAGTTCGGCCATCACGCGACAGGCGTAGTCAACCTTGACGGAGACTTTCACGGCACGTTTTCCGCGGCTCTTTCTTCCAAGCTCATGGGCCGCAGCCGGCCGAACGCGACGCGCGCCCAAGCGCGCTCGTGCAAATAGTAGAGCAGAATCTTCGTCACGACCTCCACCCCCGCGATACCACCCGAAATCCGCGCCGCGTGGCCCATGCCCCCGCCGACGGCACCGGTGAGGTTCAGCACGGCGAAGCTCACGATGAACGTATCGAGGGTGCCGACGCACCGCCAACTCACGGCTTTGAGCAGGCTGCGAAAATGCGATTCGGAACGAGCGGTCACTTTGGGTTCGGCCGGGAAAGGGGTATTGGGGTTGGACGTGGTCATATCACATAGTCGCCGTTCTCGGGCTTTACGATTTCACGGGGAGAACCCAGCATGCCGGCCGCGACCGTCGCATTGGTGCCCTGCTCGATTAGAATAAAAGAACCAGTGAGCCGGTTCGTCGCGTAGCCGTCGAACACCAGCGGCTTCGCGGTGCGCAGGCGGATTTCGCCGATGTCGTTCATCGCGAGTTCCGTGGCTCCCGCTTCCGATTCGAGCGTTGCGAGATTGAGCTTGTTGATAATCTCCGTGACCACCACCTGCACCGTGTGCGTCGTGTGCTTGAGGAAATATTTTTTTCCCGCCTGCAACGCGCGCGCGTGCATCCAGCATACCTCCGCCTGCAAGTCGCTGTGTGAACCCGGCAAGTGATCGAGGCCAACGAGCATGCTGCCGCGGCTGATGTCGATGTCGTGTTCGAGCACGAGTGTCACCGACTGCGGACAAAACGCCTCCGACACCGGGCCGTCGTAAGTCCAGATCTGCTTCACCGTCGTCACGATGCCCGCGGGAAACGCGATCACCTTCTGGCCGGTCTTCACAATGCCACCGGCGATCTGGCCGCTGAAACCGCGGAAGTCGTGGAGCGATTGGTCGGTGGGATTGTTGGGGCGGTT
>JANOAF010000210.1:0-4087 GCA_031411015.1 Opitutaceae bacterium | reverse complement strand
GATGAAGCTTTCGGTTTCAAGCGACGCCTTGGTGATACCAAGGAGGATCGGCTCGGCCTCGGCGGGTTTGCCACCGGCTTCTTCGATGCGCTTGTTTTCCGCGAGGAACGTGGCGCGGTCGACTTGCTCGCCCCAGAAATTCTCCGTGTCGCCCGGATCAGTGATACGGACTTTTCGGAGCATCTGCCGGATGATGATTTCGATGTGCTTGTCGTTAATCGTCACGCCTTGGAGACGGTAAACTTCCTGCACTTGCGAGATCAGGAAATCGTAGAGCGCGGACGGCCCAAGGATCTCCAGAATCTCGTGCGGATCGGCGGCACCTTCGGTGAGGTGCTGGCCTTTGTGCACGACGTCTCCCGGTTGCACGATGATGTGCTTGCCGGTGGCGATCAGATGTTCCTCTTCTTGGCTCGTCTCATCATTTTTCACGACGAGCTTGCGCTTCCCGCGGACCGTGCCCTCGAACGACACGATACCGTCGATGCGAGACATCTCGGCCGCTTCCTTCGGGCGGCGCGCTTCGAAAAGCTCGGCAACGCGCGGGAGACCGCCAGTGATGTCCTTCGTCTTCGACGCCTGACGCGGCGTCTTGGCGAGCAGCGCACCGGGTGCGATCGTGTCGCCCTCGTTGACGGCGATCTGTGCGCCGACAGGAATCGAATAGGCCGCGAGCGGCTTGTTCTTTCCGTCGCGCACCTCGATCTGGGGATTGAGATCCTCCTTGTGCTCGATGACGACGGTCGCGATGCGGCCCGACGCTTCGTCGAGCTCGCGCTTCACCGTCACGCCAGGGATCATGTCCTTGAAGTGCAGCGAGCCACCCTTCTCGGAGAGAACCGGAACGTTGTAGGGATCCCACTGCGCCAGCACCGCACCCTTGTCGATCTTCTCGCCGTCGCCGACATGGAGGAAGGAGCCAACCACGATGTTGTAGACTTCAACTTCTTTGTCGTCGGCATCAAGGACCTGAATGGTGCCCGTCTTGTTTAGCACGATCGAACCACCGTCCGCCGTCTCGACGAGACGGAGACCCCGATATTTGATCTTGCCGGTCGCCTTGACGCGAATTTCGGGGGTTTTGAAACCACCCGTCGCGACGCCACCGATGTGGAACGTGCGCATGGTGAGCTGCGTGCCGGGTTCGCCGATCGACTGCGCGGCGATGATGCCAACGGAGTCGCCGATCTTGGCCACGCGGCTGGTCGCGGGATTGATGCCGTAGGACTTGGCGTCGATGCCACCCTTGGCGATCGACGTGAGCGGCGACATGACCTTGATGCGCTCGATACCGAGTTCGTCGATACGCGTGGCGATTTCTTCGGTGACGAGTTCGCCTGAGCCGACGAGAATCTCGCTCGGGTTGATCGGGTTGATGACATCGTCGCTGGAGAAGCGACCGATGATGCGCTCGCGGAGAGGCACGATTTCGTCGTCGCCTTCCATGATCGCTTTCTTCCACACGCCGTCGCGTGAACCGCTGTCGTCTTCCGCGATGATGACGTCCATAGCCACGTCGCAGAGTTTGCGAGTGAGATATCCAGCGTCAGCGGTCTTGAGCGCGGTGTCAGCGAGACCCTTGCGGGCGCCGTGGGTCGAGATGAAGTATTCGAGCACCGTGAGGCCCTCGCGGAACGAGGACAAGATGGGGCGCTCGATGATTTCGCCGGAGGGTTTGGCCATAAGGCCGCGGGTGCCGCACAGCTGGCGGACCTGCTGCTTGTTACCGCGCGCGCCCGAATCCATCATGATGTAGACGGGGTTGACCTCGGTCTTGCCATCGTTGTTTTCGAGCTTCGCGAAAACTTCTTTCGCAATCTTGTCGGTCGCACCGGTCCAGATGTCGACGACCTTATTGTAGCGTTCGCCGTCGGTGATGATACCCTTGTTGAACTGGGCCTCAACCTCGGTGATCTTTTTCCGCGAATCGGCGACGATGTCCTTCTTCGAGTCGGGGATGATCATGTCATCGATTCCGATCGAGATGCCGGCCTGCATGGCGGTCTGGAAGCCGAGTTCCTTCAGCTTGTCGAGGGTCTCGACGGTGATGAGATTGCCCGCGATCTTGTAGGTGTTGAGAATGAGGTCACCGAGTTTGCTCTTCGGCACCGGGAAGTTCACGAAGCCGAGACCGGCCGGCCAGATCTGGTTGAATATCACTCGGCCCACGGTGGTGCGCACAACCTTGCGCTTGGTGTCGCCGAAGACGGTCTCGCGAGCGTAGTCCGGATTAGGCACCTCGACCCAGTCGTGCATTTTCAGCGCACCGTCGGCCTTAGCGTAGAGAACCTCGTGCAAACCGGAGAGCAGCGGCACGCGCTGGTTCTTGGTCGGCTTGGTGCGGGGCTCAATGGTGAGGTAATAGGCACCGAGGACGATGTCTTGCGAGGGCGTGAGGATCGGCTTGCCCGAGGAGGGCGAGAAGATGTTCGACGTCGCCATCATGAGGAGTTTGCACTCCATGATCGCCTCGAGGGACAACGGCACGTGGACCGCCATCTGGTCACCGTCGAAGTCCGCGTTGTAGGCGGTGCAGACGAGCGGGTGAATACGGATGGCTTCGCCTTCGATCAGGATCGGCTCGAAAGCTTGGATCGACAAACGGTGAAGCGTCGGCGCGCGGTTCAGCAGCACCGGGTGGCCCTTCGTAACTTCCTCCAGAATGTCCCAGACTTCCGGCGACTTCTTCTCGATCATCTTGCGTGCACCGCGGACGGTGTGCACGAAACCGAGTTCCTTGAGGCGGCGAATGATGAACGGCTCGAAGAGAACGAGCGCCATCTTCTTCGGTAGACCGCACTGGTTGAGCTTGAGCTCAGGACCGATGACGATGACCGAGCGGCCAGAATAATCGACGCGTTTGCCGAGCAAGTTCTGGCGGAAACGACCCTGCTTGCCCTTGAGCATGTCGCTCAAAGATTTCAGCGGGCGGTTGCCGGCGCCCGTAACCGGGCGACCATGACGGCCGTTGTCGAAGAGCGCGTCGACCGCTTCCTGCAGCATGCGCTTTTCGTTGTGAATGATCACATCGGGCGTCTTCAGCTGCATCAAATTCCGCAGGCGGTTGTTGCGGTTGATGACGCGGCGATAGAGATCGTTGAGATCGGAGGTCGCAAAGCGGCCGCCCTCCAGCGGGACGAGCGGGCGCAGGTCCGGGGGAATGACGGGCAACACTTCCAATACCATCCACTCCGGACGGCTCTTCGAGTGGATGAAGCCTTGGATGACCTTGAGGCGCTTCGAGAGCTTCTTCTTGATCTGCTTCGATTTCGTGGCGCGCATCTGCTCCTGCAGCTCGACGACGGTGGCGTCCATGTCGGTCTTCACGAGCGCATCGCGCACGGCTTCGGCACCCATCTTGGCGACGAAGGAGTCGTCGCCGTATTCCTCGAGGGCCTGGCGATACTCGGTGTCGGTCAGGAGCTGCTTCATCTCGAGCGGGGTCTTGCCCGGATCGATGACCATGAAGTTCTCGTAGTAGATGACGCGCTCAAGGGAGCGGGCGGTCATGTCGAGCAGCAGGCCGAGGCGGCTCGGCATCGACTTGAGGAACCAGATGTGGGCCACGGGAACCGCGAGCTCGATGTGGCCCATGCGCTCGCGGCGGACGCGGGCGATGGTCACTTCGACGCCGCAGCGATCGCACACGACGTCCTTGTATTTGATGCGCTTGTATTTTCCGCAGGCGCACTCGTAGTCGCGCACCGGGCCGAAAATCTTTTGGCAGAAAAGACCGCCCGGCTCGGGCTTGAAGGTGCGGTAGTTGATCGTCTCGGGATTCTTGACCTCGCCCTTGGACCATTTGCGGATGGTCTCGGGGGAGGCGACGGTGATGGACACGCAGTCGAATGCGGCGCCCTCTTCGCCAAGCGCATCGCGCGCTTCAGTCCGGGCAACAGCGGCGGTCTCGTTGGGTTGAATCATTTTGGTGTCTCCCTGAATTTTTGTGAAAGGATGAAGGCGGACGGAGCCACGGTCAGGAACCGTAGCTCAGCGCGTCGCGCTTCTGGAGTTTGATGTCGAGGCCGAGGGACTGGATTTCCTTGATGAGCACGTTGAACGACTCGGGCGTGCCGGCCTGCAGCGT
>JANOAF010000209.1:0-1569 GCA_031411015.1 Opitutaceae bacterium | reverse complement strand
ACTCGCCCTGCTGATTCATGAGGAATGCGATATTCTTCACATGGTCATCCTGGTTTCGCGCCACGATGTTGAAGACCATCCGCCGGAATTGTTCCTCGACGGCGGCCATCGGCAGCTTCAACTGGCGGATCGTCAGCAGCGCCTGCTCATAGGCATAGGCGCCGGCCTGGTTGAAATCGAAATGAGCCAACGCGCACAGCGACTGCATGTGCAGCTTCGCGCCTCCGTCCCGGCGATCGAAGCGCCGTGTCATGAAATGCCGCCGGCCGTTTTCCTCCAGCAGCCGGCACTCGCTCATGGTGATGCCCGCCGCCTTTGCCATCAGGTGATAAGCATACTCGATGGCGCCGTAGCCCTTCGGGTCTTCGAGTTCCTTGTCCTTATTGCCTGCGACGCCGTCGAACTTGAGCAACCAGTAGTCAAACCCATCGCCCGCCGCGATCTGCCCCGAGCGCACCTCGTTCGTCGCGCGGTTCCACGCGATTACCGCCTTGGCCCGTGCGCCGCCGGCCGACGTTCCCACCCGCAGGATGTCGCGCAGCGCCTGGGCCTTCCCGGCCTCGTGGAAATGTGCCTGCAAATCGCCCCGATGCGTCAGCACCTCTCCCGCCAGTCGCACCAGCGCGTCGATCTCAATCTTCGTGGCGGTGCGCACCTTCGGCCCCATCAGCGGAGCGAACTCCAGCGCCCCCATGCCTCGCGTGCCCGTGTAGCAGAGCCGCTCCACGGGATTGAAACTCTCCGGCGTCCGGCCCTGCGTCGCCAGCCACGCATCGATCAGCGCATGGCCGAACTTGTCCGGCAGCGAATCCGCCAGCAATCCCGGTAACCCATGAAAGGTGTCCCGCGGTAGAGCGGGAAATTCATACACCCGCTCGCTCAACGGCATGGTCAGGGGTGAAAGTTCGATTCCGCTGCGCGCAAACTCCGCGTCGTATTGAAACGCCACGACGTCGCGCCCTTCGTCGAGCGAAACTGCACCGATCGTCCGTCCCCAGAGCTGCACCTTCGCGATCATGTCGGCTCACCCCACGTCCATTTTTTCGCCCCACCCGGCGCAATCTTTTTCCCCGTCGCCCGCCGGCGTTTCCGGCCCGCCTGCTGCAATTGCGCCATCGGGCTCACCACGGGTTGCGGAAGGAATGTTTCGAGATTCTCCACCAGCCCGAGCACCCGGCACACACGAATGAATCCCGACAATTGCGTCGCCGTCTCACCGAGTTCCAGCCGCTGCACCGTCCGCAGGCCAAGTCCCGCCTGTTCCGCCAACTGCCGCTGCGTGAGGTTGCGTGCTAGGCGGAGACCGGACAGGCGTTCCCCGACCAAGCGCAACAGTGCTTCATCTGTCAGCTTTGAATCGATCTTCATACACGCCGAAAATGGCGTTTTATTGGCGAAAATCAATGTAAACAGCCAAGTATGACGCTTTATGTGGTATTACGATAAGCGCCACCCGTGGCGTCATAACTAGCCGACAACTGAGCAAGACGCCATGGGTGGCGCGATCTGAAACCGTGACACTCCGGAAAAATTAACCCGCGTGGAGACGGTGGAGAACATCGTCGTGAT
>JANOAF010000208.1:0-2793 GCA_031411015.1 Opitutaceae bacterium | reverse complement strand
GTCGCCGTAAAGGGTGCAGTAGCCGACCGCCATTTCGCTCTTGTTACCCGTGGTGAGCAGCAGCGAACCGAATTTGTTCGAAAGCGCCATCATCAGCACACCCCGCACGCGGGCCTGGATGTTTTCCTCGGTCACGTCGCGCTTCGTCTGGCTGAAGAGGTGCCAGAGCACCTTCTCCGTCTCGCTGACCACATCGGCGATGCGCACCGTCTCGAAACGGATGCCGAGGTTCTGCGCGAGGATGCGCGCGTCGTCGCGCGAGTGCTGCGACGAGATCGACGAGGGCAGGGAAACGCCGATGACGTTCTCCGCGCCGAAGGCTTCCGCGGCAATCACGCCGACGATGGCCGAGTCGATCCCGCCGGAGAGGGCGACGAGGGCGCGCTTGAAGCCACTCTTGTGGGCGTAGTCGCGAAGCCCAAGCACGAGGGCGTGATAAATGTCGGGCAGCTCGCCCTGCTCGAAGGTGGGCGAGAGTTGGGGGTTGAGCGCTGAGGTCTGAGCGTCGGAAGCGAGCAGGGCGGGGTCACCCCGTCCGCACTCGAACGAGACGACGCGGAGTTCCTCGGCGAAGGCGGCGAGTCCGGCGATGACGCGGCCCGCTGAGTCGACGACATGACTGCGGCCATCGAAGATCAGTTCGTCGTTACCCCCGATCGCGTTCACGTAGGCGACGGGGCATCCCAGCGCGCGCGCGGCGTCGGCCACAACGAGGTTTTGGCGGACGTTCTCCTTGGCGCTGTGCCATGGGCTCGCGGAAAGGTTGACCATCAGATCGCATTTTTGCCCGGCGAGCTGCTCAACGGGCATGCGCCCGCTGTAAAGTCGGCGCGTGCTGATCATCGGATGCGTCCAAATGTCCTCACAAATGGTGATGCCGATTTTTTTACCGGCGTGTTCGACGTTGGTGGGAAACTCGGCGGGCTCGAAGTAGCGATCCTCGTCGAACACGTCGTAGGTCGGCAGCAGGCACTTGCGGCCGACGGCGGTGACTTGGCCGCGGAAGCAGAATGCGGCGGAGTTGAAAAACGGCCGCCCGCGGCCGGTGGGGTTGGGCTCGACGGTCCCGATGATCGCGGGCACCTCGCCCACGGCGCCGGCGATCTCGGCGAGCGAGTCGGCGACATCCGGCACGAAGCGCCGCTTGAACAGCAGATCGCGCGGTGGATAGCCGCACACCGCCAGCTCGGGAAAGACGACGAGTTGGGCGCCACCGGCGACGAGTTCGTGGTAGGCGGCGATGATTTTGCGGCGATTGCCGACGAGATCGCCGACGGTCGGATTGATTTGAGCGAGGCCGAGGCGCATGGAAGGGAGCGGGAACGTGAAGCGCATTACTAGTGCTGACAACTCGCAACCCAAGCTTGCGCTCTGCGTCAGGCGCGCAATTGCATACCTCCCTGATCGCCATGCTCAAAGTCTTCCCGCGTTTCTTCACGTTTTCATTGCTGGTGGTCGGCTCGGTGGGGACGGCAAAGGCGGCCGCTCCAATGGTGCTTACGTTGGAGCAGGCGATGGCGTCGGCCGAAGGCGTAAACAGCAGCGTGCTGCTCAGCCGGGAAGCGGCCGCCCAGGCGCTGGAGCAGGTAAACCAAGCGCGCGCCGGTCTGCTGCCCAGCGTAGGGCTCACGGCCTTTCAGCGACGCTCGCGCAATCTGAACATCCTCAGCTCGACCGGCGCGCTCAGTGAGACGCGACCCTCGAACCGCTACGACGCCCGCCTCAACGGCACCTACGCCCTCCTCAATCCGCAGCTGCTCTCCGCCGGGCAGGCGCTGCGCGTCGGAGCCGAGGCGTCGCAAATCGACGTGCGCGTGACAATGCAGACGGCGATCGCGAGTGTGGCGCAGGCGTATTTCGGCCACCTCCGGAATTTGCGGCGACTTGATGTGCTCGATGCGAACATCACGCGGGCGCGCTCCCTGTTTGATTTGGCGAAAAACCAACTTGTCGCCGGCCTGGCGACGCAGATCGACGTGACGCGGGCCGAGGCCCAGCTGGCGCAGGCTGAGCAAGCACGTCTGCAACAAGTGACCTCCGTCGTGCAGAGCGAACTGGTCTTCAAGCGGCTCCTCAACCTCGATCCTGCGGTGGCGTTGCAGCTGGCGGATTTTCCGCTCGCGCGGGTGGATTCCGGCTTAGTCAGTCTGGCCGACGCTCGCACCACGTTTGAGCAACGCGCGGACTGGCTGCGCGGCCAGAAAGGCCTTGAGCAATCACGGCTCGACGTGCGCACGGCGAAGTTCGAACGCCTGCCCACACTCGGGCTCGCCGGCGATTTCGGGCACGGCGCCGCGAACTACGACGACGATAGCAAGCGCAAGGTCTGGACCTTTGGCGCGACACTCAACGTGCCGATTTTCGATGGCCTGCGGGCAGGCGCGGATCAGCGCGCGGCGCTTTCGCGGCAGCGCGTGCAGCAGGCGCGGCTCAACTCACTTGAGATGCAGATCTCCTCTGAATTGCGGTTGGCGCGACAGGACGCCTCGTCGCGTTACGCGCAGATCGAGGTGGCGGAGAAGAATTCCCGGCTCGCCGAGGAGCAGTTGCGGCTCGCGCGCGCGCGTTACAACGAGGGGGTAGCTGACAACCGCGAGGTGATCGAGGCGCAGACCCAGCTCGCGGTCGCGGCCGACAACTTGGTCGATGCGATATACCAATACAATTTGAGTCGCGTGGAGCTGGCCCGGGCGCGAGGCGACGTGCGCACCGTGCTGGCCGAGAAGGCACCCTGAGCGTGGCGATGCCCGTGCCGCCGCGCCTCATTCTGGCTTCCGCGTCACCGCGCCGGCG
>JANOAF010000207.1:0-2269 GCA_031411015.1 Opitutaceae bacterium | reverse complement strand
AAACACTCACTCAAAAAACGTTGGGATGGCAATTGCCACTAGCCGGTCTTGCAGATTGGTCACTAGGACGTCCGAGTAGCAGCGCCATTCAAGCCAGCACATGGAATGAACAAGGTTATTTGAGCACCTTAAAGCAAGATGACTGGGATATTCAATACGAAAACTATGCCAATCAAAATGGTCAGTTCTTACCAAGTAAAATCTTACTTAGAAACGAAAAGGTCTATTTGAAGTTGCTGGTCGAAAGCTGGTCTAGCATTACAAATTCCAGTACTGCAAACTCAAACGCCTCAAATTAACTCTAAAGTAATTAACTCAAAGCTCACTCTAGCTTTTAACCATAAGATTTAAGACAAGATATTCCAAAGCCAAAATATCCCAAATCTAGGAATTAAGGTCTAAACCCAGCCGTACTTCATCATTAAAAGCCATCACTATTTCCGCATAATTTAGGCTGAAATAAATTTGTTGCAGGCTCCAATTAGGATGAACGTAGATACAATGAAAAGATTAATCGCACTATTTATATTCTGTTTTGCTATATGCAGTAATAGCCAAGCGGCGCAATGGGTGAAACTCAGCGACAACAATATTGAAAAAATAATGCTGGATAAGCAATCTATCTTGCAACAAGATAAGTATAAAAGGGCTTGGGTGAAGGTTGAATACAAAACCCCACAGAAAAATCCAGAAACTATCGACAAACAATATAATTTATCAAAATTACTGTGGTTTTTTGATTGTTCCGCACAAAAATCTGCGACATCACAAGTTTTTCAATATTTAAATAGCGAACTGGTTTACTCGGCAGGCATCGATGCTAAAAGTGCGGAGTTTATTGAACCAGTGCCAGAAACAGACATGGATATTGCCATGCGCTATGTGTGCCAAGCAGAAAAACCAACAGTTGCTGCCGTAGAATCAAAACCCACCGCATCTAAAACGACTCCAGAAACACAGAAAGCTACTACAAAGCCTGAAGCGCCAGTCAACACTGTGGCAGAGAAACCTACCGACACTAAAACTGTCTCCTTGACAGCCAAGCCATCGGCAATAAAACCTGCCAACATTAAAAAAGGCGACAACAAAACTAACTGGGCATACGAAGGCAAAGAAGGTCCTGAGAACTGGGCAAAACTTAGCCCGGAATTTGCGACCTGTGATGCCGGCCGAAATCAATCGCCAATCAATATTGAAGATAGTATTCATGCGGCGATTAAGCCTTTAAAAGCGATACAGAAGTTTCCTGCAAAAGATATTCTTAACAATGGCCATACCGTACAAATTAACTTTAAAGAAGGCAATATGTTGGCGCTTGATAACGCTGCATTTCAAATGAGGCACGTACACTTTCATGCCCCTAGCGAAAATACCATACACGGCAAGTCCTTTCCACTGGAAGCCCAATTTGTACATGCTGACTCTAAAGGCAATTTGGCCGTGATAGGCGTCATGTTCACTGAAGGCAAAGCCAACCCAGCCTTAGCCAAACTTTGGCAGCAACTACCTGAAGTAGAAGGCGAACCAATCGCATTAAAAACTCGCGTCATGCCCAGTGAGTTTATGCCCGATAATAAAAGCTATTATCGTTTTAGTGGCTCACTGACTACGCCACCTTGCAGCGAAGGTGTACGCTGGCTATTAATGAAAAACCCTATCACAGCCTCTAAAGAACAGATTGATGCCTTTAAAAAAGCTGTGCATCACAGCAACAACCGTCCCATACAAGCTTTGAATGGCCGAGTGATTATTGAATAAGGCTCGCGCTACAGCAACTCACTAAGATTAAAACTGCTAATTAAAATTAATTTAGTCAATCTAACGACAGGCTAGATGCGCTAAAATACTGTCCTATGCAAGATTTTCAATCATTTTTAGCGCCGGCAAAAATCAATTTATTTCTGCACATCACAGGTCAGCGCGCAGATGGCTACCATTTACTGCAAACCGTTTTTCGTCTACTTGATTTATACGACACTGTAAAACTCAAACCCACCACAGATGGCGTTGTAAAGCGCGTGAATGATTTGGTTGGCGTGCCAGAAGAGCAAGATTTATGTGTTAAGGCAGCTAAACTGTTACAGCAACATACACAATGCCCGCTTGGTGTAGACATTCTGGTTGAAAAGCATATCCCTATGGGCGGCGGTCTAGGTGGCGGCAGTTCAGATGCGGCAACCGTGCTAATAGCTTTAAATAGTTTGTGGCAGCTTAACTTAAGCCGCAGAGAGCTCATGTCGCTAGGCTTGAAGTTGGGCGCCGATGTGCC